>CAZMCV010000019.1:0-38742 GCA_964564645.1 uncultured Acetobacteraceae bacterium
CGGGGAAGGGAGGGAACTCCCTTCCCCGAAACCCCAACCCTCCTTTTTCTGCTCCTCTTCCGCTTTCCCGCGCTTCCAGGCCGAAGCGCCGAGGCACGGACCGTGACCGCCGCACGACGGGGAGCAGAAGTAGATGGGGGGGTGCCGTATACGGCGACGGGAGAATACCTTCTCCCGGGCCTAGCCTTCCCCGCCGCGACAGAAGCGACGTCGTTCACCCGATGGCCCCCCGTGCCGCACGCGACGCTTGAAACCCGGCGCGCCCAGGCGGCATCGTGGGGGCAACCACAACGCCCCGGGGAGGGTCCGTCCATGCTCACACGCCGCCATCTCGGCGCGGCCGCGGTCCTGTTGGCCGCCCCGCGCCTTGCCCGCGCCCAGGCCCCATGGCCCAACCCCGACCGCGCGGTGGAGGTCATCGTCCCCGTCACCGCCGGCGGCCCGCTCGACGGCATGACGCGCCTGGTCATGGGCTTCGTCGCGGAGCGCATCCCGGGCATGCGTGCCGTCGTCGTGAACCGCCCCGGCGCCGGCGGGCAGATCGGGCTCGAGGCGCTCTTCAACGCCGCCCCGGATGGCTACACGCTGGGCTCGACCAGCATGCCCCTGCAGCAGGCGCTGCCCATCGAGCGGCCGACCCGCTACCGCGCCATGGACTTCACCTTCCTCGCCAATGTCGTCGAGGATCCGAACGCCTTCTATGTCCGCGCCGAGAGCCCGTTCCGCTCGGTCGCCGACATCATCGCCCGCGCCAGGTCCGCGCCGGGGACCATCACCTGCGGCAGCACCGGCATCGGCTCGGACGACCACCTCTTCCTGATCCATTTCGAGAGCCTGGCGCGCATCCCGCCGCTGGTGCATGTGCCCTTCAACGGCAATGCGGTGCTGTTCCCGCAGCTGCTCGGCGGGCATCTCGACCTCGCCGCCGTCAACATCAACGACGCCATCGCCCTCAAGCGCGACGGCAAGGTGCGCGCGCTGGCGCTGGCCGGCGAGGCGCGGGTCACCGCGGCGCCCGAGGTGCCGACGATGCGCGAGCTCGGCTTCGACATCGTCGCCGGCGCCTCCCGCGGCCTGCTCGGCCCGCCCGGCCTGCCGCCGCCGATCGCCGCGCGGCTGGAGGATGCGCTGCGCGGCGCGATGGCCGATCCGCGCTTCATCGCCGAGGCCGAGCGGCTTTTCTACCCGCTGCGGCCGCTGGTGGGCGCGGAGTACAAGCAGATGGCGCAACGCATCGACGACATGACGCGGGCGCTCTGGCAGGAGCGGCCCTGGCGGGACCGGTAGCCGGGGGAAAGGCGCGGCCTCGCCCCCATGGGACGGGTCCGGCGTGCGCGGGCGATCTCCGGGGATCGGCCCGCCCGATCGCCGATACGCCCGACTATCGCGCGCCCGGGGCCAGCCGCGCGCGCTCCGCCGCCACCAGCCGCTCCAGCTCCCCCAGGTCGACCGCCCCGGGCACCAGCGTCTCCCCCACCACCAGCGCCGGCGTGCCCTCGATCCGCAGCGCGCGCGCCAGGAGCAGATTGCCCTCGAGCCGCCGCTGGATCGCGGGGTCGTCCATCTCCCGCCGCAGCCGGGCCCAGTCGAGCCGGGCCCGCTCCGCCTCGCGCCGCAGCACGGGCTCGGTCGTGTCCTCCCGCAGCCGCAGCAGCGCATCCTGGAAGGCGGCGTAGCGGCCCTGGCGCTGCGCGGCCAGCAGGGCGCGCGCGGCGAGCACGCTGTTCGGCCCGAGCACCGGCAGGTCCTTCATCACCACCCGCACATCGCCGTGGCGACGGATCAGCTCCTCCATCACCGGGTGCAGCTGCTTGCAGTAGCCGCAGCGCGCATCGAAGAACTCGACCAGCGTCACCGCGCCCGAGGGGTTGCCCTTCACCGCATCCGCCGGGTCGCGGAACAGCGCCTCCGCATGCGCGGCGATCGCCGATCGCGCCTTGTCGTCGCGCTCCCGCGCCTCGGCGGCCTGCATCGCCTCCAGCGCGTCGCGCAGCCCGGCGGGATTGGCCATCAGCGCGTCCTTCAGCAGGGACGGGTCGCTGCGCAGCGCCTCGCGCAGCAGGCCCAGCACCTCGGCGCGCTGCTCCGCGGTCAGCCCCTGCGCCAGCGCGGGCAGCGCCGCCGCCGCCAGCAGCGCCCCGGCGATGGCGGAGCGCCTCCAGATCCCTTGCCGCATCCTGCCCTCCGCCCGGCGCCGCGCGCGCCATGGCCGGGTGCCCCGCCCCGACCCCGGAGCGGCCTGCCCGCCGCCCGAGCCCGCTTGCGGGGTTCAGCATGGCCGGCGCGGTCGGCGCAAGGCCGGGCCTCGTCCATGGTCCCGCACGGATCGTCGCGTTGCGCGGTGCCCGCGGCCGCCGCACGATGCGGCCGGGGGCGATGCGGCCGGTCCGGCGCGAGGGGTCAGGGCAATCGGGTGGACGACGTCGCCTCCGTTGCGGCCGGCAAGGCAAGGCCGGGGAGAAGGTATTCTCCCGTCGCCGCATACGGCGACCCCTCATCCCTTTCTGCGCCCTGTCGTGCGGCGGCCGGGCCCGTGCCTCGGGGCGCGGGAACCCCGAGGCGGAGCACGCCAAGGAGGGCCGGGCTTGAACGGACACGTCCAAGGGAAAAGGGCGTTCTCGTCCTTCGCCGCCCTGCCTTCCGCCCGGGACGGGTCTCCCCGCGAAAAAATCGGGCGGCGCTCGCGGGCTTCACCCGATGGCCCTGCGCGGGGGGGCAGCCGGTTGCCGCTGGTGACGAAGGCGTTTATGGGCCGGGGCTGGACCAGCGCGATGCGGAGCCGCCCGGCAGCCACCCCTGCCGCCTGGGACAGCGGGAGCGGGGAGGAAGCGGCGCCGGCCCGTTGCCTCCGCGTCACGCAGGATCACGAGGCCCGGCGCGCGCCCCGCGCCCGTGCCGCCATCGGGGGAGCCAGGGATTCCAGCATGACCGAGAGCGCCAGGAGCCGGGCGAGCGCCGTCCGCATGTCCGGGCGCCCCGCGCCCCGGCCCGTGCCAGGAGACGCCGCGCCCGCGCCGCGCGGCCGTGCGCGGCGGGGCGTCGCCCTGCTGCTCGGCGCCGCCGCCCTCGCCTTGCCGGGCTGCGAGACCCTGTCCTCGATCAACCCCTTCGGCTCCACCGGCCCCGCGCCGGGGACGCCGGGCTTCGTGCGCGGCTTCCTCGGCGGCGTCGCGGCCGATGATCCGGCGGCGGCGCTGGTGGCGCGGCAGGTGCTCTCGGCCGGCGGGACGGCCGTGGATGCGGCGGTCGCGGCCGGCTTCACCATGGCGGTCAGCCTGCCCTCCCGGGTGGGCCTGGGCGGTGGCGGCGCCTGCCTTGTCTTCGACCCGGCCCGGGGCAATGTCGAGGCGGTGACCTTCCTGCCCGGGGCGCGCACCAGCGTCCCCGCCGGCAGCGACCGCCCGGCCGCCGTGCCGATGCTGGCCCGCGGCCTGTTCGCCGTGCACACCCGCCGTCCCGGCCGCCCGATCGAGGAGCTGATGGCCCCGGCCGAGCAGGCCGCCCGCTTCGGCACGGAGGTCAGCCGGGCGCTGGCCGCCGACCTGGCCGCCGTCGCCCGGCCGCTCTTCGCCGATCCCGGCGCGCGGGCGGCCTTCGCCCGGCCGGATGGGGCGCCGCGGCAGGCGGGCGAGACGCTGGTCCAGCCCGACCTCGCCGCCACCCTGGGCAATCTGCGGGTGCAGGGCGTGGGCGAGCTGCACCAGGGCACCATGGCGCGGCGGCTGGAGGAAGTCTCGCGCCTGGCCGGCGGCGGGCTGACGGTCGAGGAGCTGCGCGCCGCCCTGCCGCGGCTGGTACCGCCGCTGGTGCAGCCGACGCGGGGCGGCGACCAGATCGCCTTCCTGCCGCCACCGGCCGATGGCGGGCTGGCCGCGGCGGCGAGCTTCGCCGCGCTGGTCAACGACCAGACCCTGCCGCAGGCCGAGCGCCGGGGCCTCGACGTCGCCGCCGCCTGGCGGGAACAGGGGGGCGATCCCCGCGCGCTGCTGGCCGCGCCGGCGCCGCCCGCAGGGCCGCTGATGGCGACCCTGCCGGCCTCGGCGACGCTCGCGGTCTATGACCGCCAGGGGGTGGCGGTGACCTGCGCCTTCACGCTGAACAACCTGTTCGGCACCGGGCGGATGGCACCGGGGATGGGCTTCCTGCTGGCCGCCGCGCCGAATACGGGAACGGTGCGGCCGCCGCTGCTCGCCGCCGCCATCGCCTACAACCCGAACCTGCGCGCCTTCCGCGCCGGGGCGGCGGGGTCGGGCCAGGCGGGGGCGGGGATGGCGGTCGCCGGGCCGTCCTTCCTGCACCTGATGCGGGGCGACCAGCCCTCGACCGCCATTGCGCGCGGCGCGCCCGAGCCGGGGCGGGTGAACCTCCTCGCCTGCCCGAACTACCTGCCGGGGCGGGGGGAGCTGTGCACCGCGATCGCCGATCCGCGCGGGGCGGGGGTGGCGCTGGGATCGCTCGATCGGTAGGTCCGGGCGGTGCCGGATGCGCGCGACGCTCTCCGGTCTTCCTGGACAGCCTCCTTCCCCGTGCGCGGGGAAGGGACGGGTTGGGGGCCGGGGCCCATGTCTGGCACCCGGACGCGCCAAGTCTCGCGCCGACGGTGCGCTGCCCCTCCCTGCCGGCCCGCAAGCGGCCGGAAGGCCCCTTCCACCCGGCACCAATCCTGCGCACGCTGGACGGCGCAGATTCGCCATGGCCCGATTTTCCAGGAAAAATTTCCTTTCACTTCGCCGTGCCCGACGCTAGAACGGTGCCTTCCCCAGGTGACCGGGACCGCATGACCGCTCCGCTTCCCCTCCGCCGCACCCAGGCTCCCCCGACCGGCGGCCTGCCTTCCATCGGCGGGGCCCGGCCGCGCGCCGGATGCGGCGGCTCTCGCGCCGGCGGCCGTCGCCGGCCGGAGGGGGGTTTGTCCGAAACCCGCAACCGCGGCCCGCGCCGCCCCGCGGATCGCCCGGTGGCGTCCCGGTCGAGCGGCACCGAGGGTCCGGGGCGGAGCCCCGCCGGGAAGCCCCCATGCCGCTGAAGACCGGCCGCGGCGCCGAGGCGCCGCCTTTCCTCGTGATGGACGTCATCGCCGCGGCGAATGCCCGCGCCGCGTCCCTCGCCCCCGGCGCCCCCGGCGTGATCCGCATGGAGGTCGGCCAGCCCGGCACCGGCGCCCCGCGCGGCGCGGCCGAGGCCGCCATCCGCGCGCTCCAGGCCGGCGCCGCCATGGGCTACACGGAGGCGTTCGGGCTGCGCTCCCTCCGCGCCCGCATCGCCCGCCACTACGCCGACCGCTACGGGGCCGCGGTGTCGCCCGCGCGCGTGGCGGTGACGGTCGGGGCCTCCGGCGCCTTCCCGCTCGCCTTCCTCGCCGCCTTCGATCCCGGCGACCGGGTGGCGATGGCCGCGCCCTTCTACCCGCCCTACGCCAACATCCTGACCGCGCTCGGCATGGCGCCCGTGCTGCTGCCCTGCGATGCCGCCACGCGCTGGCAGCCGAGCCTGGCGATGCTCGAGGCGCTGGACCCCGTTCCGGACGGGCTGATCGTCGCCAGCCCCTGCAACCCGGCGGGCACCATGCTGGCGCCGGAGGAGCTGTCGGCCATCGCCCGCTGGTGCCACGCCAGGGGCGTGCGGCTGGTCTCGGACGAGATCTATCACGGCCTGACCTGGGGCGCGGTGCCGGAGGCGACGGCCGCCGCCCTCTCGCCCTCGGCCGTCGTGGTCAACAGCTTCTCCAAATACTGGTCGATGACCGGCTGGCGCATCGGCTGGCTGGTGCTGCCCGAGGACCTGGTCCGGCCGGTGGAATGCCTGGCGCAGAACATGTTCATCTCCGCCCCGCACATCGCCCAGGTCGCCGCCGAAGCCGCCTTCGACTGCACGGAGGAGCTGGAGGCGAACAAGGCGCGCTACCGCCGCGCCCGCGACCTGCTGCTGCGCGAGCTGCCGAGGGCCGGCTTCGACCGCCTGGCCGCCGCGGATGGCGCCTTCTACCTCTGGGCCGATGTGGGGCAGCTGACGAATGACAGCCCCGCCTTCTGCGTCCGCATGCTGGAGGAGGCCGGGATCGCCGCCACCCCCGGCGTGGATTTCGACCGGGAACGCGGCGCGCGCTTCCTGCGATTCAGCTATTGCGGCGTGGAGGCGGAGATGGCGGAGGTTCCGGGGCGGCTGGCGCGGTGGCTCGGCCGATGAGCGAGGATCCCGCCCTGCAGCCCCACCGCGCGATGGCGTACAACAACGCCTGGGCCAATCACCGCCTGCTCGCAGCCTGCGCCGCGCTGGACCAGGCGGCGTTCGAGGCGCCGCGGACCGGCTTCTTCCCGAGCCTCCGCGCCACCTTGAACCACATCCTCATCCTCGACCATTTCTACGTGGACGCGATGGAGGGCGGCACGCTCGGCCCCGCCGCCTGGGCGGACCGCGAGCCCTGCGCGACCGTCGCCGCCCTGCACGCGGCGCAGGCGGCGATGGACCGGCGCCTGATCGCGGTGGTCGAGGGGACCGGGGGCGCCGCCGGCCTCTCGCGCATCGTCGAGGTGCATCGCGGCACGCGCATCCAGCGAGAGCGGCTGGACCGGCTGCTGCTGCATCTCTTCCAGCACCAGATCCACCATCGCGGCCAGGCGCATGCGATGCTGAGCGGCACCGGCGTGAAGCCGCCGCAGCTCGACGAGTTCTATTCGGTGCTGGAAGCCCCGCTGCGCGCGGCGGAGTTCGCGGCGCTGGGGTGGACCGAGGCGACGGTCTGGCGGGAAGGCGCGCCGCCCGGATGACCCGCGGTGCCGCAACCCGGGCGTGGCGGAGCGGGAAATCCCCGTGGCCGTGGCGGGTTGCGGCTGCGCGTGCCGGCGGGATGGTTCCGAATTCCGCAGGCAAGCGTCAGGGATGGGGTATTCGGCTCAGGGCGGGCGATCACCATGCGTGAGATCCGCATGACCCGACCGCCGGGAGAGGGCCCCGCCCCCGACCCCGATGCGCACGGCGCCGCCGATCCGCTCGTCGAGGAGGCGCTGTCGGCCATCGCCAGGCTGGATGTGGTGCCGCTGATCCTCGATGTCGTCTGCCGCGCCACCGGGGTGGGCTTCGCGGCGGTGGCGCGGGTGACGGAGCGGCGCTGGGTCGCCTGCGCGGTGCGGGACCAGATCGGGCTCGGCCTCGCCCCCGGCGGCGAGCTGCCGATCCACACCACCTTCTGCGACACGGTGCGCGCGACCAGCCGGCTCGTCGTGATCGACGATGCCACGACCGACCCGCATTACCGGGACCACCCCAGCCCGCCGCTCTACGGCTTCCGCAGCTATCTCTCCGTGCCGATCCGCCGGCCGGACGGCGCCTGGTTCGGGACGCTCTGCGCGCTCGACCGCCGGCCGCTTGCGATGAGCGCGCCGGGGACGATCGGCATGCTGACGCTGTTCGCCGACCTGATCGGACATCATCTCGACCAGGCCGAGCGGGCGGCGGCGAGCGAGGTCGCGCTGGCGGCCCACCGCGAGGCCGCGGAGCTGCGCGAGCAATTCATCGCGGTGCTCGGCCACGACCTGCGCAACCCGCTCGCCTCCGTCGATGCCGGGGTGCGGCTGCTGGCGCGGGAGGCCGCGGCCCTGTCGCCGCGCGGCGCCCAGGCGGTCGGCCTGATGCGGGACAGCGTGCGGCGGATGGCGCGGCTGGTCGATGATCTGCTCGACCTCGCGCGCGGCCGGCGCAGCGGCGGTCTCGCGCCCGCCGCGGATGCGCCGCCGGCGCCGCTCGCCCCGACGCTCGAGCAGGTGGCGGCGGAGCTGCGGGCGGCCTGGCCGGGCCGCGAGATCCTGGCGGCCATCGCCCTCGACCGGCCCGTGCCCTGCGACCCGTCGAGGATCGCGCAGCTCGCCTCCAACCTGCTCGGCAACGCCCTGACCCATGGCGCGCAGCAGGCCCCGGTCCGGCTCGACGCCTGGACCGAGGAGGCGGCCTTCGTGCTCTCGGTCACCAATGCGGGGCCGCCGATCCCGCCCGGGATCCGGGCGAGGCTGTTCCAGCCCTTCTTCCGCGGCGCGGTCCAGCCATCGCGCCAGGGCCTCGGGCTCGGCCTCTACATCGCCGACGAGATCGCGCGCGGCCATGGCGGGACGATCGAGGTCTCCTCGGTCCCCGACCGGACCTGCTTCACCTTCCGCATGCCGTTGCGTGGTTGAGCGGCGATGACGGAGCCTGGATCCGGGGCCGGGATGCCGCCGGGCGCGCCCGGCCTACCAGATCACCTGGAAGGCGGCGTTGCTGTCCTCCGGCGCCTGCGCGCGCCGCTCGGCCATGGCGTAGTCGCGCAGCACGGCGGCGACGCGCAGCCGGTAGCCGGCGAAGATCCCCTCCCGCCCCGCGCGCTGGCTGTCGCGGTGGCCGGGATGGGTGCGCCAGCAGGTGACCGCCGCCTCGTCCTCCCAGAAGGAGAGCGACAGCAGCTTCCCCGGATTGGTCAGGCTGCGGAAGCGCTCGACCGAGACGAAGCCCGGGACCTTGGCGAGCTCCTCCCGCAGGCGGGCGGCGTGGTCCAGGTAGTCGTCGAAGCGGCCCTCCGCCGGCTCGACCTCGAAGATGACGGCGATCATGGGCGTCTCCCCCGCGCCGGGCGGCCTGGCCTGGCTTCGTGGCCCGGCGAAGCACGCGGCGCGCCGGCATGGCAAGCTGCGCCTGTCCCAGGGACCGCCCCGCCATGACCACCCCCGCCGCCTTCGCCGCCACCGCCTCGCTGATGGGCGACCCCGCCCGTGCGGCCATGCTGCAGGCCCTGCTGGGGGGCGAGGCGCTGACCGCCGGGGAACTCGCCCGCATCGCCGGCATCGGCGCGCCGGCCGCCAGCGCGCATCTGGCGCGGCTGGTCGAGGGCGGGATGGTCACGGTGCATCCGCAGGGCCGGCACCGCTACCACCGCCTGGCGTCGGAGGAAGTCGCCGCGGCGATCGAGACCCTGGGCGGGCTGGCCGCCAGCGTCACCCCGCCGCGCCGGCCCTGGCCGCATGGCGAGGGCTTCCGCACCGCGCGCCTCTGCTACGACCACTTGGCCGGGCGGCTCGGGGTCGCGCTGCACGCGGCGCTGACCGGCCGGGGCTGGATCGCGCCGGCCGCGGGGGGCTGGGCGACGACGCCGGCGGGCGAGTCGGGGCTGGAAGCGCTCGGCGTCGATGTCGCGGCGGCGCGGGGGGCGCGGCGCTTCGCCTGCGACTGCATGGACTGGTCGGAGCGGCGGCCGCACCTGGCGGGCGGGCTGGGCCGGGAGATCGCGACCTGCTGCCTGCGGCAGGGCTGGGTGCGCCGCGGCGGCGCGGAGAAGCAGGCCGGCGATGCGCTGGCCCACCGGCGGCTGATGCTGAGCCCGGAGGGGGCACGGCGGCTGGATGGGGCGCTCGGCGTGCGGGTGGCGGCGTGACACGGGCGGGCTACGCTGGCGGCATGACCGACCCCTGCGGACCGCGCATCGCCCTGCTGGGCTTCTCCATCGAGTGCAACCGCTTCGCGCCGCCGGCGACGGAGGCGGATTTCCACGCCCGCTGCTTCCTGGAAGGCGAGGCCATCGTCACGGACGCCCGCAGCGCCGCGCCGCGGGCGCTCGGCGAGATGCCGGGCTTCGTCGCCGACATGGACGCGGCGGGGCCGTGGCGCCCGCGGCCGATCCTGCTGGCCATGGCCGAGCCGAACGGGCCGGTGGAGCATGCGCTGTTCGCGCGCATGATGGCGGCGTGGCGGAAGGGGCTGGAGGTGGCGCGCGACGCGGGCGTCGATGCCGTCTACGCCGTGATGCACGGCGCCGGGCTGACGACGGAGGAGGACGACCCGGAGGGCGCGATCCAGGCCCTGGTGCGCGAAGTGCTGGGGCCGGAGGTGCCGCTGGTCTGCAGCTATGACCTGCACGCGAACGTGTCCGACGCGATGGTGCGCGACTGCGACGGCTTCGTCGGCTACCGCACCAACCCGCATCTCGACATGCGCGAGCGCGGCGCGGAAAGCGCGCAGCTGCTGCGGCGGATCCTGGCCGGCACGCGGACGCATCTGGCGCTGCGGCGCCTGCCGATCGTGGCGCCGACCGTGTCCATGCTGACCGCCCACGGACCCTATGCGGAGGTGATCGATCTCGGCCAGGCGCTCCAGGCCGAGGATCCGCGCATCCTGAACGTCTCGGTGATGGGCGGCTTCGCCTATGGCGACACGCCCTTCAACGGCATGGCCGCCATCGTCACCGCGACCGAGGCGCCGGCCGCGGGGGCGCTGGCGCAGCGCCTGGCGGAGGCGGCCTGGGCGCGGCGCGACCGCTTCGTCGCCCGCCTGACCCCGCTCGAGGACGCCGTGCGCCGCGCGAAGGAGAGCCCGGTGCCGCTGGCCTTTGCCGACGTCGCCGACAACCCTGGGGGCGGCGGGCGCGGCAACACGATGTTCCTGCTGCGGGCCTTCGTCGAGGCCGGCGTGGAAGGCGCGCTGTTCGGCGTGATCCACGACCCGAAGCTGGCGGCCGACGCGCATGCCGCCGGGGTCGGGGCCCGCATCGCCGCGCGCTTCAACCGCCCGCAGGGGACGCTCGCCGCCGACGACCCGTTCAGCCACCCCTTCACCGCCGAGGGCGCGGAGGTGGTGGCGCTGTCGGATGGCCGCGTGACGGGGCGGCGCGGGATCTATGCGGGGACGGCGATCGGCCTCGGCCCCACCGCCGCGATCCGCCTCGGCGGCTGCACCGTGGTGGTGATCACGCACCGCCACCAATGCGCCGATCCGGCCTTCTTCGAGCATCTCGGCCTTTCCATCGGCGCGGCGCGCGCGGTGGTGGTGAAGTCGCGCGGGCATTTCCGCGGCGGCTTCGACGAGTTCTTCGACCATGCGCGCATCGTGGAGGTGGATTGCCCCGGCCTGACCTCGCCGATCCTCACGCGCTTCCCCTGGACGAAGCTGCCGCGCCCCGTGCTTCCGATCGATCCCGAGACGCGCTGGGAGGGTGCCGCGCCATGACCCTGGACGACCTGCCCACCCCCTGCCTGGTGCTCGACCTCGGCGTGCTGAAGCGCAACATCGCGGCGATGGACGCCGCGGTGGCGCGGCATCCGGGGCTGGTCGCGCGGCCGCACCTCAAGACCGCGAAGTCGCGCGAGGTGGCGAGGCTGGCCGCGCCCGGCTTCGGGCCGATCACCGTCTCGACCCTGGCCGAGGCGCGGTACTTCGCCGAGGGCGGCTGGCGCGACCAGGTCTATGCGGTGGGGATCACGCCGCGGAAGCTCGATGCCGTGGCGGCGCTGAACGAAGCGGGCGCCGAGGTGAAGGTCATCACCGACGACCTCGAGGTCGCGCGCGCCATCGCCGCGCATCCGGGCCGGCTGCGGGCGCTGATCGAGGTGGATGTGGGCGAGGCGCGCGGCGGCCTCGCGCCCAAGGACACGCTGCTGCCGGCGATCGCGGAGGTGTTGGGTGCGCGGCTCGCCGGCCTGCTCAGCCATTCCGGCCACAGCTACCGGGGCCGCAGCGCCGCGGACATGGCGCGCGTCGCCGAGGAGGAGCGGGCGGCGATCGTCGGGGTGGCGGAGCAACTGCGCGCGCGGGGGCATGTCGTGCCGATCGTCTCCGCCGGCTCCTCGCCCACCCTGGTCCATGCGCGCAGCATGGCGGGCATCACGGAGGTGCGCGCGGGCGTCGCCATGTTCGGCGACCTGTTCCAGGCCGGCATCCTGACGCATGGGCTGGAGGACATCGCGCTGACGGTGCTGGCCTCGGTCATCGGCCGGCGGCCGGCGCGCAACACCCTGCTGCTGGATGCCGGCGCGCTGGCGCTGTCGAAGGACCGCAGCACGGAGGCGGGGCCGCGCGACTGGGGCTTCGGCCTGGTGCTGGACCTCGACGGGCGGCCCGCCTTCGGCGGCGAGGCGATCGTCGCGCGCACCTACCAGGAGCATGGCGAGGTCCATGGCCCGTCGCCGCTTCCCTTCGACCGCCTGCCCATCGGCGCGCGGCTGCGCGTCGCGCCCAACCACACCTGCCTGACCGCCGCGGCGCATGAGCGCTACCATGTCGTGGATGGCGGGCGGGAGGTGATCGCGGTCTGGGACCGGGTGAACTTCTGGTAGCGCGCCTTGGCCCGCCCCGGGCATGCTGGATGCAAGACGAGGGAGACACACCATGGCCACGCCCCCGAAGCCGCTGTTCTCGCCCGCCCGCGTGGTGCCGCTCGGCGGCGGGGCGAAGCTGGTCTTCTGCTCCGGCGTCACGGCGCGCGGCAGCGCGGCCGCCGGCGGCACGGTGCAGGCCCAGGCGCGCGAATGCTTCGCCCGGCTGGAGCGTGCGCTGGCCGCCGAGGGTGCCGGCACGCAGCACATCCTGAAGAGCACGGTCTGGCTGACCGACATGCGCCATTACGACGGCTTCAACGAGGTGCGGCGCGAGATCCTGGGCGGGTTCGACCCGTTGCCGGCCAGCACCTGCGTCGGCGGCGCGCAATTCACCTCGACCGATGTCTGCATCGAGATCGAGGCGATCGCGGTGGTGCCCGGCGCATGACCGGCCTCGCGGCGCGCATCGGGCAGGAGGGGGCGCGGATGGCGGAGGCCTGCACCGCCTGCGGCGCCTGCGTCGAGGCCTGCCCGATGACACCGATGCTCCCCGCAATCGCCGGCGCGGACCGCGGCGCGGTCGCGTCGGGGATGCGCGCGGTGCTGCGCGGCGAGGCCGCTTCGCCCGAGGCCGTCGCCTGGATCGCCGCCTGCACCAAGTCCGGCCAGTGCACCCCCGCCTGCCCCGAGAAGCTCGACGTCGCGCTGATGCTGAAATTCGCCGGCATGCGCGGCCGCGGCGCGCTGGGCGAGGCGCCGCGCTACGCCACCAGGCCCGACCCGCAATGGTCGTCCCGCGTGAAGGCCTTCGCCCGGCTCACGCTCGCCGAGGAGGAGCAGGCGCGATGGCTGTGACGATGCAGGCGCCGCCCGACCGCGCCGTCTTCTGGTTCGGCTGCAACCTGGTGCGCCATGCGGAGGTGATCCGTGCCTCGGCGCGGCTGCTGGAGGCGGTGGGCGTCGAGGCCGATCCCGCCGGCGGGCCGTCGCATTGCTGCGGCGCCACGCAGGAGGCGAATGCCCGCATCACCGAGGGCATGGGGCGCCGCACGGTCGAGGCGTTCAACGCGACCGGCCGCGACCAGGTCATCACCTGGTGCCCCTCCTGCCACATGAACATGCAGGATGCGATGGCGCCGGTGACGCCCACCAACTTCGAGACGTCGCACATCACCGAGGTGCTGCACGCCCGCCGCGACCGGCTGCGCGACGTGCTGGTGCGCCCTGTCGCGGCGCGGGTGTTCCTGCACCGCCATCTCGGCTTCCAGCCGCGGGTGCCGGTGAACGACCTGGTCGCGGATCTGCTGCGGATGATTCCGGGGATCACGGTGGTGGAGCACCCCTACGCCGTGCCGGGGCACATGTGCTCCTCGCTGGCCGCGGTGCCGGGATCGCTGGCCGAAGCGCATCGCACGACGATCGAGGCGATGCAGGCGACCGACGCCGACACGCTGGCGACCATCTTCCACTCCTGCCACCGTGAGGCCGTGGCGCTGGAGCGCGGCCGGCCCTGGCTGCGCGTCGCCAACTGGATCCACCTGCTGGCCGAGAGCGCCGGCTGGCCGGCCGAGGATGGCTACAAGGCGCTGCGCAACGCGGAGGATCCGCGCGTAGCGGCCGGCGACCTGGCGGGTGTCGGCGAGGCGGCGTTCGAGAGGCTGGTGGAGCCGGAGTTGCGACGGCCTGGGACCGTCTGACGGGGGGAAGAGGACACCTCTTCCCCCCGTGCCCCCCATCACCGTTTGCTGGCACCTGTCCTTCGGTGGTCCGGGAGAAGTGCCAGAAAAAGGAGGGAGCGGGGGTTTCCGAGGGGGAGAGGGAGTTCCCTCCCTCTCCCCCCGGCCCTCACGCCGCCACCTCCCGCTCCGCCCGGCACGCCATCCTCGGCTGGATGCGCTGCACGAAGGCCTCGATCCCCTCGGCATAATCATCGAAGGACAGCATCGTCCCGCCGAGCCCCGGGATCGCCGCCACCCGGTCGAGCATCGCCGCGACCTTCGCGTAGGACCCGATCAGCCGGCACCCCATCACCGGCTTCGGCTCCGCCGCATGCGCCTGGCCGCGCCGCGAGGTGGAGTTCGGATCGGCGTTGCCACGATCCAGCGCCGCCTGGTCCCGCCGGTGGCCGAGCGCCACCAGGTCCGTGCCCTGCCGGTAGCGCTCCCACCGCGCCTCGGCCAGCGCATCGGTCTCGTCGGCGATCACCGTCACCCAGACCAGCGCCTTTACGTCGCGCCCCGTCCGCGCGGCGGCCGTGTGCAGACGCTCGACCGTGGCGCCGCAGGCCTCCGGCATGTTCGTCGTGTCCGGGACGTAGCAGAAGCTGTAGTCGCACTCCCGCGCCGCGAAATCGAGGCCGGCATCGCTGCTGCCCGCGACGACGAGCGCGATCGGGTTGCGCGGCTGGGGATCGAGCCGGCAATCCTCCATGGTGAGGTACTTGCCCTTCAGGTCGCACCGCCCGGTCGCCCAGAGGTCCTTCAGCACGGTCACGTATTCGGTGATCATCGCGTAGCGCTCGGCGTAATGCGCGTCGCCGGGCCAGAGGCCCATCTGCGCGTATTCCGCCTGCTGCCAGCCGGTGACGACGTTGATGCCGATCCGCCCCGGCGCGATCTGGTCCATGGTCGCGGCCATGCGCGCGACCACCGCCGGCGGCATCGCCAGGCTCGACGCCGTGGGCACCAGCCGGATGCGCGTCGTCAGCGCCGCCAGCGCCGAGAGCAGGGTGAAGGGCTCGAGCGCGCCGTCCCAGTACTGCGACGGCCCGCCGAAGCCGCGGAACTTCACCATGGACAGCGCGAAGTCGATGCCGTGACGGTCGGCCGTCTCGACGACGTGGCGGTTGAGCGCCCAGGTCGGCTCGTTCAGCGGCGCGGTCTCGGAGACCAGGTAGCCGCGGGTCCCGGTGGGCAGGAAGATGCCGATGTCCATGGGCGTCGCCTCGCATCGCGGGTGGTTGGCGGCATCATGCCCCGGATCGCCGCCGCTGGTCACCCCGGCCAGGGCGTGCCCCAGCGATCCGCATGCGCGACCTCGGCCAGGGGCTTGCGGGAGAGCGGGCCGGGCTTCCCGACCGGCCAGCCGATCGGCAGGATCGCGAAGGTGTCCACCTCCGGCGGCAGGCCGAGCACGGCCTTGGCCTCCGCCTCCACGCGCAGATGGTTGGTGGTGATGACGGTGCCGAGGCCGATCGCCCGGCAGGCGAGGATCACGTTCTGCACCGCCGGGTAGATGCTCGCGCCGCGGATGCGGTCGAGATAGGCCATCTCGTCCTCGAGGCTGACCTCCTGCGGCAGCGCCTCCCGCGCCGGCACGTCGCGGGGCTTGAGGCAGGGCACGAGCAGCACCGGCGCCTCCCCCAGATGCTCCCACAGATGCTGCCCCGCCTCGAGCATGCGCTGCCATTGCCGCGGCGTCAGATGCGCCGGCACGCCGCGCGCGCCATAGACCTTGGCCGCGATGTCGGAGCCGCGGCGATAGACCTCGCCCAGGCGCCGCCGCTGCTCCGCGTCCCGCACCACCAGGAAGGCCCAGTTCTGCGCATTGCCGGCCGAGGGCGCGCGGATCGCCGCGTCCAGCACCTGCGTGATCAGCGCCTCCGGCACCGGGTCGGGCTTGAGGATACGGAGCGCGCGCGCGGTGTGGATCGCCTCGAACAGCCCGATATCGGTCACGCCTCGATCCCCGCTCAGAAGCCCGACGCCGCCTGGTCCTCGGCGATGCGCGCGCCGCCGCCCTGCCGGCGCCGGGCATGGCTGACCAGCGCGCCGGGCCGGTCCTCGCCCTCCGGCCTCGCGGTCGCCATGCGCAGGACCTCGAGGTAGCCGCCGCGGACCTCCATCCGCGCGCCGAGCGGGCCTGCCATCAGGATCCGGTGCAGCGCGGGCAGCCGGTAGCAGGGCAGCCAGAACAGCAGGTGGTGCTCCAGGTGGTGGTTCACCCAGTAGGGCGCGATGAAGGCGCGCTCGATCCAGCCCGCCCGCGTGGTGCGGGTGTTGCGCAGCGGGTCGTCATGATCGGGCACCACCGCATGCTCGGCGATGTTGCGGATGCGGGTGATCACCTGGAACCAGGTGAGCAGCGGCAGCAGCCAGAGCAGCGGATACGCCCACCATACGCCCGCGGCCGCGAAGCCCGCGGCCAGCGCCGCATTCGCCGCGAGCTGCGGGCCGAGCCGCGCGCGCAGCCGCGCCAGCCGCCGCGGCCATGGCCAGGCCGGATCGCCGAGCGCGTTCAGCAATTGCGCCCGGCGCTGCTGGAAGCCGGTCTGCCCGGTGACGTCGCGCCAGAGCTTGCGGCGGTAGCTCGCCCGCGTGATCGGGAAGGGGGCGGAGAGGACGAGGTCCGGATCCTCCGCCTGCTGCGCGTGCGCGTGGTGGCGGAGATGGTAGTCGCGATAGGCGCGCGTGTCGGCCAGGATGGGCCAGGCGCAGAACCACTGGGCGAGCCGCATGTTGCTCCGCTGATCCGAAGCGAGCCCGCCATGCGCCGCATCGTGCATGAGGATCGCCAGGCCGAGCTGCCGCGAGCCGATCAGCATCACCGCCAGCAGGAAGGTCAGCGGGTTCGGGAAGGCGGCGACGAGCGCGACCGCGCCGAGGATCACGCCCCAGGCATGCGCGACCAGCAGCGCGCCGCGGAAGGGCACGCGCCGGCGCAGCGCGACGAGCTGGTCCGGCGTCAGCAGGTCGCGCGCGGCGATGCGGCGCGGCCGGGGATCGGCGGTGATGCTCGCGGACATGCGCGGCTCTCCCTGCTTGCCGGGTCAGCCCTCTGCACTCAGCCCCATCCGGTCCACCAGCCCCTGCCAGAACGCCATGTAGCCGGCGACGTCGGCCTTGAACGCCTCGGGCGGCAGGTACTGCGCGATCGTGTCCATCTCGGCGAGCTTCGCCAGCACCTGCGGCTGCGCCATGGCGAGGCGGAAGGCCTCGACCAGCTTCGCCAGCGCCTCGGGCGGCGTGCGCGCCGGCGCGAAGGTGCCGACGAAGCCGGACCGGCCCCAGAGATCGGCCGGGTAGCCGAGCGAGACGAAGGTCGGCACCGCGGGCAGGGAGGGGATGCCGTCCGTGCCGAGAGTCGCCAGCGGCCGGATGCGTCCCGCGCGGATGTAGTCGCCCGAACCGGTCATGGAATGGAAGGCGCAGGGGATGCGCCCGCCGAGCACGTCCTGCAGCATCGGCGCCTCGCCGCGGTAATGCACGGCGACCATGTCGAGCCTGTTCACGTCGGAGAGAAGCTGCGCGAAGGCGTGGCCGGAGGAGCCGGGCGAATAGGTGCCGTAGGGCAGGTTCCTGCCGCGCGCGTAGTCGACGAACTCGGCGAGCGTCCGGGGTGGCAGGTCGCCGCGCACGCAGAAGGGTAGGGGCGTCGTGCCCATCTTGCCAAGGAAGGCGAAATCCTCGAGCGGCTGGTAGGGCCAGCGCTTGAGGACGACCGGCGTCTGCACGAAGCTGGCGATGTGGAACAGGATGGTGTGGCCGTCGGGGGTGGCGTTCTTCACCGCCTCCGTCCCGATCATGCCGCCGGCGCCGGCGCGGTTCTCGATCACCACGGGCTGGCCGAGGCTTTGCGACATCGGCTCGGCGACCAGCCGCGCCCAGATATCCGTTGCCCCGCCCGCCGGCAGCGGCACCACCATGCGGATGGGGCGGTTGGGGAAAGGCGCCTGGGCCAGGGCGGGCGCGGCGAGCAGCCCGGCGGCGAGGGCAGGCAGGTGGCGGCGGCGGAGCATGCGCGGCATCCCGGACGGTTTCTTCCCGCCCGGCTCGCTACCAGCCCCGCCGCCTTCCGTCACCCCGTCTGGTAGAGGTTCAGGCTCTCTGCCATCTCCTGCCATTGCTTCATCAGCTGCTCGACATAGCTCTGGAATTCGGCGCCGCCGACGAAATCCACATTCACGTCCATCGCCTCCAGGCGCTGGCGGATGGGCGGGTCGGTGAGCACCTGGCGGAAGGCGCCGGTCAGCCGCGCCTCGATCTCCGGGGGCAAGCGGGCGGGCGCGAAGAGGCCGGTGAAGCCGCGGAAATCGAAGCGGTTGGAATAGCCCAGCTCCTTCATCGTCGGCACCTGGCCGCCGAGGGCCGCGACCCGCTCCACCCCGCTGCTGACCAGCGGCCGCAGCTTGCCGCTGCGCACCACATCGGCGGTCGCGACATGGCCGTGGAAGCCGCCCTGGAAGACGCCGCCGAGATTGTCCTGCAGCATCGGCGCCTCGCCGCGATAGGCGACATGCGTGACGTCGAGCTTCGCCTCCTCGGCGAAGGCGGTCGAGAAGGCGTGGGAGGTGCTGCCCGCGCCGTAATTGCCGAAGGAGAGCGGCCGGCCGCGGCCCCATTCGACGAATTGCGGCAGGGTGGTGATGCTGGCGGGAACCGCCGGCCCGACCATGAAGGTGATGGAGCCCGTGCCGACCCGCCCGATGAAGGAGAAGTCCTTGATGGGATCGTAGGGGAAGCGGCGCAGCACCACCGGCGCCTGGAAAATCGCGGTGATCGTCATCAGGATCGTGTAGCCATCGGGCGCCGAGCGGGCGACGTGCTCCGCCGCGATCATCCCCGACCCGCCGCTGCGGTTCTCGACGATCACCGTCGCGCCGCCGAGGGCGGCCTGCAGCGGCTCCTGGATCAGGCGCGCGACGATGTCGGTGCCGCCGCCGGCGGGATAGGCGACGACGAGGCGCAGCGGCCGGTTCGGGAAGGGGGCGGGCTGCCCGCGCGACGCGGCGGGCAGGACAAGGGGCGTGGCCGCGAGGCCGCGCAGCAGGCTACGACGCAAAGGCATGACGTGATCTCCCCGGACGGGCGCCCTGTGGTCGGGCGCTCCGTCAGCGGTTCGATCCTAGTGGCCCGCCCGAGGCCGATTCAACGAAAACCCCTACCCGGTGCTGGAAAGGTCGAGCGCATCGGCCAGCTCCTGCCATTGCGCGAGGGTCCGCGCGCAGCTCGCGCGGAACGCCTCCGGATCCTCATAGCCCGGGATCGTGTCGATCGCCTTCAGACGCTCGATGAAGGCGGGCGCCGTCACGGTCCGGCGGAAGGCCGGCACCAGCCGGTCCAGCACCTCGGCCGGCAGCTTCGCCGGGCCGAACAGGCCGGTGAAGCCCGAGAAGGCGAAGCGCCGCGAATAGCCGAGCTCGACCAGGGTCGGCACGCGGTCGGCCAGCGAGGGCACGCGGTCGGGCCCGCCGGTCGCCAGCGGCCGCAGCCGGCCGGCCTTCATCATCTCGCCCGCGACGATCGTGCTGTGGAAGCCGCCATGGAAGACGCCGCCGAGATTGTCCTGCAGCATCGGCGCCTCGCCGCGATAGGCGACCTGCGTCGCGTTCAGCTTCGCCTCCTCCGCCAGCAGCACGGCGAAGGCGTGGCCGGTGCTGCCGGGCCCGTAATTGCCGAAGGCGAGCGGGCGCCCCTTGCCCCAGGCGACGAAGTCCTGGAGCGTCTTCACGCTGTCCGGCACGGCGGGGCCGACGGTGAAGGTGACGGCGGTGGTGCCGAGGCGCCCGATGAAGCTGAAATCCTTGATCGGGTCATGCGGGAACTGCTTCAGCACGACCGGCGCCTGCACCAGGGTCGTGATGTTGTAGAGCAGCGTGTAGCCATCGGCCGGGGCCTTCGCCACGACGTCGGAGCCGATCAGGCCGGCGCTGCCGCCGCGGTTCTCGACGACGATCGGCACGCCGAGCTCGGCCTGGAAGCCGCCATCGACCACCATGCGCGCCCAGACATCCGTGCCGCCGCCGGCGGGGAAGGGGACGACCAGGCGGATCGGGCGGTCGGGATAGCGGGCGCCCGCGCTGCCCCCCGCCTGCTGCGCCAGCGCCGGCCGCGCCAACCCGGCCGCGGCCAGCGCGCCGAGGACCAAGGGACGTCTCCGCATGCCACGTTCTCCCCATGCCTTGTTCGTTGATTGCTTGGTCCCGCAGCCTGCCGGATCGGGGGGGCGCGGCGCAAGCATCGCCTGCGGCCGCACCGCCAGGCCGTGATCCGCCAAGGTGGATCACGGCCTGGCCCTGGATCGCGCGGCAGATCGAGCCCTCCGGCGATCCAGCCTCGCCGGATCCGGCGCTATATCAGCGCCCAGCCCTGGTCCTCGCCGCCGGTGGCCGGGGCCAGCGGCCAGGAATCGCCCGGCACCCCGTCCGTCCGAGGCAACATCACGATGCCCGGATCGTCGAAGCCGAACAGAGGCTCCCCGGCCGGTGCCGCGGCGAGGATGGCCGCACTTGGCTCGACCGGCGGCTCGGCCCGGGTCACGACAGGACGCGGCGCGGGGGCCGGCGCGGGCGCGGGCGGTGCGCCTGGCGGAGCCACGCTGCCCAGGAAGACGAAGTCGCCCGGACCCAGGTCGGTGATGGCGATGGCCACCGGCTTGCCAGCCGCATCCGTCCCGGTGCGGGTGACATGGACCTTCGCCGCCACCGCGTCGCCCTCGAGCACTTCGTAGTAGCCTTCGCCGGAGTGACGCACCGTGGCGCCCGGGGCGAAGCCCACCAGCTCGATGACGTCGCCCTCGGTCCGCGCGAAATCCGCGACCCAGTCGGAGAACTCGAGGTCAGGGCGCGCGCCGGCATCGCTGCGGCGCAGGCGGAACACATCGGCGCCGGTGCCGCCTTCCAGGTAGTCCTGCCCGACGCCGCCCTCCAGCGTGTCGGCGCCGGCGCCCCCGTAGAGCCAGTCCGCATCGGCCCCGCCACTCAGGCTGTCGGCGCCCCTGTCGCCCCACAGCCGATCCCGCCCCGCGCCGCCCGACAGCACGTCATTGCCGTCCCGGCCCCAGAGGAAGTCGTCACCACCAGCGCCATTCAGCGTGTCCGCGCCAGATCCGCCGTTGACGTCGTCGCTGGCCTCGCTGCCCGCGAGCAGCAGCCTGGTCCCGTCGGCGACCGCGACCCTCCGCACCGGCACCGCCGCACCCGCGCCGTCGGCCACGAGCGTCGGCGGCGGCAGGGCGAAGGGGATGGGCGGCACGTCCCACCACGCCGCCACGACGCCGCCATCCACCTCGGTCAGCGTGACGGCGACCACGCCGCCCTGCTCCACCGTCACCACACCCTTGTCATGCGTCACCTTGGTCATGCCGGCCTCCATCCGCTGGCGGGCGGGCGAAGCACCCGCCCCTTGCGCTACGCGAGGAGGCGGAAGGTGGATGCAGCCAGGGCCGCGGATCAGCGCCGCGGCGCGTCCGGATAGTCCCGCCCCGGCCGCGCGCGATAGGCGGGCAGCGACCAGCCGCGGACCAGCGCCGCGCCGCGGATCGCGAAGGCGAGTCCGATCCCCGCGGCGAAGGCCGGCTCCCGCCACGCCCCCTCCCCGCGCAGCACGACGAAGGCGATGGCGCCCGCCGCCGCGGCGGTCAGGTAGATCTCGCGGCGCAGGATCAGCGGCAGCTCGTCGCAGATCACGTCCCGCAGGATGCCGCCCGCCGCCGCGGTGATCACGCCGAGCAGCGCGGCCGCCCAGGGGTCGGCCCCGGCCAGCAGCGCGATCTCCGCCCCGAGCACGGCGTAGAGTGCCATCCCCACCGCATCCGCCCAGAGCAGCACGCGGAACCGGCTCTCCAGCCGGTGCGCGCCGAGGAAGACCAGCACCGCGACCGCGGCGCAGACCGCCAGCAGCTCCGGCTCCTTCAGCCAGAACAGCGGCACGCGGCCGAGCAGGAGGTCGCGGATCGTGCCGCCGCCGAAGCCGGTGACCACCGCCATCAGCACGAAGCCGATGATGTCGAGCCGCTTGCGCGAGGCGACGAGCGCGCCGGAGGCTGCGAAGACCGTGATCGCCGCGACGTCGAGCCAGCCGAGCAGCGTGTCGAAGGTGCTCACGCCCCGGCTATTCCGCGGGCTGCACGGCCCCCCGCGGCGCGCGTGCCCGCCCGCCCTGCGCGCCCCCGGCGCAGAGCAGCGACAGGCCGAGGATCGCGGCCACGGCCGGCAGCACCAGCTCCGGATGGCCGATATCGATCAGCAGCCCCATCGGCACCGGCATCAGCGCGTTGCCGAGCGGCAGCCCGGCCGAGACGAAGCCGAACACCTTGCCGATCTCCCCGGGCGGGGAGGCGTCCTTCAGCATCACGTCGCGCGGCGTGCGCGAGGTGCCGAGCGCCAGGCCGCCGAGGAAGGTCGCGGCCAGCAGCGCCACCTCCGGCAGCGGCAGCAGGCCCGGCAGCAGCAGCAGGGTCATCGCGGCGAGGGTCAGCGCCACCACCATGCCGAAGAGTCCCGCGCGCATGCGGTCCGCCAGCCATCCGCCGACCAGCGTTCCCGCCGTCGCGCCGATCATGTAGCCCGTCAGCGCGGAGGAGGCGGCCAGCACCGGCGTGCCCCAGAGCTTGCCAAGCACCGTCACCAGCCAGGCCTGGATCCCCGCGCCGGCCATGGCGGAGAGCAGGAAGAAGGCGAAGAACAGCAGCATGGGGCGGGAGAGCAGCAACTCCCGCCCGCTCGCGCCCGCCGACTTCGCCTTCGGCTTGGCCTGGTCGCGGAGGACCCGGCTCTGCAGCAGGATCGCCGTGACGACCGGCAGGCCGAGGAGACCCACCAGCAGCAGCGCCTCCCGCCAGGAGAGGCCGGCGATCTCCATCAGGAAGGCGATCGCCGGCGGCGCCAGGGCGAAGCCGAGATTGCCGGTGAAGGTGTGCAGCGCGAAGGCGCGGCCCATGAAGCCCTTGGAGACGCTGCCCGCGAGGATCGCGTAGTCCGCCGGGTGGATCACGCTGTTGCCGACCCCCGAGAGGATCGCCAGCGGCAGGATCACCCAGAAGGAGGGCGCGAAGGCCATCGCCGCGATCGACAGGGTCATCAGCAGGGTGCCGCCCACCAGGAAGGGCCGCGCGCCATGCTTGTCGACCAGGAAGCCCACCGGCGTCTGCAGCAGCGCCGTCGTGCCGCTCATCAGCGCGACCGCCAGGCCGAGCGTGGCGTAGGAGACGCCGAATTCCTGCCGCCAGGTCAGGAACAGCGGCGGCAGGCAGAGCATGTAGAAATGCGACAGGAAATGGCCGGTGCCGATCAGGGCGCAGATGCGGTAGTCGTGCCCCTGGGCCGGGGCGATGCCGTCGCTTGTGGTCGCTTGCGCCATGAAGGGCGGGTCCTGCGCTGGGGCGGGCGGGGGACGGCGGATCGGTCGACCGACGCGCCGGCGGGACGCCGAACGCTGCCCCCAAGGCCCGCGCGGGTCAACGGCCAAGATGCGCCCGCCCGGCGCGGCGCAGGCCCGTCCCCGCCGGCGCGCGACCCGGCCCCCGTCACGCGGCGGCCGGCAGCCCGCCGCCGGCCGGCTCGCCCGCCAGGTTCTCCCGGATGAAGCGCACCAGCGGCTCGACCATCTGGCTGCGGCCGGCGGCATCGCCGAAGACGCACATCTCGGCCGTGCCGAGCTCCGGCAGGCCGGGCTGTTCGAGCAGCCCGGGCGGCAGGCCGCTGCGGCCGAGCACGCTCAGCGCCAGCCCCGCCTGGGCCGCCGCGGCGACGCCGAGCAGGCTGGCGGACACGTAGACGATCTCGAAGCCGAGCCCGGCGCGGGCAAGGGCCGCGAGCGCGCGGTCGCGGAACATGCAGCCGGGGGGAAGCATCGCCAGTGGCAGGGGCCGTCCCTCGGGCGGGGACCAGTCGGGGGCGGCGACCCAGATCACCGTCTCGGTGAAGATCGGCCGCCCCTCGGTCTCGCCATCCCGCCGCTTGCCGAGGACGAGGTCGAGCGCGCCCCTCTCCTGCGCCGCGCGCAGCTCATGGCTCCGCCCGACCTCCACCTCCAGCCGCAGCTCGGGATAGAAGCGGGCGAAGCGGGCCAGCAGGGGGGCCAGGTTGCGGGGCACGAAATGGTCGGCGACGCCGAGCCGCAGCCGCCCCGCCACGGGGGGGGCGACCAGGCGGCGCACCGCCTCGTCGTTCAGCGCCAGGATCCGCCGCGCATAGGCCAGCAGCGTCTCCCCGTCGCGGGTCAGCGCGACGCTGCGGCTGGTGCGCTCGAGGATGCGGCGGCGGACCAGCTCCTCCAGCCGCTTGATCTTCAGGCTGACGGCCGACTGGGTCAGGCCGAGCGCCTGGCCGGCGGCGGTGAAGCCGCCGCGCTCCGCCACCGCGGCGAAGCAGCGCAGCAGGTCGAGGTCGAGGTCGGGGATGCGCATCCCATGATCGTGGAAGATGGCGGCCCCGGAATCAATGAGGCCGGGCGATGGACGCCCGGCCCCGAAGCGGTCCCGCGCCGGCGGGTCAGACCTCGTCGTCGTAGCCGCCGCCGGCGTCGTCATAGCCCCCGGCATCGCCGGCCGCCGCGGCATCGTCCTGCCCGCCCCAGCCCTGGTCCGCCGGCGCCGCATCCGCGGTGCCCCAGCCCTGCTCCGCCGCCGCCGCGCCCGGATCGGTCCAGGCGGAGGAGGTCGGCACCGCCTCCTGCCCGAAGCCGCCCGCGGCGGTCGCCGCATGCGCCGCGCCACCGCCCGAGAAGGCGCCCATCAGCATGTTGCCGAGCACCATGCCGCCGGCGACGCCGGCCGCGGTCATCGCCGCGGTGCGCAGGAAGCCGCCGCCGCCGCCCGCCTGGGGCTGCATCATGGCGGGGTTCATGCCGCCGGGCGGGGCGAGCGGCATCGGGCGCGGGGCCATCGGCACGGGGCGCGGGGCGCCGCCGCCGAACATGCCGCCGAACAGGCCGCCGCGCGACTGCTGCGCCGCCTGACCCTGCCGATGCGCGTTCTCGAGTTCCCACTCCAGCTCCTGGATGCGGTTCTGCGCCTGGGTCAGCGCATGCTCCTGCACGAAGGCGGTCTGGGTGAGGCGGTAGCGCGCCTCCGGGTAGCGGGCGAACAGGTCGCCGATCAGCGCATCCGCCTCGCGGTCCACGGGCGGCAGCGGCGGGCGGGCCTCGGTCGCGGGCACGCTGCCCCCGCCCATGCGACCCCACGGGCCCGCGGAAGCGGGCGGCGCGGCATTGGCGCCCGACACGCGCTGCACGAACTCGGTGATGATCCGGCGCTCTTCGTCCGTCATGATCCCTGTCTCCCTGGTCCGCACTCCCGGCGGCCGGGCGTCCCGTTCATCGGGTCCTCGGCCGTGCGGCCCGAAGCGCGAGGTGGCCCGCATCGGGCGGGCTTTCAAGCGGATGCGGCGCCGAACCCGGCCCGATCCGGGGGCGGGCGCGATCGCCTCCCGCCTCGCTCCGCCTTAATCCCGCGCCTTGCGGCGCCGATCCCCGTGGGCGCCGGCGCGGCGCCAGCCGAGGCGGGGCCGGCGCAGCGCGCCCGCCGCCGGGCGGATCAGTCCGCGCCGATCCGCGCCGGCAGGCCGAGGCGCCGCCACTCGATGACCGGGCAGCGATCCTGCACGAAGCGGAGCCCGGCGGCGCGCGCCCGCTCGCCCGTCGCGTCATCCACGACCCCGAGCTGGAGCCATACGGTCCGCGCGCCGAGCCGGATCGCGTCCGCGACCACCGCGCCCGCATCCTCGCTGCGGCGGAACACGTCGACCATGTCGAGCGGGGCGGCCGCCGCCTCGAGCCGCGCGACGGTGGTCACGCCATGCAGGGGCTTGCCGGCGAGGCCTGGATTGACCGGGGTGATCGCGTAGCCGCGGTCCACCAGGAAGCGGGCGACGCCGAAGCTCGGCCGCTCCGGGCGATCGGAGGCGCCGACGATGGCGATGCGCCGGGTGTCGAGGAGGATCTCGCGGATCGCCGCGTCGTCATTGCCGTCCCGGTCCATGCGTCCTGCTCCCTGGGCGGGAATGCGGCCCGCCGCGCCCGTGTCGAGCCTTGCCTTCGCCGTTGCGGTCTGCGAAGCCGGGCCTGGCGTGGCGGAGGGGCCTGTAGCTCAATGGTCAGAGCGGGCCGCTCATAACGGCTTGGTTGCGGGTTCGAGTCCTGCCGGGCCCACCGCCCCGCCCCGGATCAGATCGCGCGGTGCCCGGCGCCCAGCTCCCCGACCGCTTCCTCCGCCGGGACATCCCCGAGCAGCAGCTTCGAGAATTTCTGCCCGAACTCCAGGCTGCGCAGCAAGGTCTCCCGCAACGCCGCCATCGTCGGGATGTTGCGATGGGCCTCGATCACCGCCTCGCTCTCCGGCTCGCGGCCGAGGATGAAGCGGAAGGCGTGGACCACGTCCTCGCGCGTCGGTGGGAAGCTTGGGCGGAGCGCCTGCGCGCCGGCGACCAGCGCGGGATGGTCGAAGGCCCGGAGGATCGCCTGCGCCGCATGCACCGGGTTGGCGGAGGCGGCGAGGCAGTCCTCGAGCGTGCCGACGGCCTCGGTGGTCGCGCCGCGCTGGCGTTGGCTGCGGGCGAGGTCGATCCAGGCCGGCGCATGGCGCGGCATCGCCTCGGTGACGATGCGCAGCTCCGCCTCCGCGGCCTCGACATCGCCCTGCTGGCGGAGGAGGCGGGCCCTGTGGCGCCGCGCCAGCACATGGGCATCGGGCAGCGCCAGGTAGCGGTCGAATGCTTCCAGCGCCCCGCTCCGGTCGTCGCCGAGCATCGCCGCGCGCGCGGTGAAGGCGAGCGTCAGCGCGCCCGGCGCCGTATCGCCGCGGCCCTTCCGCCGCGCCAGCCCGGGATCGGGCCGGTAGCCGATGGCCGCGGCATCCGCCGCCACGATCGCCTGGAACTCCCCGAGGATCGCCGGGTCGTAATGGGGGCTCTGGCGGATCGCGCGTGGCCGGAAGGGCTGGTCCTGGTCGCCGGACCGCAGGGCCTGCGCGCGGCGCACCGTCGCCTCGTCGAACATGGAGGCGGGCAGGCCGAAGCGATCGAACACGCCGCGAAAGGCGGCGACCGGATCCTCGACCAGCGCCTCGTAGCGCAGGAGATGCGCCTGCGCGGGCGGGGCGAGGCACCATTTCCGGATGAAGCCGACGGTGTAGGCCGCCTCGAGCCCCATCGCGTAGCGCAGGTAGCTCGGCGAATGCGGCACGCCCGTCGTCGCCAGGTCGAGCTCGTATTTCGACAGGGCGCGCGCCACCGGCTCCCGCACCTGGATCAGCAGCCCGTCGGCCGCCGGGTCGAGGGGTTCCTTCAGCGCGTGATCATGCGTCTTCTGCAGGAAGGCGACGGCGCCGTTCTGGGCCCAGCGGGCGACGCGGGCGCAGGGGATCCGGCGGCAGCAGCCCGGGGTGTCGTAGAAGGCGCAATGGGCGAAGCGTTCGCCGAGCAGTCGGCCGAGCACCATCCCGGCCACCTGGTGCCCGGCGCGCGGCATCGCGATGCCGATCAGCCGGAGCAGCGTTCCAGGCGCGCGGGGCCCGGGCTCCAGCGCGGAGGCATGGCGGGCGGCGGCGTCGCCCGCACCGTCCGGATGGCCACGCCCGCGGCCCCTGGCCGGCGGCCGGCCCCTGCGCCGCGTCCCCGGCGCGGGGGAGCCGGAGGGGGCGCCCTCCGGCTGCGGCCCGTCGGCATCCTCGGCGGGCGGTCCCGCGGCGACCGACCCGTCGCCGCCGGGCCGCAAATCCTCCCCGTCAGTCACGGAAGGCGCGCCGCGCGGCGGTGCGGATCGGCTGCCAGAAATAGGAGAGCGGCGTGCGCTCCTGACCCAGGATGAAGGCCTCGACCGGCATGCCGGCCTGCAGCGTGACCTCCGGCACCTTCTCGATCACCGCCTCGTCGATCTCGGCTCGGACGAGGAAGTAGCTCTCGCCCTGCGGGGTGGTCGTCGCGTCCGGCGCCACATGGATCAGCCGGCCGGACAGCAGCGGCAGCTGCCGCACGCGGAAGGGGATCAGGCGGATGTTCACGCTCTGGCCGATATAGACCTGCTCGATATCGACGGGCTGCACCTTGAGCTCGGCGATGAAGCGATCCTTGCCGGGCACGAGGTCCATGATCGGCAGGCCGGAGGAGATGCTCGCCCCCGGGGTGAAGGCCTGGATGTTGGTGACCTTGCCGGCCTCGGGCGCCAGCACCTCGCGACGCGTCAGCACGTCCTCGGCGGCGCGCAGCTGCTGGATGGCCTGGGCGACCGTCGCCTCGGTCACCTGCAGCTCGTTGGCGATGTCCGAGAGGCGCTGCAGGCGCACGGCTTCGAGCTGGTTGCGCGCCCCGGCCACCTGCTCGCGCAGCTGCGATTCCTGGGCCGTGTACTGGCCGATGCTGCCCTCGTAGGTCTGCTCGAGGCGCTGCATCTCCTGCAGGCGGAACAGGGAGACCAGGCCCTGGCGCTGCAGGGTGCGCATGCCGGCGAGCTGTTCCTGCGCCGATTGGAGCTGCTTCTCCGCGGCCGCGCGCTGGGCGCGCGCGCCGTTGATCTGCTCCTGGAACTGGGCGATGTTGCGTTCCTGCACCGCGATCTGGCCGTCGAGGTTCTTCCAGCGGGCCTCGAACAGCGCCTGTTCGGCATCCAGGAAGACCTGCACCGCCGGGTCGCCCGCGGCGGCGCGCTTGAGATCCTCGGGGAAGGTGAGGGTGCGGCTGTCCGCCTGCTCGGCGCGCAGCCGGGCGATGCGGGCGCGCCCGCTCCAGAACTGGGCGCGCGACTGGTCGGCCTGCGCCTCGGCCTGGGTGACGTCGAGCTGGAGCAGGGGCTGGCCGGCGACCACCGCCTCGCCCTCGCGCACCAGCAGGCGGCGCAGGATCCCGGCTTCGAGCAGGTTGATCGTCTTGCGCCGGCTCTCGGGGATGAGCTGCCCCTGGGCGATCACCGCCTGCTCGATGGTGGTCAGCGTGGCCCAGGCGACGAAGGGCGCCATGGTCAGGGCGAGCGCGAGCAGCGCCAGGCGGATGATGCGCCCGACCGGCGGCGACTTGATCGCCGCTTCCAGCTGCTCGTCGAGGGAGGCGACCGGCTGGGGGGCGAAGGGCGAGCCGGGCAGCGCCAGCGCCCGCGCCGAGGACAGCTCGGGGTCCGATGGCGGTGCCAGGGCGGGGAGGGCGGGCGGCGCGCGCCGGGCGAGGTCAGCGTCGGGGTCCAAGGGAGCCTCCGGCAGGCTGGGAGGGGATCTTGTGGCCCGCTCCGGGCCAGGCAATCGGACGCGGCCCGCCCGGGGCGGGCGCGCGGCGGGGCCGGCATCGGCACCGGACCATGTCAGTGCAGCGAGGCAATCCGGATCTCCCCCGGCCGCGCCGCGCCCTGGCGATCCGCCGCGTCCCCGGCGAACCGCCCGGGCGCCGTCGGCTGCACCTGCCAATTCCCGTCGGGTGCGAGCAGCAGGCGGAGATTGGCGATGTCGCGCCAGGTCTCGCTCTCATGCGTGACGACCAGCACCACCCCGCCACGCGCCTGCACATCCTTCACGGCCGCGCGCATGGCGACGCGGGCATAGCCGTCGAGCCCGACCTCGGGCTCGTCCAGCACCAGCAGGCGCGGCCGCCCGTAGAGCGCGCGGGCGAGGCCGACCAGCCGCCGCTGCCCGGCCGACAGGCCCGAGGTCGGGCCGGAGGGCGTCTGGTAGCCGGACGGCAGGCGCCCGATCATCTCATGCGCGCCGGCGGCCCGCGCCGCCTCCACCACCGCCTCGGGCGGGGCGTCGGGCGCGCCGCGGCCGATATTCTGCAGGATCGGCGCGTCCAGCAGCTGGACGTCCTGCGGCAGGTAGCCGATGCGCCGGCCGAACTCGGTCCGGTCGGCAAACCAGCTGTCCTGCCCGTCGAGTTGCACCCTCCCTGCCGTCGGGCGCAGCAGGCCGAGGACGAGGCGGACCAGGGTCGACTTGCCGACGCCGTTCGGACCCTCGACGGTCGCCACCGTCCCCGGGCCGAGGCGGAGCGTCAGCGCGCTGATGATCGGTGTCCGCCGGCCGGGCGGATGGAAGTCGAGATCCTCGATCAGCAGGCCCTGGGGGGCCGAGGGATCGGCCGGGAGCGGATCCGGCTCCTCGTAATCCTGCAGCGCGTCGCGGATGCGCTGCCAGGACTGGCCGGCAAAGCTCCAGGCGAACCAGGATTTCGCCAGGCGCCCGAAGGGCATGACCACAAGGTGCGAGATCAGCATGGCCGCGACCAGCATGCCGAGCGTGCCGATATGCTGGAAGATCAGCAGGCAGACGAAGATCTTCACGCCCATGACGTAGACGGCGAGGACCAGCTCCTCGAGGCTCGCCAGGCCGTAGGAGCGACCCCTCACCCGGTCGACCCCGCTGAGGGCGGCGCCGTAGCGTGGCTGCCAGCGCAGCATGGTCGCCTTCAGCATGCCGAGGCCGCGCATCAGGTCCGGATGGACGAGCTGCCCGCCGAGCTCGGAGGAGGTCTGGTTCAGCTGCTGCCGCGCCTTTCCCGCCATCGCGCGCGTCGCCCAGACCAGCAGGATGCCGATGCCGACGATCGAGAGGATCCCGGCGATGCTGATCAGCCCGAGCGTGAAGTCGAGGTAGAACATCAGCCCGAGGGCGAGGAAGCCGATCACCACGTCGAACAGCGCCATCGGCTGCTGGCTGCGCATGAAGGCCTGCACCGTGGTGATGTCCTGCAGCAGCGACGCGCCCTCGACCGCGTCGCGCTGCACCGAGGTGCGCACCGCCGCCTGCAGTGCCAGCGCCTGCAGCCGGAGCCCGAAGCGCTCGGCCGCCGCGGCCACCATCTTCCAGCGATAGACCAGCGACATCGCCGAGACGAAGGCGAGAAACAGGTAGACCAGCGCGAAGCCGTAGATCGTGTCCGAGTTCCGCGTCTCCACCACGCCATCGGCCATGTGGAGGATCATGAGGATGAAGCAGAGCGAGGCGAGCTGGCTCGTCACCGTCAGCAGGATCGCGACAACGATGAAGAGCGGCGTGACGCCGTGGTCGCGCAGCCGCAGGCCGGGCGGCAGCCGCCCGGTGCGCGCGCGCTTGCGGGGCGGCCGGGCCTTCGCCGCGGGCCCCGGCCCGCCGGCGAGGAGGTCCTCCTCGCGGAAGCCGGTGCCGCCGACGGAGCCCAGTTCGGAGAGGGAGGCGCTCATGCTCCGGCCAGCTCCTCCTCGTCGCGGCCGCTGCGGCCGATGGCGGCGGTGGCGGCGCGGGCCGGGGTGCGGCCGCCGATGCGGCGCTGCGGCTCCTCGCCGGCTGGCACCAGCGCGCCGCCGCGCAGCGCCAGCACGCGATCGGCGACGCTGAGCAGGCCCGGGCGGTGCGTGGTGAAGATCACCGAGGTGTCCTCCTCGCGCAGCGCGGCGAGGAGGCGGGCCACCTGCGCCTCGCCCTCCGGATCGAGCGAGCCGGCGAGCTCATCCAGCACGAGGACCTTGGGGCGGCCATAGAGCGCGCGGGCGAGCGCGATGCGGTGCCGCTGGCCGGTCGAGAGCTGGTAATTGCCGCTGATCGGCGTGGCGTAGCCGAGGGGGAGGTTGATGATGGTCTCATGCGCGCCGGCCCGGCGGGCCGCGTCCAGCACCATCGCCATGTCCGGCTCCTGCAGCCGGGCGATCACCTCGGCCGCCGTGCCGCGCGAGAGCAGCGCGTCCTGCGGCAGGAAGCCGACATGCCGGGCGAGGGTCTGGCGGTCCCACTGGTGCGTCGCCTGGCCGTCCAGATACACGCCGCCGCCATTCGGGCGGTACATCCCGATCAGCATGCGCAGCAGCGTCGACTTGCCGGTGCCCGAGGCGCCGATGATGCCGACGATCTCGCCCGGCTCGACCGTCAGCTGCAGGCCGCGGAACAGCGGCGCCGGGGCGCCGCGGAAGCCGAAGGCGACGCGCTCGGCGACGAGGCGGCCATAGGGGCAGGGGAAGGCGACGCCGTCGGGCGGCATCTGGCTGCCCTCGACGAGGTTCTTCAGGCGGGTCCAGGCGGCCAGGCCCTCGCCGATGTCCTGCGAATGGTCGCCGATCCGCGCGAAGGGCTCGGGGATGCGCATCAGGATGTAGACGGCGCTGATCGCGACCCCGATGAACTGCTCCCCCGAGAGCACGAGGGTGGTGGTCACGAGGATCATCACCAGGCGGAAATTGTTGAGCACCGAGTCGAGCCAGGCGCGCAGCACCGCCGCCCGATGCTCCTTCACCCAGACCTCCTCCGAGGAGGTGGTGCCGGCCGCGACCCATTGCCGGGTGAGCGGGCCGAGCATGCCCATCGCCATCACCGCCTCGCCCGAGCGCATCGCATCCGCCGCGAGGCCGAACGCGCGGGTGCGGTCCTGGCCGCCGAGCATGGTGCTGTCGCGCACCGCGCGCGCGATCAGCAGGCTGAGGATCGCCGCCCAGATCGAGAAGCCGAGCGAGACATAGCCGAGCCAGGGATGGATCAGGAAGGCGAGCGCGATGAACAGCGGCGTCAGCACCGCCGAGACCAGGATCTCCGCCAGCGGGCCGGAGAGCGCCATGCGGATCGTCTCGACCTCGCGCACCGCCTGGTTGGCCAAGGTCTCCGGCCGGCCCGCCCGCTGCGCCGTGGCCATCACCGCCGGCACCGCCAGGCGTTCCGCGACATGCCGCGCGACCGCGTTGACCGAGACGGATTGCAGATAGATGAAGGCGGCGAAGGCGACCGAGGCGAACACCCAGAAGATGATGGTCGAGCGCAGCGACGCCATGTCATGGGTGAAGGGCAGGGTGCTGATCATCAGGAAGCGGACGACCAGCATGCCCATGCTGAGCAGGGTGACGATCAGGCCGATGCCGAGCAGCACCCAGAGCCAGCGCCGCACCACGCGGCGCACATCGGCGATGGCGTCCTGCATCAGCATCTCGGCCGTCGCCCCGCCCGCGGCGGCGCGCGCCCGACGGGCATTCGCGCGCGCGGCGGCGGCGATCCGGTCCTCGGTGGAGGCGGACATCCCTCTCAGGACCCGTTGACCGGTCGGGCGTGCAAGGCGACGCCCCGCGGGGTCATCGGGGCGGCTTCGCCGGGACCGGCCTGCGCGGGCATGGGCTCCCCCATTCTCAGCCGGCCAGGTACTGGGTGACGGCGACCGCGAGCGCGGCGCAGCTCGCCCCGGCGAGCACGGCGATCAGCACCGTCTCCCAGACATCGATCATGCCGCGGGTCGGCGCCTCGGGGCGGGCGGCGCTGCTGGCAAGCGTGCCGTCGAGCCGCGCCACCCAGAGCTCGAGGGCCTGCAGCTTGCGCGTCACATCCTCCTGCGCGGTGGCCAGCGACTGCACCGCGGCGGCGGCCTGCGGCGCCTGGGCCGCCTGTTCGCGCAGCGCCGCCATCTCGCCGCGGATCTGCTGCTGCTCGGCGAGGATGGCCTCGACCACGCGCTGGAGCTGGCCGGGCATCCCCGACAGCTCCTCGGCGCGGCGGATGCGCATCGCGATCGGCACCTCGGTGCCGTCGACGCCGAAGGCGACGGCGGTGAGCTCCGCCTTGCGCTCGGACCAGGCGGAGGTCAGCGGGAATTCGAAGGCGTGGCAGCCATCGCCCACGCCGAGCTTGGCGAGGTCGGGGCGCACGAAATCGGCGATGGTGTTCGCCACCACCTCGCCCGCCAGGCGCAGCTCGACCTTCAGCCGCCGCCCCGGATAGGCGGCGTCCCAGGCCCAGCCATAGAGCCGGTCGACGGTGGCGTTGTCGATGAGCCCGCGCACATCGGACGCGGCTTCCACCGCGGCGTCCGACGGGGCGTCGGCGGTGGCCGTGATCGCGGTCCGGGTCACCATGTCGCGGGTGACCCGTCGGACGGACGGGACCGGCTTGAGCTTCATCGGTCGTTCATCCCCAAGGAGGGCGGACCCGGCGGCACACTAGGCCGCCATATCCGCCATCGCACGCTGATAATGCTGCATGTGCAGCGTGGCGACCTCGGACATTGTCGGCGGCGGCCGGATCCCGGCCACCAGCCTCTCCCAGAGCCCCTCGGTTTCGATCGCCTCGCGCAGCACCTGCGCGAGGCCCCCGGGGTCATTGACCGGCGCGTGGAGGCCATCGACCCCGTCGCGCACCATCTCCGCCATGCCGCCCACGCCGCCGCAGATGACGGGGCGGCGATGCCGGAAGGCCTCCAGCACCACCAGCGGCGCATTCTCCCACCAGACGGAGGGGACGACGACCCAGTCCACCTCCGCCATCAGCGCCGCCTGGTCGGCCGGCAGGTAGGGGCCCTTCAGCCGCGCCGCGGGCGCCGCCGCGATGGCGGCCTGGACCTCCTCGAGGAAGGCGTCGGTCTGATACGCCGTCCCGCCATGCAGCGCCACCCGGTGCGGCACCCCCTGCTCGGTCAGGTGGCGGGAGGCCTGCAGCAGCACGAGCCCGCCCTTGTAGCGGTTGACATGGCCGAAGAAGCCGATGCGGTCGCGCCGTGCCGGGCCGCCCGGTGGCAGCACGCGGTGCGGCGCCGGCGCCGTGCCGGCCGGCAGGGCGGGCAGGCCGTTCGGCACGACGGCGAAGCGCTCCGCCGGCCAGCCGGCCGCGAGGTAGCGGTCGCGGGCGAAGGCCGAGGGGGTCAGCATCAGGTCGAAGGCCGCGAAGGCATCGCGCACGCCGAGCTCGCGGAGCTGGAAATCGGTGCCCGTCCGGCCGGGGAAGCAGCGCTGGCAGCGGTCGAGGGAGGGGCCGGGGCAGAGCCGCCCATCGGTCGTCAGCAGCTGCCCTTCCTGCGCGCAGAGGGGGAAGAAATCATGCGCCGTGAAGACCATCCGCGCGCGCGGCGCCAGGCGCCGGATCAGGTCGATGGTCTCGAGCCCGAACAGCAGCGGGTGGTGCACATGCACCACATCGGGGTCCAGCTCCCCGATCAGCGGGGCGAGGCTGGCGAGGCCGTAGGTGTCCGGCTGGGACAGCATGAAGCGGTCGAAGTGGCCGAGCCAGACGAGCAGCTCATCGGGCGCGCCGCCGCTGGCCGCCTGCAGCATCGTCCCCGGGCGACGTTCCCGATGCGCCCCGGTGACGGCGGCGAGGAACAGCCCCTGCACGCCGTGCTTCTCGCGCAGCTCGCGGAACAGGCCATGCGCCATCACCTCGGTGCCGCCGGGCTGCAACGCGGGGTGGTTGTGGCAGAGGAACAGAATGCGCATCGCCGCGCCTCAAGGGCCGCCGCGGACCGGATGGTGCTCGGCGCGGGCCATTAACTCTTCGATGAAGCCGGACCAGCGGCGATCATGCAGCCGCCGATTGTAGGCCGAGGCCAGGGTTCGCGCATAGCCCGTATGCTCGCGGATGGACTGGCGCTCGAAGTGGTAGAGTGCGGATTCGGGCACGTAACCGATCTCCCCGCCTCGGGCCCGGAGCTTCAGGCAGAGGTCGGAGTCCTCATAGTCGCCGATCACGTAATCCGTGGTGAATCCGCCGACCGCCTCATAGGCGTCGCGCCGGATGAGCAGGGCCGCGCCGGTGACCGCGGGGACGAAGCGGGCCCGCTGCGCCGCCGGCCAATGGCCGGGATAGCCCTTGTGGTAATGGTTGTTGAACCATTCGCCCTCCGGCCCGCGCTCGAAGAACAGGCCGGCATGCTGCAGCGAGCCATCCTCGAAGAGCAGCTTCGGGCCGACGGCGGCGAGGCGCGGCTCCCGCTCGAGCGCGTCGAGCATGGGGGCGAGCCAGCCTCGTGTGGCGGGAACCACATCCGAGTTCAGCATCAGGAGGGTCGAGCCCCCCGCCTTGGCGGCGCCGGCATTGCAGGCGCTGGCGTAGCCGAAATTGCCGCGCTGGACGAGGAGCGTCACGGGCAGCCCGTAGACCCCGTGCAGCCCGCGCAGCAGATGCTCGACCTCGCGGCGCTGCTCCGGGCTGTCGAGCACGAAGATCAGCTCGGCGACGCCATCGAGCCCGCGCTCGCGCGCCAGCGCCGCGTATTGCGGCTTGACGAAGCGGAGGTTGCGATAGAGCGGCACGACGAGGGAGACGGCGGGCGCCGCGGTGGCGGCGGGCCCGATCCGGATGATGTCGGGCTCCCCGCAGGGGGCGAGCGCGGCCTGGTGGAGGCGCGCCACCGCCGGCTCGATGCAGCGCCCCATCAGCTCGGGCGTCACCTCGGCGGGCGGGAGCGAGCCGAGCACGGCATCGCGCGCGCCCTGGGCGTGCAGGATGGCCGGCGGCGCGATCAGGTTGACGGAGTCGCCCGTGGTCAGCTCCATCCGCATCGACCATTGCGGGACCGGACGCAGCGCGGCATCGGGCAGGTGCAGGGCGAAGCCGGGCCGCAGCCCGGGCCCGCCATGCGGGCTGGCGGCGAAGCGGTCGGCCAGGTCGGTGCGGCCGAAGCGGGACAGCTCCTCGATCGCCACGGGCAGGTCACCGAAGGGGCTGCGCAGCGTCAGCCCGGCGACGAGGCCGAGGGGGTCGCGGATCCAGCCGCGCAGGAACACGCCCCCGCCATGGTCGCACAGCGCCAGCTCGAGCGCGCCGCCGAAGGGGCGCCCCGGCTGGATGACCTGATGCGGCTTTTCGGTGGGGGAGAGGAGCTGCAGGTCGCGCAGGCGGCGCCGGCTTTCCTCGTCGACCGTGGCGCGGCGGGCGAGCTCGGCGAGGCCGCGGCGGAACTGGCTCCGGCTCTGCGGATCCTTGCGGCGCCCGAGCTCCCCGAGCGAGGGCAGCCTGCCGCCGGCGGGGCCGAGATGGATCGGCCCGGCGCCGGAGGGCGGCAGCAGGTAGCCATCCTCGAACTGGCGGTCGCGCAGCATGACGGTGTCGCCGCGCAGGGCGATGCGGCGGAAGCGCCTGCGGCCGAGCACATAGGACACCCCGCCCTCCGACCCGGCATCGGCCGTCGCCTGTGGCAGGGCCCACATGACCATGTCATGGGCGCAGAGCGCCACCGGCAGGGCGACGCGATCGGGCGCCATCACCGCCTCCGCCACCCGGTGGCAGGTCTCGGCGAGGCCGCTGTCGTCGCTGTGGCGAAGGACGCCGGTGGCCTTGCTGGCGATGAAGCGGAGCAGGCCGAGCACCTCGACCGGCGACAGCCCCGCGGTCAGCGTCTCGAGGTCGTGCGGACCCACCACGGTCGCGACCACCGGCGGGCTCTGGCCATCATCGAGCTCGATGGTGGCGTCGGGATCGAAACAAGCCTGGGCGCGGGCGATCAGCAGGAGCGAGGGACCGTAGGCGGTCACCTGACGGTTCCACGACATGGGCGGCTCGACCGCCCCGGCCTCCGCCCGCAACACCAGGCTGCCAAGCGCCAGCCGGGCCGCCGGTCCCGCGAAGGCGAGCAGGACGATGCGCGGCGACAGCGCGACAAGCAGGGCGGAAGACGCAATGCCGGCGGCATCCTGGGACGCCGCCGGCGAAGAAACGATCCTGTTCAGATTGGGCTCCTTCCCGTCCCCTCAGGGACGGGTACAGGCTAAACCTTACTGAACCTTGACGTAGTCGCTGATGTTCGCGGTGAAGTCGTCGACCGCGACGCCCTTGATGGTGATCGTGTCGCTGCCGAGGGTGATGATCGTCTCGGAGGCGCTGCCGCTCACCAGGCCGTTGTCGACCAGGTCCTGCGCCGAGGTGATGCCGGTGTCGTTGATGTCGGGCGTCAGCCAGATGACATCGTTGTTGCCGGTCTCGTTGCTCAGCGAGAAGTCGTTGATGACGTCGTTGCCGAAGCCGTCGTCGAAGTAGAAGACGTCGTCCTGGTCGCCGCCCCACATGCTGTCATTGCCGGCGCCGCCCGTCAGGCTGTCATCGCCATTCTGACCGAACAGGCGGTCATTGCCGGCGCCGCCCTCGATCTCATCGGCGCTGCTCTGGCCGAAGAGGAAGTCGGACCCGTCGCCGCCCGAGATGGTGTCGCTGCCCGTGCCGCCGGCGAGGAAGTCGGAGCCGGTGCCGCCGAGGATCAGGTCACCGCCATCCGAGCCGGTGGCGAGGTTGAAGTCGCCGTCGCCGACATCGATCGTGTCATTGCCGCCGCCGCCGACCGCGATGTCATCGCCGCCATCGGTGCTGACGCTGTCGTCGCCAACCTGGCCGCTGGCGAGGTCGGAGCCCGTGCCGGTGTTGATCGTGTCCTCGCCGGACGCGCCGAAGACCGAGTTGTCGCCCGAGCCGGCGCTGCCGCTCCAGAAGTCGCTCTCGGCCCCGAGGTCGATGTTCCAATCCGTGCCCGAGGAGTTGGAGTAGAAAACCGCATCCTCCTTCGGCGCATCCTGGATCGGGAGCTGCGTCCCGTCGCCGCCGATGATCGAAGCGTAGTCGGACATGGCCAGCACCCCAGCAAGGTTGAGGGCACCCGAAGGCGCCGTTGATCTGAGGTCGGTTTATCTGTTGGTTGCCAGAAGGTCAACGCCGACGCGTGGGCGTTGACAAGTCATTACACCCCCCGGACACCCCCTCGCCCGCCATGCGTGCCGGATTTCCGGGCGCCGACACAAAAAAGAAACAGACCTCACCGAAAGTTGATTTGCCCGCCCGATCTCCTCGTAACCCCGCCGAAAGGCAGGCGGCGAGGCGGCGATGGCGCCCCGCGATCCGGGTGAAATTGGCGGCAAATCGGGGCGGTGGCCGGCCGTGACGCGCCGGCCGACAACATTTTGAGACGCGGTGACCGCTTCACCACAGGTTGTAAACCCACTATTAACTTTGCAATCAGCTTGCAGGGGGTCCCTCGCACGGACCGAGCCTGCGGTGCAGCGCCTGCGGAGTCCAAGACCATGGCGACCATTACTGGTACCCCGTTTGACGACACCCTCATCGGCACCCCGGGATCCGACCTGATCGAGGGGCTGGCGGGCGACGACACCCTGAACGGCGAGGGCGGTCAGGACACGCTGGAGGGCGGCACCGGCTTCGATATCGTCAGCTTCGAAGGCTATGCCACGGCTGTCGAGGTCCTGCTGTCCACCGGGGACGAGCTGAGCACCAACTCGACCCTTTCGAGCATCGAGGGCGTGATCGGCACCGCCTCCGACGACGTCGTAGCCGG
>CAZMCV010000020.1:0-38207 GCA_964564645.1 uncultured Acetobacteraceae bacterium
CACGCGGCGGGCGGCCCGGCGCGTGGTGCGGCCCTGCGGGAGGGGCGGCGGCGCGGCGGTGCCGAGCAGCGAGACCTCGGGCGAGGGGGCGATGGCCGGGGGGCGCGGCTTGGAGGCGCCCTGGGGCTGCGCGCCGGCGGGCAGGCCGACGAGCAGGGCGCAGCACAGGATGGCCGCCGCTTGGGGCAGGCGGAGGAGGAGGCGGGACTTGGGCACGGCGATGTCCTCGTTGCCGCGCGCCCGGGGGTTGCGCGCGGCATCGGCTCATTCTGCGCGGAAAGGGTTTCGCCGTGATTTCACGAAAGCGCCGTCATGCGCACCGCGTGCGCCGGCGCACAGGTTTCGCGTGTTTCGCGCCGGTCGCGCTTCAGAGGTCCCGCAGCGCCGCCCAGAGGTCCGACTTGGCCTCGAAGCCGATGCCGGGGAGGTCGGGCATGCGGATCCGCCCGCCCTCGACCGGCGTCGAATCGGCGAAGCCGCCGAAGGGGGCGAAGACCTCCGGGTAGCTTTCGTTGCCGCCGAGGCCGAGGCCCACCGCGATGTTCAGGGCGAATTGGTGCCCGCCATGGGGGATGCAGCGCCGCGGCGACCAGCCATGCTCCTGGAGCATCCGCAGGGTGCGCAGATACTCGACCAGCCCATAGGCCAGGGCGGGGTCGAATTGCAGGATGTCGCGGTCGGGGCGCAGCCCGCCATGGCGGATCAGGTTGCGCGCATCCTGCATGGAGAAGAGGTTCTCGCCGGTGGCGATCGGCGGCGCGTAGTGCTCGGCCAGCGTCGCGTGGGTCGCGTAGTCCAGCGGGTCGAGCGGCTCCTCGTACCAGCGCAGCCGGTAGGGGGCGAGGGCGGCGCCGTAGGACAGCGCGGCATGCAGGCCGAAGCGGCCATTGACGTCGACGGCGAGCCGCGAGCCGTCGCCGCCGAGCAGGCCGAGCACCGCCTCGATCCGCGCCACATCCTCCTTCAGCGCGTCGCGGATCGCGGTGCCGGGGGCGCCGCCGATCTTCATCTTCACGGTGGTGTAGCCGAGGCCGAGATAGCGCTTCATCTCCTCGACCAGCGCATCCGTGCCCTTGCCGGGATGGTAGTAGCCGCCGGCGGCGTAGACCCAGGCACCGTCATCCGCCTGGCCCTGGCGGAAGCGCTCGGCCAGCAGGCGCCAGAGCGGCTTGTCCTCGAGCTTCGCCGCGGCGTCCCAGAGCGCCATGTCGAGCACGCCGACGGCCACGGACCGGTCGCCATGCCCGCCCGGCTTCTCGTTGCGCATCATCGCCGCCCAGGCGCCGGCGGGCTCGAGCGTGCCGTCGGGGCGGGCGAGGGCGGCCTCCGGCGTCTCGAGCAGGCGGGGGATGAAGCGTTCGCGCAGCAGGCCGGGCTGGGCGTAGCGGCCGTTGGAGTTGAAGCCGTAGCCGGTGGCGCGGCGCCCGTCGCCGGTCTCGACGGTGACGGCGACGACCGAGGCGGTCATGCGCGAGAAATCGATGAAGGCGTTGGCGATGGCGGAGGCGATCGGGACGACCCCGTCGCGGACCGAGGCGATGCGCATGGCGGGCGGTCTCCCCTTGCCGGGCACGGCAGGCCGCCGGGAGGTGGCGGGCGCGGCCCGAGGTGACATGCCCTGGCGCGGGACGCGCCGCAATCGGGCCGGCGCGGCCCCCATGCGAATCATGTTTCGAAACCGTCCCCAGATCGACGCGATGTAGCAACACATTCCATGCAACCTGTGCGATCATGCCATGGGTCGAATGTTATTTAAGGGATTTCTGTTGCGTTATGGACTTTTCGGAAGCGCTACATTTCGCGGTGGTTGGATATAATTAACCATTCCTTTCCACTTCGATCCAAGGCTCCGAAGGTCTCACCGCGGGAAAGATGTCACCATGTCTGTGCCAATCATGCGCAACGGATCCCTCGCCACCGTTCCGTTGCCGGGAACCCCCGGGCCCGACAGCCTCGTCGGCGATGGCGACGGCCCGGCCGACGAGACCCTGCTCGGCGAGGGCGGCTCCGACACGTTGCGCAGCGCCGGGGGGATCGACGCGCTCGATGGCGGGTCGGGGACCGACCTGGCGATCATCGACCGCGGCGGGGCGGTGCAGGCGCTCGTCTTCGCCTTCGCCGGCCCGAACCTGGTCACCACCCTGCTCGGGGACGGCACGACCGTCACGGGCATCGAATCCGTCTCGCTGGCCGGCGGCCTCGGCGATGACAGCCTGTCCGGCGGCGACACCTTCGACACGCTCTGGGGCGGTGGAGGCAGCGACACGCTGGACGGCGGCGCAAGCAGCGACTTCCTGAGCGGCGACGGCGCGAGCGAGGATGCCTGGACCGGCGCCTCCGCAGCCGATCTCCTGATCGGCGGCGCGGGCAACGATTTCCTCCTCGGCGACCTGCCCGGCAAGGGCGCCTTCGCCGACACGCTGCTCGGCGGCGACGGGGCGGATCGGCTGGATGGCGGTGCCGGGGCCGACAGCCTGGTCGGCGGCCAGGGCGACGACACCTTCGTGGTGGACGATGCGGCCGACATCACGGTCGAGGAGGAAGGGGCCGGCCTCGGCGACCTGGTCGAGAGCAGCATCGACTGGACCCTCGCACCCGGGATCGAGCGCCTGCTGCTCACCGGCACGGCCGCGATCGATGGCACCGGCAATGCCATGAACAACGAGATCACCGGCAACGGCGGCGCCAACAGCCTCAATGGCGCTGGCGGGGACGATACCCTCTGGGGCGAAGGCGAAGCGGACAGCCTCTGGGGCGGCGAGGGGCGCGACCGCGCGGCCGGCAATGCCGGGGACGACCTGATCGGGGGCGGGGCCGGGGGGGACACCCTCTACGGCGATGCCGGCCGGGACACGCTCGGGGGCGGGGATGGCGATGACAGCCTGCTCGGCGGCGAGGGCAACGATGTCCTGAACGGGGCGAACGGGGCGGACACGCTGAGCGGCGGCAACGGCGCCGATACGCTGGTCGGCGGCGGTGGCAACGACACCTACCTGCTCTCCGCCGCCGGCACCGTGATCAACGAATCCGCGGACCAGGCCGTCGGCGGCATCGACACCGTCCGGGTCTCCTTCGACCACACGATCGGCGGCGGGATCGAGAACCTCGTCATCAACGGCTCGATCGGGGCGGGCGGCACGGGCAATGCCCTCGGCAACGTCCTGACGGGCAATTGGGCCAACAACCTCCTGTGCGGCATGGCCGGGGCGGACACCATCGTCGCGGGCTGGGGCGACGACACCCTGGCCGGCGGCACCGGGGCGGATCGGCTGGAGGGCGGGGTCGGCGGCGACCTGGTGCGCTACGCCGCGGCGGCCGAGGGCGGCGACACGATCCTCGGCCATGACGGGGCGGAGGACTGGATCGAGATCTCCGCCGCCGGCTTCGGCGCCGGGCTCGTCGCCGGCATCGACCTTCTGGCGACGGGTCGCTACCTCGAGATCGGCGCCGCGGGCCAGGCGACGGCGCCGGTCGGCGTCGGGCAGTTCCTGTGGCGCGCCGACCAGGCGCTGCTGCTGTGGGATGCCGATGGCGCCGGAGCCGGGGCGGCGGTCACGATCGCCTCCCTCGGCGGCGCGGTGGGCTGGTCGGCGGCGGACCTCGTCGTCGTCGCCTGAGCCCGGCGCGGCCTAGACCGCGCCCTTGTCGCGCAGCGCGGCGAGCTCGCCCTCGCCCACGCCGAACTCGGCCAGCACCTCCGCCGTGTGCTCGCCGCGCTCCGGCGTCGGGCGGCGCGGCGGGGCGGTGCCGACCAGGTTCATCGGCGAGCGCACCAGGGTGACCTCGCCGAGCGTCGGATGCGGCACCGGCCAGGCGAGGCCGAGATGCTTCACCTGCTCGTCGGCGAAGACCTGGTCCATGGTGTAGACCGGGCCGCAGGGCACGCCCGCCGCGTTGAAGGCGGCGACCCATTCGGCGGTGGTCTTCGTCTCCGTCACCGCCTCGATCGTGCCGTTCACCTTGGCGCGGTGCTTCGATCGGGTCGCCTCGTCCGCCATCTCCGGGTCCTTCGCCTGCGCCTCGATGCCGAGGACGCCGACGATGCGCCGCCACATCTCCTCGCCGCCGCCGGCGATGTTCACCACGCCGTCGCTGGTCCGGAACAGGCCGGTCGGGATGGTGGTCGGGTGGTCGTTGCCGGCCTGCGGCGGGATCTCCTTCGTCATGGTCCAGCGGGTCGCCTGGAAGTCCATCATGGCGACCATGGCCTCCAGCAGGCTGGTATGCACCCAGCGGCCCTTGCCGGTCGCCTCGCGCTCCAGAAGCGCCACCAGGATGCCGATGGCGCAGTAGAGGCCGGCGGTGAGGTCGGCGACAGGGATGCCGGCGCGCACCGGGCCCTGGCCCGGCAGGCCGGTGACGCTCATCAGCCCGCCCATGCCCTGGGCGATCTGGTCGAAGCCCGGCCGCTTCGCATAGGGCCCGTCCTGGCCGAAGCCGCTGACCGAGCCGAGGACGATGCGCGGGTTGATGGCAGCCAACGCCTCGTAGCCGATGCCGAGGCGGTCCTTCACGTCGGGGCGATAATTCTCGACGACGACATCGGCCTTGGCGACCATGCGCCGGAACAGCGCGAGGCCATCCGGGTGCTTCAGGTTCAGCGTGATGCTCCGCTTGTTGCGGTGCACGTGCTGGAAATCCGGCCCGTGCCGCGGCCCGCCGAGGCCGCCGCCGCCCTCCACCGCCTCCGGCGCCTCGATCTTGATGACGTTGGCGCCCCAATCGGCGAGCTGGCGCACGCAGGTCGGGCCGGCGCGCACGCGCGTCAGGTCGAGGACGGTGAAGCGGGACAACGGCAGCATGGCGGTGACTCCCTTCCGGCAAGCCCCGCCAGCGTGCCATCACGGCGCGGCCCGGCCCAGGGGGGAGGCCCAAGGGGGGAGGCCCATGGGAAGGCGGGGGCGCTTGAACATCCCGGCCCGACCCGGCAGACACGGGGGAGGAACCGGGAGAACCGAGGGATGGAAGAGCTTCTCTACGAGGTGCGGGAGGGCGGCATCGGCTTCGTCACCCTGAACCGCCCGCAGGCCCGCAACGCGCTCACCTTCCCGATGTATGAGCGGCTGCGCACGCTCTCGGCCGAGATCGCCGAGGACCCCGCCATCCGCGCCCTGGTCATCACCGGCGCGGGCGAGAAGGCCTTCGCCGCCGGCACCGACATCTCGCAATTCCGCGAGTTTCGCACCGCCGAGGACGCGCTCGCCTATGAGGAGCGGATCGACCGGGTGCTGGTGGCGCTCGAGGAATGCCCGAAGCCCACCATCGCCGCCATCGCCGGCGCGGCCACGGGCGGCGGCGCGGCCATCGCCGCGGTCTGCGACATGCGCATCGCCGCGGCGAATGCCCGCTTCGGCTTCCCGATCGCCAAGACGCTCGGCAATTGCCTGTCCATGGCGAATTACGGCCGGCTGGCCGCGCTGATCGGCCCCGCCCGCGTGCTGGACCTGGTCTACACCGCCCGGCTGGTGGAGGCGGAGGAGGCGAAGGCGATGGGCCTCGTCTCCGAGATCGTCCCCGACCACGCCGCGCTGCAGGCGCGCGCCATGGAACTGGCCACGACCATCGCCGGCCACGCGCCGCTGACCTTGCGCGCGACGAAGGAGGCGATGCGGCGCCTGCGCCTGGCCGCGCGGCAGGTGAAGGGCGACGACCTGGTGGAGATGTGCTTCACCAGCGCCGATTTCCGCGAGGGCGTCGACGCCTTCCTGGCGCGCCGCCCGCCGGCCTGGACGGGGCGCTGAGGCGGCGCGGCCCGGCCGCGCTCAGTCCTCGTCATCGTCGCGGCCGCGCCGGCGCGGGCGGTCGTCGTCATCGTCGTCGCGCCGGCGCCGGTCCTGGCGCGCCCGGGGTCGGTCGCCGGGCTCGCGCCAGCTCCGGAAGCTTTCCCAGCCGCGGCGGCGGCCGTCCTCCTCCGTCCGATAGCTCTCGACCACGGTGCAGCGCCCGCCCGAGCAGTTGGACGCGCTGTTCGAGGATTGGCTGCCCGCCGCCGCCGGCGCGGCGATGGCGAGGCCGGCGATGATCAGCCCGGCCAGTCGATGGGTCCCACGCATCCCGATGCTCTCCCGTTCATCCCTCACATCCGGGAGAACGGGCGGTTCGGGCCCGCGCGGGGGCAGGACCGTGGCGCGATCATGGCGGCCGGAACGAGGCGCGGTGCGATCCTTCCGGACGCGGAGGGGCTGGCGGCGGCATGGCGTGCGTCTAGGGTGCGGCGACCCCAGGCCGGAGGAGTCCCCCCCATGCGCCGTCGCCACGCCCTGCTGCTGCCCGCCCTCGCCCTCGCCGCGCCCGCCGCCGCCCGCGCCCAGGCGCCGGCCTATCCGGCGCGCCCGGTGCGGATCGTCGTGCCCTTCGCCGCGGGCGGGCTGGTCGATGTCATGGCGCGCACCCTGGCCGATCCGCTGTCGCGGCAGCTCGGCCAGCCCTTCGTGGTCGAGAACCTGCCCGGCGCGGGGTCGACCATCGGCGTGCGCAGCGCCGCGCGGGCGGAGGCGGATGGCCACACCCTGCTGCTGAACGGCGCGGCGCATGCGGTGATCCCGGCGCTCTACCCGGATGCCGGGATCGACCCGCTCGGCGATTTCGCGCCCATCGCCCTGGCGGGGAACCAGCCCTTCGTGGTGGCGGTGCACCCGGCGGTGCCGGCGCAGGACGTCGCGGGGCTGCTCGCCTGGCTGAAGGCGAAGAAGGGCGAGGCGAATTTCGCCACCACCGGGATCGGCGCCGCCTCGCACCTCTCGGGCGAGCTGCTGAAGCGGCTCGCCGGCGTGGACTTCACGGTGGTGACCTATCGCGGCACGCCGGCGGCGGTGACGGACCTGGTGGCGGGGCGGGCCGACCTGATGATCGACAGCCAGACCCTGCTCGCGCCGCTGGCCAGGGACGGCAAGGTGCGGGCGCTGGCGGTGACCACGCCGATTCGTTCCCGCCTGCTGCCCGAGCTGCCGACGCTGCAGGAGGCGGGGGTGGCGGGCTATGCCGCCTCCTCCTGGCAGGTGCTGTACGCGCCGAAGGGCACGCCGGAGGCGATCGTGGCCCGCCTGGCCGCCGCGGTGGCCGAGGCGCAGGCCGACCCCGCGGTGCAGGCCCGCTACGCCCAGGCCGGGATCGAGCCGCTCTCCGGCGGCCCGGCCGAGGCGCGACGCTTCGTCCAGGCCGAGATGGCGAAGTGGCTGCCCATCCTGCAGGCGACCGGCGCCGGCAAGGGGTGAGCCCCGTTCCCTCCCCCGCTGCGCGGGGGAGGGGGCGGCCTAGCGCCCGACCCAGCGCGGGGGGCGCTTCTCGACGAAGGCGCGGGGGCCTTCCTTGAAATCCTCCGTCTCGCGGACCTTGCGGCTGGCCTCCGCCGTGACCTCCCACAGCGCCGCCTCGTCGAGATCATAGGCCTGGCGCGCGACGCCGAGGCTGAGCCGCACCGCGGCCGGCGCATTCGCCACGACCCGGCGGGCGAGATCGAGCGCGGTCGCCTGCACCATCCCCGCCGGCACGACGTCGTTCACCAGGCCCCAATGCTTCGCTTCGGCCGCGGTGATCGGCTCGCCGGTCGCGATCATCCGGAGCGCGATCGCCTTCGGCACGGCCCGCGGCAGGCGGAAGACGCCGCCCGCGCCGGCGACCAGGCTGCGCTTGACCTCCGGCAGGCCGAAGGTGGCGGTCTCCGCCGCGATCGCCATGTCGCAGGCGAGCAGGATCTCGAGCCCGCCCGCGAGCGCATGGCCCTGCGCCGCGGCGATCCAGAGCTTGCTGCGCTGCGCGCGCACGAAGCCCGCGAAGCCGCCGCGCTCGCGCGCGAGGGAGTTGGAGCGGCCGGCCGAGACCTCCTTCAGGTCCGCCCCGGCGCAGAAGGCGTGCGGGCCGGCGCCGGTCAGCACCACGGCCCAGATGTCCGGGTCCGCCTCGGTGGCGGCGACGATCTTCTCCATCGCCTCGGAGACGGCGCCGTTGACGGCGTTGCGCGCCTCCGGCCGGTTCAGGGTGACGAGCGCGATATGCGGCTCGGCAAGTTCGCAGAGGACGGGGCCCTCGGTCACAGCGTCCATGTCTGGAGTCCTCCCTCGGGTGCGGCGTGCAGGCGGCCGGTGCGGCCGATGGGGCTGCGGTCCGGATCCATCAGCGCGGCGAGCGTCGCCGCATCCTCGCGCGGCACGCGGCCCATGCTGCGCGCGCCATCGGGCAGGCGCAGCACCACCGCGCCGTAATCGGGCGTGCCGTCGCCGCGGAACACCACCGTGTGGGTCTCGACCGTGGCCTTGCCGGTGCGGCCCTCGGCCAGCACGGGCGGGGGGTCGCGGCGCGCATCGGCCTCCGCCTGCAGGTCGCGGGTGACGAGCGGCGCGGCACCGGCCTCGCCGCCGAGGACCAGCGTGCGGTGCTGCGTGACGAACCCGCCCTGGCCGTAGAGCAGGCCGAGCGCACCGGGATCGCCGCGCAGCGCGCGCACCATCGCGCAGGCCGCGTGCAGCATGTAGGCGTTGAGCGGCGCGCCGTGGAAGGTGAGGCCGCCGGCGACGGTCGGTGTCGTGCCTTCCGGCAGGCCGAGCGCGCGGCGGGCCATCTTCGGGACGCAGGGGAAGCAGGAGTAGAACTCGCGATGCGCGAAGCGCGCGGGGTCGCCGCCGGCGATCTCCGTCGCGCAGGCGAGAACCGCCTCCATCGCGGGTGCGCCGAAGAAGCGCGGGCGGGCCATGGTGTCCTTCGGCTCGTTCGCCGCGCCGCCGCCCTGGAGGGCGACGATCCGCGCATCCGGGATGCCGGCGGCGCGCGCCACCGCGAGGCTCGTCAGCAGCACCGCCGAGCCCTGGTTCACCAGCGGGTTCGCCGTCATCAGCTTCGGATAGGGCCAGGCGATCATGCGGTTGCCGGGCGAGGCGGTGGCGATCTCGTCGGCCGGCACGGCGCGTTCGATCCAGGAATCCGGGTTCGCCGCGGCGACACGGGAGAAATCGGCCCAGAGCCGCGCGGATTCCGCCTGGCCCTCCGCCGGCGTCTGGCCCCATTCGGCCTGGCAGGCATTCTCGTACAGCGGGTAGACGCGGATCGGCATGTCGAGGCCGTGCGCGCGCTGCAGGGGTGCCAGGTAGTCGCGGTTGCGCGGCGTGGCGGGCGCGGCGGGGGTCCAGGGCAGGTCGATGCCGCGCTTCGTGGCCTGGGCGACGGTGTACTGCGCCTCGCCGCCACAGATTGCGGCGATCTCGCTCTGGCCGGCGGCGATGCGCGCCGCGGCCTCGTGCAGGAAGCGCAGCGGCGTCTCCCCACCCACGGGCCCGTATTCGCGGTGGCGCGGCGCCAGGCCGAGCCGGTCGCAGATCGCGCCCGGCAAATCGGCATAGGGCCAGGACACCTCGTTGATCACGCTGAGGCTTTCGAGGCGTGCGAGGAGCCGGGCGCCGGAATCGTCCTCCGCGCGCCGCAGCGCCTCGGCCATCAGCGCCATCGGCTCGAGCCCGTCGGCGGGATCGGCGGGACGGTCCTTGATCTCGCCCATCCCGACGATGACCGGGATGCGCGCGGGGTCCATGCCCATTGTCGTTTCCTCCCGTAGGATGCGTTCAGTCGGCGGCGAGAACGCGTGCGCCCTGGCGGCCGAGATGGAATTCCGCCGGCGCGAATTCCTGCGTGAAGCGCCAGTAGTCGATCAGCTTCCAGGGTGAGGTGACCGTCATCCGGTTGTGCTTGTTCTTGTACCAGTTGGTCACGCCCGGATGCGTCCACACCATGGTGCGGCACGCCGCGTCGAGGCGTTCGTTGTAGGCATCATGCGCCTCCTGCCGCACCTCGAGCGTGTCGAGGCCGCCTTCCACCATCTCGCGCAGCGCCTGGCAGATGTAGCGGACCTGGCATTCGGTGTGGAAATAGATGCTGCCGCCATGCGCCAGGTTGGTGTTCGGCCCGTAGGTCATGAAGAAGTTCGGGAAGCCCGGCGCGGTGATGCCGAGATGCGCGCGCGGGTCGTCCTCGCCCCACTGGCCGCGGATGGTGAGGCCATCGCGCCCCTCGATGTCCATCGGCCAGAGCATCCTGGAGGCCATGAAGCCGGTCGCCAGCACGATCACGTCGGTGGGATGGCGCGTGCCGCCCTTCGTGACGATGGCGTCGGCCTCGATGCGGTCGATGCGGTCGGTCTCGAGGGTCACGTTCGGGCGCTTGAGCATCCGGTACCAGTAATTGTCGCGCAGCATCCGCTTGCCGTAGGGCGGGTAGGGCGGCACGACCTTGGCCAGCAGCGCCTCGTCGCCGTCGAGCTCCTTGCGGATGTGCTCGACGATCATCTCGCGCATGCGGTGGTTGTCAGCGTTCAGCGAGATGTCGGGCTGGTTCCACTCCGGGTCGATCCGGAGCGTCCCGTGGAAGCCGTCGCTGCTGCCCCAGAAGAGCTGGAAGCGCAGCCATTTCGAGAAATAGGGGATGTGCTCCAGCGCCCAGGTCTGCCCGGGCGCGACCGGCTTGTGGTAGTTCGGGTTGTGGAGCGACCAATGCGCCTGGCGCTGGAACACGGTCAGGTGCGCGACCTCTGGCGCGATGGACGGGCCGGTCTGCATCGCGCTCGCACCCGTGCCGATCATCGCCACGCGCTTGCCCGCCAGCGGCACCGTGTCGTCCCAGCGCGCCGTGTGGAACACCGGGCCGCCGAACGCATCCAGCCCCGGGATGTCCGGGATGGAGGGCCGGTTGAGCTGCCCGACGGAGCTGACCAGCGCCCGCGCCTCGATCGTCTCCTCCGCGCCGTCCGCGACGCGCCTGTACGTCACGCGCCAGCGCGCGGCCTTGGCGTCCCAGCGCGCAGCCGTGACCTCGACGCCGAAGCGCACATGCGGCGTCACGCCGTGCTCCTCGGCGGTCGCCTGGATGTAGGCCAGGATCTCGTCGCGCTGCGCGAAATGCCGCGTCCAGCGGTTGTTGGTGCGGAAGCTGTAGGAGAAGAAGTGGTTCGGCGTGTCCACCGCGCAGCCGGGGTAGCGGTTCTCCAGCCAGGTGCCGCCGACCGCGTCGTTCTTCTCGAGGATCGTGTAGGGCAGCCCCATCTCGTTCAGGCGGACACCAAGGCAGACCCCCGCGACGCCCGCGCCGATGATCACCACCGGATAGTCCGCGCGCGGCAGCGAGGCCGGATCGCGCCGCCAGCGCACGGCGCGGGTGTCCTCCGCGCCGAAGCGCATCTCCTCCTTCAGCAGCGGGATGTAGTCCTCGGGCACGTTCTGGCCGACGCCGGCGCTCATCAGCCGCTGCATGCGGCCGGGCGGCAAATCGGCGGGCGGGGCACGGCCGGTCGCGGCGTAGTCCTTCAGCACCGCCACCAGCCGGTCGCGCAGCTTCGCCTTCAGCTCCGGCGGCACGCTCTCCATGAAGGACCAGGGGCCCTGGATGTGCGGCGCGACCTCCTCCAGCAGCCCGTCCTCGCCGGAGAGCTGCGCCAGCACCATCAGGGTGGGCGCGATGTCGGCCTCCTCCAGCGCCGCGCGCAGCGCCGCCTCGTCGCGCACGGCCTCGCGCACCGCCCGTCCGAACGCCTCGGCCTCCATCGCCGTCCTCCCGACCTGCCCTTCGCGGGGGACAGCATACATCGGCCGCGGCGCCTGGCACCCCTGGCGGCGTCAGCCCCCCTTCGCCTCCCCCGGCACCTCCGCCGGCTGGCCCAGGGTTTGGCGGACATAGAGCTTCGCCACCAGCGTGTAGACCAGCACCGTCAGCGGCCCGGCCAGCAGCGTGCCCAGCAGCCCGAACAGCGCGCCGAACACCACCACGGAGAACAGCAGCACCGCCGGCGGGATCCGCACCATCTTCCGCTGCACCAGCGGCATCAGCATGTTGGACTCGAATTGCTGCACCGCCAGCACCAGGCCGAACGCCCAGAGCAGCGTCCCCCCGCCCTCACCCATCGCCAGCAGCAGCACCGGCACCGCGCCCAGCACCGGCCCGATCACCGGCACGAACTCCACCAGCCCCGCGAACACGCCAAGCGCCAGCGGCGCCGGCAGCCCGAGCGCCCAGGCCCCGAGCCCGATGCAGGCGCCCACCACCGCCATCGACACCATCTGCCCCAGCAGCCAGGCCTTCAGCCCCCGGCCCGAGGTCGCCAGCGCGTCCTCCACCCGCCCCCGCTCCGAGGCCGGGAACAGCTTCGCCGCGCCGCGCCGGTAGAGACCGGGATCGCTCGCCAGGAACACGCCGCCGACCACCGCCAGCAGCAGCCCGCCCAGGATGTCGATGGCGACCGCGCCGAAGCCGAGCGCGGTCTGCAGCGCCGAGCCGACGGCCGAGGCGATCCGCCCGGGATCCTGCCCCTCCGCGGCGCGCGAGGCCGCCTCGGCCAGGTTCTCGGGCAGCGGCAGGCCGAAGCGCTCCTCCAGCGCTTGCAGCGCCTGCGGCAGCGCCGCGACGAGGCCCGCGACCTGCGCGCGCAACGCATCGCCCACCAGCAGGACCGCCAGCCCGAGCACCAGCAGCACCGCCGCCCCCGCCAGGCCGAGCCGGGCGGCATCGCCGAGCCGCGGCGCGAACCGCCCGATCAGCTCCGCCAGCCCGCGCAGCAGCACTGCCACCAGCGCCGCGGCGAACAGCAGCAGCAGCGCCTGCGAGACCTGCCACAGCAGCAGCACCAGGACCACCACGCCGGCCACGATCAGCACGCGGCGCAGGAACCGCACCTCGTCCTCTTCCTGCCGCGCCCGTACCTCGCCGTTCCCCGCCTCGTCCATGATCCGCCGCACCCCGATGACCGGGCGGCCAACGCCCGTGGCGCGGGCACCGTTGCCAGGGCAGGCCAACACGCCATCATGCGCGCCCCCCAACCCAGGCCGAGGACCCCATGCCCGAGACGATGGACGGCCTGCTCGCCCGGCTGGAGGCCGCGGGGATCGAGGCACGGACCGTCACCCACCCGGCGGTGTTCACCGTGGCGGAATCCCGCGCCCTGCGCGGCACCCTGCCGGGCGGGCACGCCAAGAACCTGTTCCTGCAGCCGAAATCCGGGCCCTACCTGCTGGCGGTGCTGGAGGAGCAGCGGCAAATCAGCGTGAACGCCCTGGCCCGCGCGGCTGGCGTGGGACGGGTGAGCATGGCCCCGGCCGAGGCGCTGCTGGAACACCTCGGCGTGACCCCCGGCTCGGTGACGCCCTTCGGACTGGTGAACGCGGCGCCCGGGGCGGTGCGGACGGTGTTCGACCGGTGTCTGGTCGAGGACGTGGAGTGGGTGAACTTCCACCCGCTGACCAACACGGCGACGACGACGATCCGACCGGCCGACCTGCTGCGGTTCCTGCGGGGGCTGGGGCATGCGGTGGAGGTGGTGGACCTGGACGCGGCGGGGTGAGGCGACCGCCAGGGAAGGCGCTGCCTTCCCTGGACCCATCCGCCAAGGGGCGCTGCCCCTTGGAGCCCCGCCAAAGGCCGAAAGGCCTCTGGACACCAGCAATTGTTCTCGCTGGACCAGGCGCGTGCCTCCCTCCATCCTGGCGGGAATGACCCCGGCAGCGTTCATCCAGAAGTGGCGACAGGCGGACCTCAAGGAACGCTCCGCGGCACAGACGCATTTCAATGACCTCTGCGCGCTGCTCGGGCTGCCCGACCCGATCGCCGCGGATCCGAGGGGCGAATGGTTCTGCTTCGAACGCGGCGCCACCAAGGCGACCGGCGGCGAAGGCTGGGCCGATGTCTGGCGGCGGGACTGCTTCGCCTGGGAATACAAGGGCCGCCGCGCCGACCTCTCGGCCGCGCTGAAACAGCTTCTTCAATACGCCGGCGCGCTCGGCAACCCGCCGCTGCTGATCACCTGCGACCTCGACCGCATCGTGATCCGCACGAACTTCCAGAACCTCGTCTCCGAGACCATCACCATCCTGCTGGACGAGCTGGCCGATTCGCGGCGCCGCGACGTCCTGCGCCGCTGCTTCACCGACCCCGACAGCCTCAAGCCCCGCCGCACCCGCACGGAAGCCACCAAGGACGCGGCCTCGGCCTTCGCCGCGCTCGCCGACCGGCTGGCCGCGCGCGGCATCCCGGCACGCGAGGTTGCGCGCTTCACCGACCGCATGGTGTTCTGCCTGTTCGCCGACGATGTCGGCCTGCTGCCGAAGGGCCTGCTGGACGACATGCTGAACGCGGCCGAGGCCGCGCCCGACCGCTTCCCCGCCTTCTGCGGCGAACTCTTCACCGCCATGGCACGGCGCGGCGGCGGGATCGTCGCCTTCAAGCCGGTCGAATGGTTCAACGGCGGCCTGTTCCAGGACGCCGACCCGCCCCCCGCCCTGACCCGCGCCGAGATCGGCGAACTGCGCCGCGCCGCGGAGCAGGACTGGTCGCACATCGACCCCGCCATCTTCGGCACGCTGTTCGAACGCTTCCTGAACCCCGAGAAGCGCGGCCAGATCGGCGCCTTCTACACCGATCCCGCGCAGATCATGCTGGTGCTGCACCCCGTGCTGCTCGGCCCCCTGGAAGCGGAATGGGAAAGCGCGCGCGCCGCCATCGCCGCCGAGAAGCCCAACGCGCGCGGCCAGAAGGCGGCGGCCGAGCGGCTGGCGGCCTTTACCGAAAGGTTGCGCGGCATCCGCGTGCTGGACCCCGCCTGCGGGTCGGGCAATTTCCTCTACCTCGCCTTGCAGGCGCTGAAGGATCTGGAGAAGCGCGTGCGGATCGAGGCGGAGGCGCTGGGCCTGCCGCCGGGCCTGGCGCTCGGCGTCGGGCCGGAGAACGTGCTGGGCATCGAGCGCGACGAATACGCGGCGGAACTGGCGCGGCTGGTGGTGTGGATCGGCGAGATCCAGTGGATGCGCCGCAACGGATTTTCGGAGGCACGCGACCCGATCCTTCGGCCGCTGGACACGATCGAATGCCGCGACGCGCTGCTGAACACGGACGGGACGGAGGCGGTGTGGCCGGCGGCGGAGTGCATCGTGGGGAATCCGCCGTTCCTGGGTGGGAAGATGCTGCGCCGGGGCATGGGCGATGAGGCGGTGGGACGCCTCTTCGCCGCGTATGACCGGCGCGTGCCGCGCGAGGCCGACCTCGTCTGCTACTGGTTCGAGAAGGCGCGGGCGCAGATAGCGGCGGGCAAGGCGAAGCGCGCGGGGCTGGTGGCGACGAACTCCATCCGCAACGGCGCCAATCGTCGCGCACTGGACCGGATCGAGACCACACCGGGGCAAGCGGTCTTCGAGGCCTGGTCAGACGAGCCCTGGATCAGCGACGGTGCTGCGGTGCGCGTGTCGCTGGTGTGCTTTGGCGAATCGCCCAGTGGATCGCGCCGCCTCGACGGGCGCGAGGTCCAGTCAGTTCAAGCCGATCTGACCGGCGCCGGGCTGGACGCAACGCGTGCGCGGCGGCTGGCGGAGAATGCGGGCGTCGCCTTCATGGGGGACACCAAAGGCGGCGCTTTCGATATTCCCGGCGATCAGGCACGCGAATGGCTTGAACTCCCGCTGAATCCGAATGGCCGGCCAAACGCCGATGTGTTGAAGCCATGGCGCAACGGCATGGATATGACGAGACGCCAGCGCGACATGTGGATCATCGACTTTGGTTGGTTCATGGGCGAGCAGGAAGCCGCTCTTTATGCGGCGCCATTCGCCTATGTCGAACAGCACGTGAAGCCCGAGCGTTCGAAGAATAATCGCGAGAGCTACCGCCGTTTCTGGTGGCGACATGTGGAGCCGCGCCAGGGAATGTGGGGCGCACTGACCAAGCTTGGACGCTGCATCGTGACTCCTGAGGTCGCGAAACATCGTATCTTTATGTGGCTCCCGACCTCGATCGTGCCTGACCACAAGCTGCAAGTCATTGCGCGCGACGACGACACCTGCTTCGGCATCCTGCAAAGCCGCGTTCACGAAACGTGGTCGCTGCGCCTCGGTAGCTGGCATGGCGACGGCGACGATGGCGGTCGCCCCCGCTACACCCCCACCACCACCTTCGAGACCTTCCCCTTCCCGGACGGCCTCACCCCCGACCGCCCCGCCGCGACCTACGCGGAGGACCCCCACGCCCGCGCCATCGCCGAGGCCGCGCGCCGCCTGAACGACCTCCGCGAGGCCTGGCTGAACCCGCCCGACCTCGTCGAGCGCGTGCCGGAAATCGTCCCGGGCTTGCCCGATCGCCTGATCCCCCGCTCCCCCGCCGCCGCGAAGACCCTGGCGAAGCGCACCCTGACCAACCTCTACAACGAGCGCCCGCGCTGGCTGGCCGATGCCCATGCCTCCCTCGATGCCGCCGTCGCCGCCGCCTATGGCTGGCCCGCCGACATCGCAGAGGAGGAGGCGCTCTCCCGCCTGCTCGCCCTCAACCTCGCCCGCGCCGATCGTTCTTGCATTTCAAGGTAAATTTTCCTATCTTCCCGGGTCCCGCGTCCCCCCGCCGGAGCCCGCGCCCGATGCCCCGCCGCCCCCGCCCCCGCCGCTCCGACCCCGCCATCCTCCCGCCCGATCTCCTGCCCCCCGATTTCATCGAGGCGCATGACCTGCTGGAGCGTCTCTGCCTCGGCCCGCGCCGCCACCTGACGAAGCCGCGCGCCTGGGCGCCGATGACCGACCTCGAATGGGAAGCCACCGCCCCCTACCTCTGGGTTCTCGGCTGCGGCATGGCCGCCCCCGGCGCGACCCGCCCCGGCCGCCCCCTGCCCGATCCCCGCGCCCGGCTGGACGCGATCTTCCGCGCGGTGACCCTCAAGCGCCCCGATGGCGGCCGCGCCGCCTGGTCCGACCTCCCCGCGGAGTTCGGTCGCCCCGACACCATCAGCCGCACCTTCCGCCGCTGGGCCGCGGCGGGGCTGTGGGCGCGCCTGCTGGCGGAGGTCGCCTGCCCGACCGCGCCCGCCGCCCTCCGGCGCCTGACCTACTTCGTCTGCTGCGCCTTCCGCCGGGCCGTGCGGGTGATCGGCCCGGCGCGGGCGGTGGCCATGGCGCGCGCGTTGAAGCTGCATTCGGCCTTGCCGGCGCCCAGCACCTACCTCCCGGATCCGGGTTTGTCCGAAATCTACAAGCCGGTGATCGAGGGCGTGCTGCGTCGCATCGGCGACGAACCGGACTGGCGCCCCCCGGGCGGCACCTTCGCGTTGCTGCAACAGATGCACCGCCTGGCCGCCGGCCGTTCCCGCCTGCGACGCATCTGGGAACCGGCGTGATGCCGGCGCCTGGTCTCCAGGGTTTGGTGTCCAGAGGCCTTTCGGCCTCTGGCGGGTGGGGGTCCAGGGGGAGGGCGGCGCCCTCCCCCTGGTGGCCGGGCGCACGCGCCGCCCCGCCCCCTTGACCCCGATGCCGCACGGGCGCTTGTCACGGCCCCAAGTCACCGCATCTAACCACTCAGCCAGGGACACGACGCCATGGACGTGATCTTCGATCCGAACCGCCAGGGTGCAGCGGCCGGCGGCGCCGGCGCCGACGCCATCAAGGACGGCGACCAGCGGACCTTCATGCAGGACGTGATCGAGGCCTCGCGCCAGGTCCCGGTCCTCGTCGATTTCTGGGCCACCTGGTGCGGCCCCTGCAAGACCTTGACCCCGACGCTCGAGAAGGTGGTCAAGGCCGCCGGCGGCCGCGTGCGCCTGGTCAAGATCGACATCGACAAGAACCGCCAGCTCGTCCAGCAGCTGACGCAGCTCGGCCTGCCGCTGCAATCGGTGCCGACCGTCGCCGCCTTCTGGCAGGGCCAGATCGCCGACCTGTTCCAGGGCGCCCTGCCCGAGAGCGACGTGAAGCGCTTCGTCGAGGGGCTGCTGAAGGCCGCCGGCGGGCAGATGCCCGGCGCCGACCTGCTGGCCGAGGCGAAGGCCGCCGCCGAGGAAGGCGACCACCAGGGCGCGCTGCAGCTCTTCGGCACCTTGGCGCAGCAGGAGCCCGAGAATGCCGACGCCTTCGCCGGCGCCGCCCGCGCCCTGATGGCGCTCGGCGAGGAGGAGCAGGCGCAGCAGGTGATCGACAGCGTGCCCGCCAAGATCCGCGAGCATGCCGAGATCGTCTCCGTCCGCTCCGCGCTCGAGCTCGCCGCCGAGGGGCGCGCGGCGCGCGGCAAGCTCGCCGAGTTCGAGCAGCGGCTGGCCGCCGACCCGGACGACCACGCCGCCCGCATCGAGCTCGCCGTCGCGCTCAACGCGATGGAGGAGCGCGGCCAGGCCGCCGATGCGCTGCTCGAGGCGATCCGGCGCGACCGCGCCTGGAACGAGGAGGCGGCGCGCAAGCAGCTGCTGAAATTCTTCGAGGCCTGGGGCTTCACCGACCCCGCGACGCTTGCGGCGCGGCGCAAGCTCTCCTCGCTGCTGTTCCGATGAGCGCAGGCGACATCATGCCGGCGGTCGCCGGTCCCGGCGGGTGCCGTCCCCTGGCCGCGACGCGCATGCCATCGCCGGCGCATCGTCCTCCCACCCGTTGAAGGGCCGAGACCGCATGTCCCGTCGGCACGTTGCGCGCCGGATCGAGCCGAGCCTGCCCCGCCGGCCCGCCCGCGTGCCGGGATGCCGGCGCGATCGTGCCGCGGAGGGCGGCGCCATGCCGCCTCGCGGCCCTTCGCCCGCCCCGCGGGGACACCGCTGATGGCGACGGCCGCCTTCCACCCGGAGTTCGAGGGGCTGCCGGCCGAGATCGCCGTCTTCCCGCTGCCGGGCGCGCTGCTGCTGCCCCGCGGCCGGCTGCCGCTCAACATCTTCGAGCCGCGCTACCTGGCGATGGCCGAGGACAGCCTCGCCCGGGGGCGGATGTTCGGCATGGTCCAGCCCGAGCCCGGCGGCGGGCGCCGCCCGACCGGGCCCAACCTCTACCGCATCGGCTGCCTCGGCCGCCTCTCCTCCTTCGCCGAGACGGAGGATGGTCGGCTGCTGATCACCCTGACCGGCGTGATCCGCTTCCGCATCGTCGAGGAACTGCCGATGTGCCGCGGCTATCGCCGCGTGCGCACCGACTACGCCGACTACCGTGCCGATCTCGACCTCGACCTCGTCGCCCCGGCGCTCGACCGCGACCGGCTGCTCGGCGCGCTCCGCCCGTTCTTCCGAACCCGCGGGATCGAGGCGAATTGGGAGGCGGTGGAGCAGACCTCGGACGAGATGCTGGTGCTGACGCTCTGCATGCTCTGCCCCTTCGAGGTGCCGGAGAAGCAGGCGCTGCTCGAGGCGGCGGGGCCGGGGGAGCGGGCGGCGATGCTGATCGCGCTGCTCGAGATCGGCGCGCATGGCGAGCCCGGCGGGGACCACCTCGCGGGCGAGCGCAAGCCGAGCTAGGGTGGCGCCGGAGATGCGCGCGCCTGACCTTCGATCCGCATCACGAGACTCCAGACGCGGGTGGCCCATGGTTGGCACGAAGACACCGGACGACGAAGCGATCCCGCCGGCCCCGATGCCGGGCGGCGAGGTCGATCCGCAGCTCCTCGAGATCCTGGTCTGCCCGGTCACCAAGGGCACGCTGCGCTACGACCGCGCGCGCGGCGAGCTGGTGAGCGAGCGCGCCGGCCTCGCCTACCCGATCCGGGACGGCATCCCGATCATGCTGCCGGACGAGGCGCGGCGGCTGGACTGAGAGTTTGTGAAAGAATGCCCGTCAGCGCCGATCTTGGGGGGAATTACCCAATGATTCCAACGGGCATTCTTTCGCAAGTTCGATTTCTTCACAAGCTCTGAGCCGCGCCGCCATGGCCGCGCCGACGGAGATCCGCCTCAAGCGCGCGGAGAAGCAGCTGGAGGTCGCCTTCGCGGACGGCGCCCGGTTCGCGCTGCCGGCCGAGTACCTTCGCGTCGAGAGCCCGTCCGCCGAGGTGCAGGGGCATGGGCCCGGCCAGAAGGTGGTCGTCGCCGGGCGGCGCCATGTCGGGATCCTGCGCATCGAGCCGGTGGGCAATTACGCGGTGCGGATCGTCTTCGACGATCTGCACGACAGCGGCATCTACAGCTGGGACCATCTGCGCCGGCTCGGCGACGAGCAGGCGGCGCGATGGGCGGCGTATGAGGCCGCGCTGGCCGAGCGCGGCCTTTCGCGCGACCCGCCGCGGCGCGGGTAGGGCCTGTCGGTCGGCGGCGTCAGCCCCAGGGGTTGCGCCGCCCTCCCGCCCCCCAGGGCGTGGGCGCCGGCGCGCCCCGGCCACCGCCGAAGGCCGCGGGCGACGGCGGCGCCAGCGCCAGGAGCCGCCGGATCCGCTCCTCGGTCGGCGGGTGCGTGGCGAAGAGGCCGTCCAGCCGGAGGCCCGAGAGCGGATTGACGATGAACATGTGCGCCGAGGCCGGGTGCGCCTCCGCCGTCGGGTTCACGATGCCCTGCTTGTAGTGCTCGAGCTTCTGCAGCCCGCTCGCCAGCCAGCGCGGGTCGCCGCAGATCTCGGCGCCAAGGCGGTCGGCCTCGTATTCGCGCGACCGGCTGATCGCCATCTGCACCAGCATCGCCGCGATCGGCCCGACGATCATCAGCAGGATCGCCCCGACCGGCCCGAACGGGTTGCGCTGACCGTCCTGGCCGCGCCCGCCGAACAGGAAGCCGAACTGCGCCAGCATGCCGATCGCGCCCGCCAGCGTCGCGGTCACCGTCATGATCAGCGTGTCGCGGTTCCTGATATGCGCGAGCTCATGCGCGACGACGCCAGCAACCTCCTCCTCCGTCATCAGGTCGAGCAGGCCGGTGTTCACCGCGACCGCACCGCGCTCCGGGCTGCGGCCGGTGGCGAAGGCGTTGGGCTGTGCCTCGTGGATCACATAGAGCGCGGGCATCGGCAGCCCCGCCCGCTGGGCCAGCGCCTCGACCATGCGGAACAGGCGCGGGGCGCTCTCGGGCGCGATCGCCTCGGCGTTGTGCATCGACAGCACCACGCGGTCGCTGTTCCACCAGGTCCAGAGATTGGTGCCGCAGGCGACCAGGAAGGCGATGACCATCCCCTGCTGCCCGCCGAGCGCGTAGCCGATCGCCACGAACAGCGCGGTGAGCCCGGCGAGCAGGACCGCGGTGCGCAGATATCCAGCCATGCCTCGTCCCTCCGTGGTCGGGTGGCGCCCCCGCCGGCTCTCTTGACCGGCCCGGACTGGCGCAGGGGCACCCCGGGGACCAGATGGGCGGCATGACCCTGCATCGCCAAGACCCGACGCACGCCCAGGTGCCGATCCCGCCCGACGGCCCGCCCGCCCCGATCCCGCCGGTGCCGACGCCCACCCCAGTGCCCGACCCGCCCGCGCCGCCCATCGGGGAGCCGACGGAGCCCACCACGCCCCCCGCCGGCGATCCCCCGGCGGAACCGCCGGTGCGCATGGCGGCGCGGCCCGCCCTGCCCGAGATCGGCGGGCCGGAAGGCCCGGAGCCCACCCGCTACGGCGATTGGGAGCGCAAGGGCCGGGTCAGCGACTTCTGACCCGGTCGGCCAGCGCCGGGATCAGCCCGGGCTGCCGCGCCGCGGGTCGTTGGCGCGCAGGCGCAGCGGCACGAAGCGCTGGCCCTGCTGGCCCTCGATCAGGAACAGCGCCGTCGGCCGGTTCTGCCGCCGCAGCTGCTCGAGCCGCGCCTGCAGCTCCTGCGGCGTGCCCACGCGCTCCTGCTGCACCTCGACGATGACGTCGCCGGCGCGGATCTCGCGCTCGGCCGCCGGGCCGCCCGGGGCGACCTCGGTGACCACCACGCCCTTCTGCTCGGGCTTCAGGCTGAAGCGCTCGCGCAGCTCCGGCGTGATGCCGGCGACCGAAAGGCCGAGGCCAGTGACCTCCGTCGGGCGCTGCTGCGGGCCGGGCGTGGCGGCGGCGAGCTGCGGCTCGCTCGGCAGCTCGCCGACCTTGACGGAGATCGTCTGCTCGCGGCCGTCGCGCCAGACCTGGACCGGCACGTCGCGCCCGACCGGCGTCTCGGCGACGATGCGGGGCAGGTTGCGCATCTCCTTCACCTCCTGCCCGTTGAAGCGGAGGATCACGTCGCCGTTGCGGATGCCGCCTTCGGCGGCCGGCCCACCCTCCTGCGCGCGGGCGACCAGGGCGCCGCGGCCGCCGCCGGACAGGCCGAGGCTTTCGGCGATCTCGTCGGTGACCTGCTGGATGTTCACGCCGAGCCAGCCGCGGCGCACCTTCCCGCCATCGGCGAGCTGGGCGACGATGTTGCGCGCGAGGTTGGCGGGGATGGCGAAGCCGATGCCGATCGAGCCCCCGGTCGGCGAGTAGATCGCGGTGTTGATGCCGATCACCCGCCCGGCCAGGTCGAAGAGCGGCCCGCCCGAATTGCCGCGGTTGATCGCGGCGTCGGTCTGGATGAAGTCGTCATAGAGTCCCTGGCGGATGTCGCGGCCGCGCGCCGAGACGATGCCCGCGGTCACCGTGCCGCCGAGGCCGAAGGGGTTGCCGATCGCCAGCACCCAGTCGCCGACCTGCGCCTCGTCCGAGTTGCCCCAGTTCACCGCCTGCAGCGGCTTCTCGGGCTTGATGCGCAGCACGGCGATGTCGGTGCGTGGGTCGGTCCCCAGCAGCTCCGCCTTGATCGTCGTGTTGTCCTGGAAGATCACGTTGATCTCATCGGCGCCGTCGATCACGTGGTTGTTGGTGACGACGATGCCGCTGGCATCCACCACGAAGCCCGAGCCGAGCGACTGGGCGCGGCGCGGCCGCTGCGGCTGGTCCGGCCCGGCGCCGGGCCCGCCCGGGCCGGGCGGGCGGTTGCGGTTGAAGAAGTCGCGGAAGAAATCCTCGAAGGGGCTGCCGGGCGGGGCCTGCGGCAGCTCCGGCGCGTCCGGGCGGTCGCGGCGGGCGGCCTGGGCGGTCTGGCTGGTCGAGATGTTCACCACCGCCGGCAGCAGCTGCCGCGCCAGCGGGGCGAAGGAGGAGGGCGCGTCGCGCATCGGCACGGCCGGGGGCGGCGCCTGGGCCGGGGTGGCGGCGGAGGGGGCCGGCTGCGGGACCGCCTGCGCCATGGCCGCCGCGCCAGGAAGGAGGGTGGCGATGAAACCGGCCAGGGCCAGGGGCGGAAGGCGCATTGGGCGACACCTCGAACAGATCGGTCGGCCGAGGGGGGCTGGGGTGCCCCCCAGGCCGAATGCGGAGCCTTAGGGCAAATCCCCCGCGCCGGGAATGCGCGGGGCGCATGCCGGCCCGACGGGGGCCCTGCGCAGGTTGGCCCGCGCGCGCGGCGCCGCAAGCCCATCGGGGCGGAGAGCCGGGACGCCGCCGGCCCGGCGCGGGCGGCCGGCCCGCGCCCGGGTCGATGCGCGACCGCCGAAGTGGGCGCGGAGGCTGGCCTTCCCGGCCGGGCCGGTGTTCTACTCCCGCCGCCTGGCCGGACCCGGTGCTGCGCCGGCGGCGGCAGGACGTTGCATGGGGGTTGGATGCCGGAGATGCGGATCGCCTGGGTCGGCATGGCCGGGTGCCGTGCCATCGCGTCGGGGCGGCGCGGGCGATGAGCGCGGCCAGCCTGTCCCGCGCGGCGCCGCGCGAGGATCACGTCACCATCGCCGGCTGCCGCACCTTCGTCATGCGGGGCGGCGAGGGGCCGCCGCTGCTCTTCCTGCACGCCGCGCGCGGCGGGGCCTGGCTGCCCTTCCTCGACCGCCTGGCGCGCCGCTTCCACGTGATCGCGCCGGAGCATCCGGGCTTCGGGCGCAGCGCGACGCCGGCCTGGTTCGAGAATGTGCGCGACGTCGCCTATTTCTACCTCGACCTGCTGGAGGCGATGGACCTGCGCGGCACGCATGTCGTCGGCGCCTCGCTCGGCGGCTGGATCGCGGCGGAGGCGGCGATCCGCAGCGCGGAGCGCATGGCGAGCCTGACCCTGATCGGGCCGGCCGGCATCCGCGTGAAGGGCATCCCGCGCACCGACATGTTCCTCGTCTCGGCCGAGGAGGCGGCGACGACGCTGTTCCACGACCCGCGCCTGGCCGCGACGCTCGCGATCGATCCGGCGGATGAGGCGGCGATGGAGCGCGCCCTGAAGAACCGGATGGCCACCGCGCGGCTGGCCTGGGCGCCGCGCGCGCACGACCCCGAGCTCGAGCGCTGGCTGCACCGCATCCGCCTGCCGACCCTGATCGCCTGGGGGCGGGAGGACCGCTTCCTGCCGGCCGCCTATGCCGAGCACTGGACGGCGCGGCTGCCGCGGGCGGAGATGCTGATCCTCGAGAGCTGCGGGCATTTCCCGACGATCGAGCGGCCGGAGACGATGGCCGACGCGATCGTGGAGTTCGTCCGGCGCGTCGCGCGCTGACGGGGCGATCCTCGGGCGTGGCGCGCGGCCGGCTCCGGCCCGTCATCCGTCGCGCCGGTTGACGCGCGCGGGGGAATGCCCCTGAACGCGACCTGCGCCAGCGGAGGGTTCGGGCGATGCGGTTCTTCTTCTTCCACCTGATGCCCTATGCCGATCTCGATCCGGATTACGACCGGGAGCACCGCTCGGCCTGGGTGACGCTGCCGAACGGCCTCTACGACCCGGTGCGCGGCGCCGATCTCTACGACCGCTACCTGGACGAGCTGGAATACGCCGCCGAGCTCGGCTTCGAGGGCGTGGGCGTCAACGAGCATCACCAGAACGCCTATGGCCTGATGCCCTGCCCGAGCGTCTTCGCCGGCGCCCTCGCCCGCCGCATCCCCGCGACGACGCGGATCGCGATCCTCGGCCGCGCGCTGCCGCTGCTGTCGAACCCGCTGGTGGCGGCCGAGGAGTTCGCCGTGCTCGACGTGATCACGCGCGGGCGGATCATCGCCGGCTTCGTGCGCGGCATCGGCGCGGAGTACCACTCCTTCGGCGTCAACCCGACCGAAAGCCATGACCGCTTCCAGGAGGCGCACGACCTGATCGTGCAGGCCTGGACCCGCCCCGGCCCCTTCGCCTTCGAGGGGCGCTACTACGACCTGCTGCACGTGAACCCCTGGCCGCGCCCCTACCAGAGCCCGCACCCGCCGATCTGGATCCCTTCCCAGGGCTCGCGCGAGACGATCGAGTTCGCCGCGCATCCGGACCGGCGCTATGTCTACCTGCAGACCGCGACGCCGGCCGAGCAGCTCTTCCGCACCATGCAGGCCTATCGCGACGAGGCCAGGCGGCAGGGCTACGAGGCGAGCCCCGACCAGCTCGGCTGGTCGGTGAAGCTCTACGTCGCCGAGACCGACGAGATCGCGCGGCGCGAGGCGAAGCCGCACATCGAGGCGTTTGCCAACAAATTCCTCCGCATGCCGCAGGAGATGCTGCTGCCGCCTGGCTACACCTCGATCGGCTCGATGAAGGCGCTGATGCAGGCCAAGCGCACCATCACCGGCGGGCACCGCACGATGGAGCAGATGATCGAGCAGGGCACCTTCCTGTGCGGCAGCCCGCAGACGGTGATCGACCAGCTCGCCGACTACCAGCGTCGCGGCGGCTTCAACATCGTCATGGCGGGGCTGCATTTCGGCACCCTGCCCCATGAGCTGACGCGCAAGACGCTCGAGATCTTCGCGCGCGAGGTCATGCCGGCGCTGAAGGAGGCGCGGCCGCCGGCGGCGCTGGCGCAGGCGGCAGGGGCGGGGTAGGCGCCGCGGCGGCCTGGCCGAGCAGCCAGTCGCGGAACACCTGGAAGGCCGCATCCGCCCCCCGCGCCGGGTCGTGGATCAGCGACCAGCCCACGCCCTTCGGCACCGGCAGGGCGAAGGGCGCGACCAGCCTTCCCGCGGCCAGGTCGTCGTCCACATAGGGTCGCATGCCCATGGCGACGCCGAGCCCATCGGCCGCCGCCTGCAACGCCTGGCCGTAATAGTCGAAGATCGGCCCGCCGGCGTGCAGCCCCGGCAGCCCGGCCGCGGCGAGCCAGCGCGGCCAATCCTGCGGCGCATGGGCGACGCGCAGCAGGCTCTCCCGCGCCAGCGCCGCCGGCCGCCCGCCGAGCCGCGCGGCGATCGCCGGCGCCGCCACCGGCAGCAGATCCGCCGCGAAGAGCGGGACCGCGGCAAGGCCCGGCCAGCGGGTGCCATCGCCGAGGGCGATGCCGCAGCTCCAGCCCGGCGAGTAGGGCGAGGCGGCGCCGCCCGTGGTGATCCGGACCTCGATCTCCGGCGCGCGGCGGTGCAGATCGGCGAGGCGGGGGATCAGCCAGCGGATGGCGAAGGTCGGCCCGACGCCGATCGTCAGCACGCGGCGGCCGGCGGCGTCCGCGGCCACGCGCTCGGTCAGGCGCGCCAGCGCGTCGAGGATCGGCGTCAGCCCGTCGCGATAGGCGAGGCCGGCCTCGGTCAGGACCAGGCGGTTGGGGCGGCGGCGAAAGAGCGGCCCGCCGATCCGCCCCTCCAGCAGCTGGACCAGCCGGCTGACCGCGGCGGGGCTGAGGTTCAGCTCCCGCCCGGCCGCGGCGAAGCCGCCGGTGCGCGCCGCGGCCTCGAAGGCGCGGATGCCGTTGAGGAAGGGAAGCCGGTGGCCTGGCATGGGCAGCCCCAGGAAAGCTGAGGGCGAGCCCTCGCGAATCCAGTCTGTCGGGCAGGCTTCGGCGGCGCAATGCTCCCCTCTCGGCGCGGGGAGGCGCGGCCATGGGCCTGCCGACGATGATCCTGCTGTGGGGCGTGATGGTGGGCACGGCGCTGCTCTCCGGCGTCTTCGGCATGGCCGGCGGCATGATCCTGATCGGCGTACTGCTGGTGCTGCTGCCGGTGCCGGAGGCGATGACGCTGCACGCGGTGACGCAGCTCGCCTCCAATGGCTGGCGGGCGGCGCTGTGGGTGCGCTTCGTGCGTTGGCGCATCCTCGGCCCCTATGCGCTCGGCTGCGCCGCGGCGCTGCTGGGCTGGGCGCTGCTGGATTTCGTGCCGGACCGGGCGCTGGCGATGCTCGGCCTCGGGCTCAGCCCCTTCGCCGTGCGGCTGCTGCCCCGCCGCTTCAGGCCGGATGCGGAGCGCGCGGGGGACGGCGCGCTCTATGGCTTCCTCTGCATGTCGCTGATGGTGCTGACCGGCGTCGCCGGGCCGCTCCTCGACACCTTCTTCCTCGGCGGCCGGCTGGAGAGGCGGCAGATCGTGGCGACCAAGGCGCTCTGCCAGGTGATGGGGCACGCGCTGAAATGGCTCTATTTCGGCGGGCTGGTGGCACAGGCGGGCCGCGTCGATCCGGTGGTGGCGGGGGGCGCGATCCTCTGCTCCATGCTGGGGACGACGCTGGCGCGGCGGGTGCTGGAGGGGATGACGGACACGCAGTTCCGGCGATGGGCGGGGCGGATCATCGCCGTGATCGCCGGGTTCTATGTCGTCTATGGCGGGTGGCTGCTGGTGGCGGGCGCCGCCGCGGCGCGGGGAGGGTGACGGGATGGGCCAGTCGATCACGGAGCCGCTGATCCTCGACCTGGTGGCCTTTGTGGCGAGGGCGCCGCGGCCCTACGGGGAGGTGATCGAGGCGTGGCGGACATCCTGCCCGCGGCTGACGGTGTGGGAGGATGCGGTCGATCGCGCCTGGGTGGCGTGCGTGCGGCAGGATGGCGCGCTGGTGGTGGTGGCGACGGAGCGCGGGCGGGCGGCGCTGGCGGCGCGGGATTGACGCCGCGGACAGGCCGCGCCGGGCCCCCGATCCGCCGGGGCGGCATGGCCGGTCGGCGCTGCCGGGCGGTCCTTCAGGAGCCGCTCAGGCCCTCTCCTCCGCCGGCTTCGCCGCCGCGGTCAGCCGCCGCAGCGTCTCCAGCATCGCGGGCGAATCCCACTCCGTCGCCCCTTCCAGCCGCGCGCGCTCCCGCCCTGCCCGGTCCACGATGATCGTCGTCGGCAGGCCGCGCGCGCCAAGCGCCCGCTGCGCCGCGCCGCGCGGATCGAGCCAGATCTCGAGGTGGCGGATCCCGACCCGCTGGTAGAAGGGCTCGACCACCGCCCGCCCGCCGCGGTCGGAGGAAAGGGCGAGCACCCGGATGCCCTCGGCCGCGAGCGCCGCCTGGGTGCGGTCGAGCGCCGGCATCTCGGCCACGCAGGGCGGGCACCAGGTCGCCCAGAGATTGATCACCAGGCCCCGCCCGGCGAAGTCGGCGACCGTGCGCGACCGTCCCTCGGCATCGGTGAAGGCGAACTCGGGCAGGTCCCGCGGCCCGGTCTCGACCAGACGGCCGATCGGCTGCGCCGCGCCTTTGCGTGCCCCGAGGCCGGCCGCTAGGGTCCCGACCGCCGCCGCCGCCAGCCACCCACGGCGTGCCCATCCTGCCACCAAGCGAAAGCCCTCCCTCCGTGTCCCAGCCCACGTCGCATGTCGCCGCCAACCAGGCCTGGGGCGGCCGCTTCGCCGAAGGCCCGTCCGCCATCATGCAGGCGATCAACGCCTCGATCGGCTTCGACCGCAAGATGTGGCGCCAGGACATCCGCGGAAGCCTGGCCCATGCGGCGATGCTCGCGCATGTGGGGATCATCGCCGCCGAGGACGAGGCCGCGATCCGGGAGGGACTGGCCGCCATCGCCGCGCGCATCGAGGCCGGCGGCTTCCCCTGGGACGAGGGGCTCGAGGACATCCACATGAATGTGGAGGCCCGGCTGACCGAGGCGATCGGCGAGGCGGGCAAGCGCCTGCACACCGGGCGCAGCCGCAACGACCAGGTCGCGCTCGACGTCCGGCTCTGGGTGCGGGATGCGATCGACGGGCTGTCGGGCCAGGTCGAGGACCTGATGCGCGCGCTGGTGGCCCGCGCGGAGGAGCATGCCGGCACGGTGATGCCGGGCTTCACCCATCTGCAGCCGGCCCAGCCCGTGACCTTCGGCCACCACCTGCTGGCCTATGTCGAGATGCTCTCCCGCGACCTCTCGCGCCTGCGGGACGCGCGGGCGCGGATGAACGAATGCCCGCTGGGGGCGGCGGCGCTGGCCGGCACGGGCTTCCCGATCGACCGGCACAGGACGGCGGCCGCCCTCGGCTTCGATGGGCCCACGCGCAACAGCCTGGACAGCGTGGCGTCGCGCGACTTCGCCGCCGAGTTCCTGTTCTGCTGCGCGATGTGCGCCACCCATCTCAGCCGCTTCGCGGAGGAGGTGGTGATCTGGACCAACCCCTATTTCGGCTTCGTGAAGCTCTCGGACGCCTTCACCACCGGCAGCTCCATCATGCCGCAGAAGCGGAATCCTGATGCCGCCGAGCTGGTGCGCGGCAAGACCGGGCGCATCACCGGCGCGCTGGTCGGCATGCTGACGGTGCTGAAGGGCCTGGCGCTGACCTATTTCAAGGACATGCAGGAGGACAAGGAGGGGATCTTCGACGCGGCCGAGAACCTGACGCTCTGCCTCGCCGCCATGGCCGGCATGGTGCGAGACATGAAGCCCGACGCGGCGCGGATGAAGGCGGCGGCGGGGGCGGGCTACTCGACCGCGACCGACCTCGCCGACTGGCTGGTGCGGACGCTGAAGATGCCCTTCCGCGACGCCCACCACGTGACCGGCCGGCTGGTGGCGCGGGCCGAGGCGAAGGGTTGCGACCTCGCGGGCCTGACGCTCGCGGAGATGCGGGCGGAGGAGCCGCGGATCACGGAGGACGTGTTCTCCGTGCTGACGGTGGAGGCCTCCGTCGCCTCCCGCACCTCCTACGGCGGTACGGCGCCGGAGAACGTCCGGCGCATGGCGGCGGAGTGGCGGGAGCGGCTGGCGTGAGGCGCGGCGCGCTGCTGCTGCTGCTGCTTGCGGTGGCCGCCTGCGGGCGCGTCGGTCCGGTGCGCCCGCCCGGGCCGCCCGAGCAGGTGATCTATCCGCGGCCCTACCCGGCGCCGGACCTGCCGGCCACGCTGGCGGTGCCGGCCCGCTGAGGTCGGCGGTGCCCCCCGCCGCCGGACCCCGCCTCAGAGCACGATGTCGCCGGCGCCGAGCGCCGTGCCGCCGCCCAGCGTCCGGATCACCAGGGCGAAGTCGGCCACCGCATCGCCGGTCACATCCGCGCTGAGGATGACGCCGCCGCCGGAGACCACCTGCCAGATGGCATGGGCCGCGGGGCCGGCGGCGGGAATGAAGGCGTCGTCCCCCTGGGTTGCCGGCCGCGCATCGATCAGGCTGAGGTCGATCCGGTCGACTCCCCGGTCGAAGCGCTCGATCAGGTCACGGGTGTCCACCGCGCCGGGTCGCCAGGGGCGGCTGTCCTCGACGGAGCCGAACAGGAAGCGGTCGGCGCCGCCGCCGCCATCCAGCACGTCGCGCTGCGCGCCACCGGCCAGGGAATCGGCGCCGCTGCCGCCGACCAGCGTATCGCGCCCGGCATGGCCGAGCAGGAAATCGGCCCCGCCATGTCCGACGAGCCGGTCATCGCCTTCCCCGCCCCGGGCAGTGTCGTCGCCCGCGCTGCCCTCTGCCGTGTCGTTGCCGGCCTCGCCATCGAGGATGTTCCCCCCGTCCAGGCTGGTGCCGCCATCGGCCTCGCCCCCGTGCAGCAGGTCGTCGCCCTCGCCGCCCGCGAGCTTGTCGATCCCGCCCCGGCCCACCAGCGTGTCGTTGCCCGCGAGACCCTGCAGGTCGTCGTAGCCGGCGCCGCCGGTGATCCCATTGGCCAGCGCGTTGCCGGTCCCGGCGAAGCGGGCCTCTTCGCGGCCGGGGAGGGGGTCGTATTCCAGGTGCTCGAGATTTCCGCCGAGGGCGAAGCCGGCGAGGCTGGCGAGCACCGTGTCGGTGCCCGCGCCCGCCGACTCCAGCGGCAGGTCGCCCGGATCATCGACCCGGTAGGTGTCGTCGCCGCCACCGCCGGCCATGACATCCGCACCCTGCTGGCCGTCGAGCAGGTCGGCGCCGCCGCCACCGGACAGGCTGTCATTCCCGTCGCCGCCGAGCAGCTTCTCCTCGCCCCAGCCGCCGAGCAGCGTGTCCGCCCCCGCCTTCCCGTCCAGCGTCGCCGCGGCCTTGCCGCTGCTGATGACATTGTCGAGGGCGTTGCCGAGCCCGAAGGCGAAGGCCGGGCCGTCGGGGCCGAGGAAGGCCAGGTTCTCGACATGGTCGGGCAGCACCATGCTGCCCGCGTGCGTGTGGACCGTGTCGATGCCGCCCCCCTCCGCCTCCTCGATCCGGTCGCCCTCCTCCGCGTAGAGGTCGTCATGGCCGGCGCCGCCCCGCAGAGTGTCGCTGCCCTCGCCGCCGACCAGGGTGTCGTTGCCGGCGCCGCCGATGAGCGTATCCGGGCCGCCGCCGCCGATCAGATAGTCGTTGCCGCCGAAGCCGTTGATCATGTCGTCCAGCCCCGTGCCGTCGATCGTGTCGGAGCCGCCGGTGCCGTTGCGCATGGCCATGTGTCGTTCCCTTCTCCCGCCTGCGGGACGGAAGCGGCGCCGCTCCGAAGCTGCCCCCGTGACCCGCCATGGCCGCCCGTTCGCGGCGGCCCGCAAGCTGCGTCCTGACCCTTCCCGTCGCCCCGCCCCGCGCCGCGGGGCGGCGCCGTCACAGCACGAAATCGCCGGCGCCGAGCTGGGTGCCGCCGGACAGCCACTCGATCACCAGGCTGAAATCGGCGACCGAATCCCCGGTCACGTCGGCGCTGACGATCACGCCGTCGCCGGACGCGGTCTGCCAGACGGAGCGCGGCGCCGGCCCCTGGGCGAAGGCGAAGGCGTCGTCGAGCGGCGTCCACGGCCGCGCGTCGATGGCCGAAAGGTCGATCCTGTCGACGCCGGGCTCGAAGGCCGAAAGGTGGTCGCGCGTGTCCACGGCGCCGGGACGCCAGGGTCGGCTGTCGTCGAGGGCGTGGTAGACAAAGCGGTCGCACCCCGGGCCTCCGTACAGCTCGTCCCGGCCCGCCCCGCCGAGGAAGGTGTCGTCGCCCTCCCCGCCGCGCAGCGAGTCCCGTCCCGCCCCGCCGCGGATGTCGTCGCCGCCCTGGCCGCCCACGATCGTGTCGTTGCCGCCGCCGCCGTCGAGCAGGTGGAAGTCGGGCGGGTCGAAGAGACCGGTCGCCAGCGCCTGGAGGTCGTCATGGCCCTCCCCGCCGAACAGATGGTCGCCGCCGCTGTTGCCGAGCAGCGTGTCGTTGCCGGCCTCGCCCCGCAGCGTGTCGTTGCCGGAGCTCCCGGTGATCCCGTTGTCGAGCGCGTTGCCGGTTCCGGCGAAGTCGCCTGGCTCCGAACTGTCGGGCGCATGGAACAGATTCTCGATGTTCGCCTGCAGGACGTGGCTCGCGAGATCGGTGAGGACCATGTCGTGACCCGCGCCCGCGGCCTCGAGCAGCAGGTTCGACGCGTCGCCCAGGTAGTAGAAGTCGTCGCCCTCGCCACCGAGCAGGGTGTCGGCGCCCTCGCCGTCATGCAGGCTGTCATTGCCCGCGCCGCCCATGAGGCTGTCATTCCCCTCGTCACCCCAGAGCCGGTCGTCCCCACCTTCGCCGCTCAGCGTGTCGGCGCCGAGATGCCCGCCCAGCACCTCGCGCATGGCCCCGCCGGTCATGACGTTGTCGAGTGCGTTGCCTCCGACCCAGCCATGGTCCTGCCCGGCCGGCGGATCGAGGAAGGTCAGGTTCTCGACATGCTCGGCGAGATCGAAATTGCCGACGCGGGTGAGGATCGTGTCGATGCCGCCGCCCGGTGCCTCCTCGATCCTGTCGCCGGGTTCGGCATGGTAGAGATCGTTTCCGCTGCCGCCGACCAGCGTGTCGTACCCGGCCCCGCCGACGAGGGTATCCTGTCCGGTGGAGGCGCTGAGCCGGTCGGATCCGTCGCCGCCGATCAGGTAGTCGTCGCCGCCGCGGCCGTTGAGCGTATCCGCGTCGTTCGTGCCGTCGAGGGTGTCGGCGTTCGAGGTGCCGTTCCTGTACGCCATGGGCCTGTCTCCCGGGGAGGTGGCAAGAGCGGCATCGCTCCTGCCGGGGCCACCTTCCTAGGCGCCGCGCATGTCGGCAGTGTTTCCTTCATCCTCCGCGTGTTTCCTCCCGTGTCAGGCGCGGGCTTCCTGCCGGGACCGGCGGCGGACGGGGGCAGCCCTTGCCCGTGCCGCGCCGGCCGTGCAGGACTGCCGGCCGTTCCGGGGCGGGCCAAGCCCCGACCGCAGGAGGTTACATCCGATGTCCCAGCCCCCGCTCCCGGCCTCGCCGGGCCGCCGCGCCGCCCTCCTCGCCGTCGCCGCGACCCTTGCCCTGCCCCGCGCCGCCTTCGCGCAATCGAAGGAATGGCCCACCGGCACCATCCGCTTCATCGGCATCTTCCCCCCCGGCGGCGGCACCGACATCCTCTCCCGCATCTGGTGCCAGAAGATGTCGGAGATCACCGGCGAGCAATTCGTCGTCGAGAACCGCTCGGGCTCGGCCGGCAACATCGGCACGGAGGCGATCGCGCGTTCGGCGCCGGATGGGCGGACCATCGGCCTCGCCTCGGTCGCGCCGCTCGGGATCGGGCCGACCCTCTACCGGCGCCTCCCCTTCGACGTGAACAAGGATTTCACCTACGTCTCCGGCCTCTGGCAGCTGCCGAACATGCTGGTGATCCATCCCGACGTGCCGGCGAAGACGGTGCCGGAGCTGATCGCGCTGGTGAAGGCCAATCCGGGCAAGTACAGCTACGCCTCCTCCGGCTCCGGGACGACGGTGCATCTCTCGGGCGCGATGTTCACGACGCTGGCGGGGCTCGACCTGGTGCATGTCCCCTATCGCGGCGGGGCGCCGGCGAACATCGACCTGATGGCCGGGCGCGTGCACATGATGTTCGACAACATCCCCCAGGCCTGGGCGCATGCGCGCGAGGGCAAGTTGCGCGCCCTGGCCGTGACCGGCGCGCAGCGCAGCCCGCTCGCCCCCGAGGTCCCGACCATGGCGGAGTTCCTGCCGGGCTTCGAGATCGACAGCTGGGGCGGCGTCATGGGCCCGGCCGGCCTGCCGCCGGCGATGGTGGCGCGGCTCTCGGTGCTGACGAAGCAGGCGCTCGAGACCGAGGACGTCAAGAAGCGCTATTTCGAGAACGGCGCCACCACCTGGTGGACCACGCCCGAGGGGCTGGCCGCCTTCCGCGCGAAGAACGAGGCCGCCTTCGCCCCCATCATCCGCGCATCCGGCGCCGTGGTGGAGTAGCGCCACCCGGCTTGCCGGCCCGCCCGGCGGCGGCCAGCATCGCCGCCATGGAAACGTCCGACGCGCCGCGCCCGACCGGCGCGCCCGAGCCCCCACGCCTGACCGGCGCGCCGGATGCCCCGCGCCTGACCGGCGCGCCGGAAGCCACGCGCCTCACCGGCGCGCCGGAAGCCACGCGCCTCACCGGCGCGATGCGCCGCAACCTCCTGCTGCTCACCATCTGCCAGGCCATCGGCCAGTCGGCGAACGTGATCATGTTGAGCGTCACCGCGCTTTCCGTGATCACCTTCTTCCCGCACCGCGAATTCGCCACCCTGCCGACGACGATGCAGCATGTGGGCGTGATGCTCTCGGTCTTCCCGGCCGCGGCGCTGATGATGCGGCGCGGGCGGGGGATCGGCTTCCGCACCGGCTCGCTCGCGGGCATGCTGGGCGCGGGCCTGGCCGCCTGGGGGCTGGTCTCGGCGACCTTCGCGCTGATCTGCGCCGGCGGCCTCGTCCTCGGCTACGCGGTCGCCAACACGCAGATGTACCGCTTCGCCGCGGTCGAGCTGGCACCCCCCGCCTATCGCGCCAAGGTCATCGCCTGGGTGACGACGGGCGGCGTCGTCGCCGGCTCGCTCGGGCCAGGCATCGCCCGGCTGACCTTCGACCTGCTGGTGCCGCTCTATCTCGGCGCCTACCTGTCGATGATGGCGATCCACGCCATCGTCTTCGTGCTGATGGGACGCATCCGCTTCCCCGCCCCGACGCGCGCGGCCGATGCCGCGCCCGGGGCGCAGCGCCCCCTGCTCGAGATCGCGCGCCAGCCCCGCTACGCCGCGGCCGTCATCTCCGGCATGGCGTCCTGGGCCACCATGATGTTCCTGATGACCTCCTCGCCGCTGGCGATCGTCGGCTGCGGCCTGCCGGCGACCGAGCCGCCCTGGGTCATCTTCCTGCACGTCATGGGGATGTACGTGCCCTCCTTCTTCACGGGCCACCTGATCAACCGCTTCGGCGTGGTGCAGGTGATGGCCGCGGGGGCGGCGATCATGCTGGCCGGCGTGGTGATCGCCCTCGATGGCCTGACCGCCTGGCATTTCCGCGCCTCGCTGCTGCTGAACGGCATCGGCTGGAACTTCCTGTTCATCGGCGCGACGACCCTGGTCACCACCTGCTACCGCCCGGCCGAGCGCGGCCGTGCCCAGGCGCTGAACGACTTCCTGATCTTCGGCATCACCGCCGTCTCCAGCTTCCTCGCCGGGCTGCTGCAGGAACGGATCGGCTGGACCGCGCTGAACTGGGCCTCGCTGGCGCTCGTGATGGTCGCCTTCGCCGCCGTCGCCTGGCTGGCGGCGCAGCGCACCAGCCTGCGGCCGGCTTGACGGGAACCGGGCGGGCCGTGTCAGGCTTGCGCCTCGCGCCGGCAGACCGGCGCCACGGGGAGGAAATCATGTCCGAGGCTCATCAACCCGCCACGGGAAGCGCGCGCCTGCCGCGCCGCGCCCTGCTCGGCGCCCCGCTGCTGCTCGCCGCCGGCCGCGCGCGGGCGCAGGGCGCGCCGGGATCGGACTGGCCGAGCCAGCCCGTCCGCTACATCAACCCCTTCCCGCCCGGCGGCTCCACCGACATCCTCAGCCGCATCTTCTGCCAGAAGATGAGCGAGATCACCGGCCAGCAATTCGTCGTCGAGAACCGCGGCGGCGGCGGCGGCACGGTGGGCGTGGACGCGATCGCGAAGTCCCGCCCGGACGGCTACACGATCGGCCTCGGCGGCATCGCCTCGCACGCCATCAACCCGACGCTGCAGCCCAGCATGCCCTTCGATTCGACGAAGGACTTCACCTTCGTCACCGGCCTCTGGCAGCTGCCCAACCTCTTGATCGTGAACAACGACCTGCCGGCGCAGAACGTGCCGGAATTCCTCGCTTTGCTGCGCGCCAATCCGGGGAAATTCTCCTTCGGCTCGGCCGGGCCGGGCACGACCCTGCACCTGTCGGGCGCGCTGCTCGGGCAGCTCGCCAAGGTCGACATCCAGCACGTGCCCTATCGCGGCGCGGCGCCGGCCTATCCGGACCTCCAGGCCGGGCGGATCCACTTCATGCTGGACAACATCCCGGGCGCCTGGGGCCAGGCGCGGGACGGCAAGGTGCGGGCGCTGGCGGTCACCAGCAAGGCGCGCAGCCCGGTGGTGCCGGACCTGCCGGCGCTGGCCGAGTTCCTGCCCGGCTTCGACATCGTCTCCTGGACCTGCCTCTGCGGGCCGGCGGGCTTCCCCCCCGCCATGGTGGCGCGGATGAGCGGCTTCGCCCGCCAGGCGCTGGAGAACGAGGATCTGAAGCGGCTCTACCTGGCGCAGGGGGCCACGCCCTGGTGGACGACGCCCGAGCAGATCGTCGCCTACCGCACGCAGGAGCAGGAGCGGCTGCGCCCGATCATCATCGCCTCCGGCGCCGTGCGCGACTGACCACGGGCGGGCGCGCCGCGCGGGATGTAACGGCCGGCGGCAAATGCTTGTCGCCGACCAGGGGCGCACGACACTATGGGGGGTGATGGCCGCCCCCCTTCCCCTCGCCGACCCCGGTGACGACCCCTCCTTCGCCGAGCTGATCGCCGCAAGGCCGCACCTCGCGCTTCATGCCCATGACGGGCTGCTGGTCGAGGAGGTGCCGCTCGCCCGCATCGCCGCCGAGGCCGGCACCCCGACCTGGGTCTATGCCGCCGGCGCGCTGCGGCGCCGGGCGCGGGCGCTGAAGGCGGCGCTGTCGGGCGCCGGCCTGTCGGGCACCATCCACTACGCGGTCAAGGCCAATACCAGCCTCGCCGTGCTGCGGGTTCTGGCCGCCGAGGGGCTCGGCGCCGACGTGGTCAGCGAGGGCGAGCTGCTGGCCGCCCGCGCCGCCGGGATCCCCGCCTCCGCCATCGTCTTCTCGGGCGTCGGCAAGACGGCGCGGGAGCTGCGCCTCGCGCTCGAGGAGGACATCCTCCAGGTCAATCTCGAGAGCGCGGAGGAGGCGGCGACGCTCTCCGCGCTGGCCGCCGCCATGGGCCGCACGGCGCGGGTGGCGCTCCGCGTCAACCCGGATGTCGATGCGCGCACCCACGCCAAGATCACCACCGGCCGCAGCGAGAACAAGTTCGGCGTCGCCATCGCCGATGCGCCGGCGCTCTATGCCCGCCTCGCCGCCCTGCCCGGGGTCCGCCCGGTCGGCGTCGCGGTCCATATCGGCAGCCAGATCACCGCCGGCATGGCGGCCTACCGCGATGCCTATGGCGCCGTCGCCGCCCTGGTGCGGCGGCTGCGCGCCGACGGGCTGCCGGTCGAGCGCATCGATTGCGGCGGGGGCCTCGGCATCCCCTACCGCGACGAGCCGGCGCCGACGCCCGAGGCGCTGGCCGGCGCGATCGCCGCCATGCTCGGCGATCTCGGCCTGCCGGTGATGCTGGAGCCGGGCCGCTGGATCGCCGGGCCGCCCGGCCTGCTCCTTGCTTCAGTCGTGCTCCAGAAGCGCGGCGCCGATCGTCGCTTCCTCGTGCTCGACGCCGCGATGAACGACCTGGTGAGGCCCGCGATGTACGAGGCCTGGCATGGCATCCTCCCGGTCTCCGCCGCCGCCCATGCCGCGCCGCTCTTCCCGGCCGATGTGGTCGGGCCGGTCTGCGAGACCGGTGACACCTTCGCCCGCGGGCGCGCCCTGCCGCTGCTGGAACCCGGCGCGCAGGTCGTGTTCCTCGACGCCGGCGCCTACGGAGCCGCCATGAGCAGCACCTACAACATGCGACCCCTGGCGGCGGAGGTGCTGGTCGATGGCGCCCGCTTCGCCCTGGTGCGGGACCGCCAGCCGGTCTCGGCGCTGCTTGCCGGCCAGCACCTTCCCGCCTGGCTGGCCGAGGGGGCCGTGTCCTGAGCGCGCCATCGCCGGCCGAGGCCGCCGGGATCCTGGCCCGCCGGCGCGGGCTCGCCCGGCTCGCCCTGGGGTGGGAGGCGCTCTGGCCGCGGCTGTTTCCCGTGCTCGGCGGCGTCGGGCTGTTCCTGATCCTCGCCTTCCTCGACCTGCCGCAGCGCCTGCCGGGCTGGCTGCACCTGCTGTTCCTGCTGGCCTTCGCGGGTGGCCTCCTCTGGCTCGGCTGGCGGAGCTTCCGCGGCTTCGCCTGGCCGGGCGCGGCCGCGGCCGAGCGGCGGCTGGAGCGGGATTCCGGCCTGACGCACCGGCCGCTCGAGACGCTGGCGGACCGCCCGGCGGGGGCGGACCCCACCGCCCTCGCCCTCTGGCGGGTGCACCAGGCGCGGGCGGCGGCGGCCATCGGGCGGCTGCGGGTCGGCCCCCCGCGGCCCGGCCTGGCGCGGCGCGATCCGCGGGC
>CAZMCV010000021.1:0-37326 GCA_964564645.1 uncultured Acetobacteraceae bacterium
CCATCCGCAAGGTCGGCGTGATCGGCGCCGGCGTGATGGGGGCCGGCATCGCCGCGCAGGTGGCCAATGCCGGCGTGCCGGTGGTGCTGCTGGACATCGTGCCCGGGGGTGCTGCCAAGGCCGTCGAGCGCATGCTGCGCGCCGATCCCGCGCCCTTCATGCAGCGCAGCGCGGCGCGGCTGGTGACGCCGGGCGATGTCGGCACCGATCTCGAAATGCTCGCCGACTGCGACTGGATCTGCGAGGCGATCGTCGAGCGGCCGGACGCCAAGCGCGAGCTCTACGCGAAGCTCGAGGGCGTGCGGAAGCCGGGCTCGATCGTGTCGTCGAACACCTCGACCATCCCGCTGGCGGCGCTGACCGAGGGGCTCGGCGAGGGCTTCGCGCGCGACTTCCTGATCACGCATTTCTTCAACCCGCCGCGCTACATGCGGCTGCTGGAGGTGGTGCGCGGCGCGGCGACGCGCGCCGAGGCCGTCACGGCCATCACCGAATTCGGCGACCGGACGCTCGGCAAGACCGTCATCCCCTGCAAGGACCGCCCCGGCTTCATCGCCAACCGCATCGGCGGCCTCTGGATGCAGTCCGCCATCAACACCGCCTTCGACATGGGGCTGACGGTCGAGGAGGCGGATGCGGTGATGGGCCGTCCCGTCGGCGTGCCCAAGACCGGCGTCTTCGGGCTGCTCGACCTGGTGGGCATCGACCTGATGCCGCACGTCGCGGCCAGCATGAAGGCGACCCTGCCGGCGGACGATCCCTATGTCCTCGGCCTGCGCGAGCATCCGCTGATCACGCGCATGATCGCCGAGGGCTATACGGGGCGGAAGGGCAAGGGCGGCTTCTACACCCGCGCGCGCGGCCCGGCGGGCGAGAGCCTGCGGCGCGCGCTCGACCTGACCACCGGCGACTACCGCGACAGCGAGAAGGCGCAGCTGGAAAGCCTTTCGCTCCGCGACCTCAAGGCGCTGGTCGAGCATCCGGACCGCGGCGGGCGCTATGCGCGGGCGGTGCTGCTCGACACGCTCTCCTACGCCGCCTCGCTGGTGCCGGAGGTGGCGGACAGCGTCGCCGATGTCGATGCCGCCATGCGCCTCGGCTACGCCTGGCGCTGGGGGCCGTTCGAGCTGATCGACCGGCTGGGCGCCGCCTGGCTGGCGCGGGCGCTGGAAGCGGAGGGCCGCGCCGTGCCGGCGCTGCTGCGCGCGGTGGGCGATGGCGGGTTCTACCGCACCACCGACGGCACGCTGGAATACTTCGGCACCGATGGCGCCTACCACCCCGTCGCGCGGCCCGAGGGCGTGCTGCTGCTGTCGGACGTGAAGCGGCGATCGAAGCCGCTGGCGCGGAACGGCAGCGCCAGCCTCTGGGATGTCGGGGATGGCGTCGCCTGCCTCGAATTCCACTCCAAGATGAATGCGCTCGACCCGCTGACGCTGGAGATGATCGGCAAGGCGATCGCGATGGGGAAGAAGGGCGCGTTCAAGGCGCTCGTCATCCACAACGAGGGCGAGCAGTTCAGCGTCGGTGCCAATATCGGCCTCGCGCTGTTCGCGGCCAACATCGCGGCCTGGGGCGAGATCGAAAGCCTGATCGAGGGCGGCCAGAAGACCATGCTGGCGTTGCGCAACGCCCCCTTCCCCGTGGTCGGCGCGCCCTCCGGCATGGCGCTCGGCGGCGGCTGCGAGATCCTGCTGCATTGCGACGCCGTGCAGGCGCATGCGGAGAGCTATGTCGGCCTGGTCGAGGTCGGCGTCGGGCTGATCCCCGGCTGGGGCGGCTGCACGGCGATGCTGCGGCGCTGGGCGGAGAATCCGCGCGCGCCCAAGGGCCCGATGCCGCCCGTCGCCAAGGCCTTCGAGATGATCTCGACGGCGCAGGTGGCGAAGTCGGCCTTCGAGGCGAAGGAGATGCTGCTGCTCCGCGCGACGGACGGCATCACCTTCAACCGCGACCGGCTGCTGGCCGATGCGAAGGCGAAGGCGCTGTCGATGGTCGAGGGCTATGCGCCGCCCGAGGCGCGCACCCTGCGCCTGCCCGGCGCCACGGGCCGCGCCGCGCTGGGCATGGCCGTGCAGCAGCAGGTGGCCCTCGGCCGCGCCACGCCGCATGACGTGACGGTCTGCGAGCACCTGGCCGAGACGCTCACCGGCGGCCGCAAGGACCATACGGAGGAGTCGACGGAGGCCGAGCTGCACGCGCTGGAACGCAAGGGCTTCATGGCGCTGCTGAAGACCGCGCCGACGCTCGCGCGGGTCGAGCACATGCTCGAGACCGGGCGGCCACTTCGGAACTGAAGGCCGGGGGGAGGAGGAGCGAACTCCTCCTCCCCCTCGGAACCCCCCTCCGCCTCCTTTTTCTGGCACTCATCCCGGACCACTCGGAACCAGTGCCAGAAGACGGTGATGGAGGGTGTGGGGGGCTGCGGCGCACTGCGCCGCAGGGTGCCCTCCTCCCCCCGCGCAAGCACCGGACACGGAGCAAGCCAGATGCCCACCTACACCGCCCCCCTGCGCGACATGCGCTTCGTCCTCACCGAGCTCGCCGATGCCGAGCGCCTGCGCGCACTCCCCGGCTGCGAGGAAGTCGGCCCCGACCTCGTCGATCCCGTGCTGGAAGAAGCCGCGAAGCTCTGCACCGAGATCCTGCTGCCGCTCAACCAGTCGGGCGACATCGAGGGCTGCTCCCTGGAGAACGGCGTCGTCCGCACGCCGAAGGGCTTCCCCGAGGCCTACCAGGCCTTCCGCGAGGGCGGCTGGACCGCGCTCGGCGCCGATCCCGATTTTGGCGGACAGGGCCTGCCGAAATCGGTCGGCATGCTGGTGGAGGAGATGATCTGCTCCACCAACCTCGCCTTCGGCATGTATCCGGGCCTGAGCCACGGCGCCTATGCCGCGATCGAGAAGCACGGCAGCGCGGAGCAGAAGGCGCTGTATCTCCCGAAGCTCGTCAGCGGCGAATGGGCCGGCACCATGTGCCTGACCGAGCCGCATTGCGGCACCGATCTCGGCCTGATCCGCAGCCGCGCCGTGCCCGCCGACGATGGCAGCTACCGCATCACGGGCAGCAAGATCTTCATCTCCGCCGGCGAGCACGACCTGACGGACAACATCGTCCATCTCGTCCTCGCCAAGCTGCCCGACGCGCCGCCCGGCACGCGCGGCATCAGCCTGTTCGTCGTGCCGAAATTCCTGCCGACCGAGGATGGCCGCCCGGGCCCGCGGAACGGCGTCACCTGCACCGCGCTCGAGCACAAGATGGGCATCAAGGCCAGCGCCACCTGCGCGCTGGCCTTCGACGACGCGAAGGGCTGGCTGGTCGGCGCGCCCCACAAGGGCCTGCGCGCCATGTTCACCATGATGAACGAGGCGCGGCTCGGCGTCGGCGTCCAGGGCCTCGGCATCGCCGAGATCGCCTACCAGAACGCGGTGGCCTATGCGCGGGAACGCCTGCAGGGCCGCGCGCTCGACAGCGCCAAGGCGCCCGACAAGCCGGCCGACCCGATCCTGGTGCACCCCGACATCCGCCGCACCCTGCTGACCATGCGCGCGATGACGGAGGGCTGCCGGGCGCTGTCCGCGCTGACGGCGCTGGAGCACGACGTCTCGCTGCGCCACCCCGATGCCGCGGTGCGGGCGGAGGCGGACGACTTCGTCCAGCTCATGACGCCGATCATCAAGGCGGTCTTCACCGACACCGGCTGGGATTCGGCGGTCTCCGGCATGCAGGTCTGGGGCGGGCACGGCTACATCCGCGACAACGGCATGGAGCAGTTCGCCCGCGACGCGCGCATCACCCAGATCTACGAGGGCACCAACGGCATCCAGGCGCTCGACCTGGTCGGCCGCAAGCTCGGCGCGCATGGCGGGCGCTACCTGCGGCGCTTCTTCCACCCCGTCCTCGCCTTCATCGAGGCGAAGTCGGAGGACCCGGCGATGGAGGAGTTCGTCCTCCCCCTCTCCAAGGCCTTCGGCCGGCTGCAGCAGGCGACGGCCGAGGTGGCGCGCCGCGGCCTCGGCGACCCGTTCGAGGCGGGGGCGGCGGCGACCGAATACCTGCGCCTGTTCGGCCTGACGGCGCTGGCCCATGCCTGGGCGCGCATGGCGGAGATCGCGCTGGAGAAGCAGGCGGCGGACGAGACCGGCTTCTACCGCGCCAAGCTCGCCACCGCCCGCTTCTTCATGCAGCGCATCCTGCCCGAGACCAGCAGCCTCGCCGCCAAGGTCATGGCCGGCGGCGAGAGCCTGCGCGCCTTCGAGGACGCCGCCTTCTGATCAGCGCGGCTGCACGCGCGGATTGCCGCCCGGGGTGCCGGGCGGCGGGATGACCGGCGTGGTGTTGGGCGTCGGGTCGGGGACGGTGGCGTGGATGCCCGGATCGACCCCGGCCGGCGGGCGGATGACACCCGGCGCGGCGGCCGCGCCCTCGGCGGGACGCTCCGGTGCCGGCGCACCGCCTTCCGCCCGGCCGCTTCCGTCGCGCGGCGGCGCCTCGGGGGGAGGCGTCTGGGCCGATGCCGTGCCCAGCAGGAATTGCAGGGCCGCCACCGCCACCCAGGATGCAGAGGGACGCCTGGCGGTCATGCCGCCTCCGTCCGATGCGGCCGCGCCGGGTTCCTTGCCGGCACCGGCCCATCCGCCACCCTGTCGGGGTCGCACAAGCGGTCGAGCAGATCGAGCGCCATGGCCCAGCACCGTTCCGCGGCGCGGGGCTCGCAAGCCCGCTCGCGTGCGCTCCAGGCCATGAGGCGGCCGGCGGCACCGGCAAGTTCGAGATCGGCCTCCCGGCCGCGCGGCGCGGGCGCCGGCTCGAGCAGAAGGCGGACCCGCCGTTCCAGCATCGTCCGGCGCAGCCTGTCCCAGAGCCGGCCGAGCCGGCGCTCCGCGGGACGCGTCGAGGTCCGGCTCGCCGCTTGCAGCGCGGGCAGGATCTCCTCGGCCAGCGCGCGACGCAGCAGCGCCGCCCGCGCCTCCTCCCGCCCATCGGCCGTGCCGAGGATCCGCGGCGCGAAGGGCTTCAGCCGCTGCCGGACCGGCCGCGGCATGTGGTCGTTGATCGGGATCGCGAAGGCCCGCACCAGGGACGAGGCGCAGGCGGGGCTGTCGGTATGTCCCTCCCCCGCGAGCCGGGCCACCAGGGCCATGATGCACATGCGGCCGCTGCCCGGTTCGCCGAGGCCGCTGACAAGCTCCAACCGATCGAGTTCCCGCTGCGTCCTGAGGTCCAGATCCATCGCCTGCCTCCTCCACCGCGCCGCTTCGGAGGCGCCCCACGGGGTGCGCGCTCCTGGGCGGCAACGCCGCGGCGGCGCGCGGTGTTCCACCCTCCGGCATGGGTCGCGCCGGGCGGCGGGTCACACCAAGCGGAGCGCAACCGGATGTCGGCCGATGGCGCGGAACTTGCGTGCCGGGAGGGACCATGCCGAGGCTGATCGTCGAACGCGTCGCGATGGCCCATCCGGGCGATGTCTCGGCGGTCGCCGCCCTGCTCGATTCCGGGCGCCTGCCCGGCCCCGGGGCGCTGCGCGCCGTGGTCGGCAAGACCGAGGGCAATGGCGGGCTGAACGACTTCACCCGCGGCTATTTCATCCAGTCCCTGATGCACCTGCTGGAGGCCCGCGGTGGCGGCCGGGCCGAGGACTGGGCGGCGCGCATCCCCTGCGTGCTCTCGGGCGGCACGGAAGGCGTGCTGAGCCCGCATGCCGTGCTGTTCGCGGCGGCACCCGGCGAGGGGGAGCGGGGCCTGGCCATCGGCACCGCCTTCGGCCCGGCCCTGCCGCGCGAGGCGACGGGCACCGACGCGCAGATCGACGCGGTCGAGGCGACGGTCCGCCGCGCCATGGCGGAGAGCGGCATCGCCGATCCCGGCCTCGTCTTCGTGAAGACGCCGGCGGGGAGTCTGTCCGCCATGGCGCGCGCGCGGGCGGCGGCGGCGCTCGGCGCGGCGCGGGCGCTCGGCGAGGTGCCGGCTTCACGGGCGACGAAGGCGGCGCTGCTGCGGGACCTCTCGCTGTTCTCCTCCCGCGTCGTCGTCTCGGCCGGCATCGAGGTGCCCTGCGACGAGGTGATCGTGCTGGGCCAGGCGCCGGGCTGGGCGCCGGGCCTGACCTTGGGCGTGCGGGAGATGCGGGACGCCCTCGACATCGGCGCGGCGCAGGGCCTGGTCGCGGCGCTCGGCGGGACAGGGCGGCTGCGCGCCGTCTTCGCCAAGGGCGAGCCCGACGTCACGGGCCGCATCCGCGGGCAGCGCCACACCATGCTGGGGGACACCGACATCGACGCGCAGCGGCACCTGCGGGCGGCGCTCGGCGCGGTGGTGGCCGCGGCGGTGGGCGACGGGCGGGTCTTCGTCTCCGGCGGGGCGGAGCATCAGGGGCCGCCCGGGGGCGGGCTGGTGGCGGCGATCGCGGAGGATGGGGCATGAGGATCGGCATCATCGGCACCGGCGTCGCCGGCAGCGTGCTGGCGGAGATGCTGGCGGGCGCCCGGGGGATCACGGTCGAGGCCTTCGACCGGATGACGGAGGACGATGCGGCGGAGGCGGGCACGGGCCTCAATTGCGGACCCAACGCCATGAAGGCGCTGCGCCTGCACCTTCCGGCGCGGCACGATGCGATCCGCGCCGCCTCCCTGCCCTGGACGCGCTGGTACATCGAGACCTCCTGGGGCGAGCGGCTGTTCGACATCGGCCTGCTCGAGGTGGCGGAGGAGCCGGGGATCCGGCTGCGCTGGTCCGAGCTCTACCGCGTGCTGCGCGCGCCGGTGGCCGCGATCACGCGCCGCGGCCTGACCCTGGAGGCGGTGGAGGAGGATGCGGCCGGGCGGCTGGTGCCGGTGCTGCGCGACGGCGCGGGCAGGCTGGTGCGGCCGTGCGGCTTCGACCTGCTGGTCGCGGGCGATGGCCGCTATTCGAGGCTGCGCGCCCTGACGGCGGGCGTGCCGGAGCCGAGCTTCCACGGCATCGCCATGACCCGGCTGCTGGTGAGCGACGCCGCCGACTGCCCCTATGACGAGTACGGGCAATGGTTCAACGGCAATGCCCGGCTGCTGTCCTACCGGCTGCCGGGCGGGGCGGCCTATATCGCCGGCGGCCTGCCCCTGCCGGGGCCGGAGGCCGAGGTGCCGACGGAGATGCGCAGCGCCGCCTACCAGGATTCCGTCTATCGGCCGGAGGGACGCGCCGCCTGCCCGGCGGTCGACTGGATGAGCCGCAAGCTGGCCGCCATGGTCGACGAGATCCATTGGGCGCGGCTGCAGGTCTCGCCGCTGCTGCGCGGCGCCGCGGATGGGCGGGTGCTGTTCCTCGGCGATTCCGCCCATGCGATGGTGCCGACCCTCGGACAGGGCGCGACCCAGGCGATCGAGGACGGGGTGATCGCGGGCGCCGTGCTGCGCGCCGGGGGCGGCGTGGCCGAGGTCGGGCGCTGGCGCGACGAGCGGGTGGAGTTCGTGCGCGAATTCAGCCTGGAGGCGACGGACACGATGCTGCCGGGCGGCGACCCGATCGCGGGGTCGCGCGCCAAGATGCGCCCGGAATTCCTGGCGAAGCTGAAGCGGCTCTACACCGAGGTGCCGGGGCCGGAGGCGTTCTGATCAGCGCCCGGCCCAGTGGACGAAGCGCTTCTCGAGCAGCAGGAAGGCCAGGTTCAGCAGGTAGCCGAGTGCGCCGGCCAGGAAGATCACGCCGTACATCAGCCCGGTCTCGAACAGCGACTGCGCCACGATCACCCGCTGGCCGAGCCCGTCGGCGCTGCCGATGAACATCTCCGCGACCACGACGATGACCAGCGCGAGCGAGAGCCCGGCACGCATGCCGACCAGGATCTGCGGCATCGCCTCCCACAGCAGCACGTCCCAGAGGATGCGGGCCTCCGACGCGCCCATCACGCGGGCGGCGAGCACCCGGGTGCGGCGGGCGTTCATCACGCCATAGGCGGCGTTGAACAGGATCACGAGGGCCGCGCCGAAGGCCGCGACGGCGATCTTCGTCCCCTCCCCCACCCCGAACAGGATGAGGAAGAGCGGGAACAGCGCCGAGGCGGGGGTGGAGCGGAAGAAGTCCACCACGAACTCGACCGCGCGATAGACCCGCTCCTTCGCGCCGAGCGCGATGCCGAGCGGCACGCCGATCAGCGCGGCGAGGGCGAAGGATTGCAGGGTGCGGATCACGGTCCGCACCAGATCGTGCCAGAGGGTGCCGGTCGAGAAGCCGCGGATCGTCTCGGCCAGCGTCTCGGCCGGCGAGGGCAGCAGCACCGGGTCGGCGAGCTTCAGCGCGGTCGCCAGCCACCACAGCGCGACGAAGCCGAGCGCGCCGCCGACCGGGGCGAGGATCGCCTTCATGCGGCCCCCGCCACCGGGCGGCCGGCGACCGCCGCTTCGAACACCGCCAGGCAGCGGCGCTTGATGGCGACGAAGGTCGGCTCGGAGAGCGTCGCCGAGGTGCGCGGCCAGGGCAGCGCGATGCGGAGGTCGTCGGCGACCGTGGTGGGCCGCCGCGTCAGCATCAGCAGCCGGTCGGCGAGCGCGATGCTCTCCTCCAGATCATGGCTGACCAGCAGCGTGGTGACGCCGAGGCGCTTCAGCACGTCCTGCAGCAGCGCGCGTAGGTCGAGGGTGGTCTCGAAATCCAGCGCCGAGAAGGGCTCGTCGAGGAACAGCACCTCCGGCTCCACCGCCAGCGCGCGCATGACGGAGACGAGCTGCTGCTGCCCGCCCGAGAGCTCGTAGGGGTAGCGGGCGAGGTCGAAGCGCACGCGGAAATCGGCGGAGAGGCGCTCGATCCGCGCCTCGATCTCGCGCCGCGGCAGGCCCATGCGGCGCAGCGGGTAGCGGATGTTGTCGATGGCGCGGATCCAGGGGAACAGCGCCTCGCGGTAGTTCTGGAAGACGTAGCCGATGCGGATGTCGCGGACCTCGCGGCCGTCGTAGAGGATGGTGCCGCCATCCATTGGCAGCAGCCCGGCGGCCATGTTGATCAGCGTGGACTTGCCGCAGCCATTGGGGCCGAAGATCGCCAGGATGTCGCCGCGGCGGACATCGAGGTCGAAGCCGGAATAGACGGGCTGGCCGCCGAAGGCCTTGCGCAGCCCGCGGACCGACATCGCCGCCTCCCGCGGCGGCATGGCGCCGGGCAGGCCGGCATCGTCGAGCGGGGTCAAGCCGCCTACAGCGCCCGGATGAAGGTGCTGGTATCGATGGGCCCGCGCACCACGCCGACCTGCACGCCGAGGTCGATGAATTTCTGGAAGTCCGCCTTGTCCTGCGGCGTGAACTCCCGCACCAGCTTGAAGGCCTGCAGCGGGATCACCGCGGCGAGGTCGGCCGGCGTGTTCAGGTGGCTGGTCAGCGCCTGGCGCGTGGTGGGGTCGGTGCGGATCGCCTCGATCGCACGGGTCCAGGCGGCGACGTAGCGCTTCACCAGGTCCGGCTTCTGGTCGAGGAAGCGCGCCGAGAAGCCGGCCCCGGCGGCATAGGCTTGCGCGTCCTTCCGCCCCAGCATGTAGGTGGCGATGACGCCGGCCTCCAGCCGCTTCATCGCCCCGGCCCGCTCGCCGATCGTCGCCACGGGCTCGAGCGTGTAGGCCGCGTCGAACTGGCCGGACTGCATGGCGCCGATATGCACGCCCATGGGCTGCTCGACCATGGTGTAGTCGCGGCCCTCCTGCAGCCCGACCGCGGCCAGCACCGCCTTGGCCGCGGCCATGTTCGCCGGGCCCGGCGCGGACATGATGCGCGCGCCCTTGAGGTCCCTGATCGAGGTGACGGTGCTGTTCGGGCGGACCACGAACTGCTCCATCCGGTGCTCTTCGTTCTGCCCGTTCAGCGCGAAGTAGATGATCGTGCCGGGGCGGCGGACGTTGATGTTGGCGCCTTCCAGGGAGACGAGGTTAGTGCAGCCCTCGACCTCGCCCGCGACCAGCGCCTGCACGATCAGCGGGTGGTTGGCGAGCTTCACCGTCTGCGGCTCGATCCCGACATCGGCGAAGTAGCCGCGGGTCAGCGCGACGAAGTAGGGCAGGGTCGAGCCGGCCTCGAAGATCGCGATGCGCACCGTGTCCGCGGCGCGGGCGGCGCCGATGACGAAGGGCGCGGCGAGGGTGCCGAGCAGCAGCGGGCGGCGGCGGAGCAGGGTCATGGGGCGGCGTCCTTCAGGACAGCTTCGGGTAGCGCGCGGCGTCGAAGAAGCTCGAGCCGGCGACATAGGCGCGGCCCGGCGACATGTCGGGCGGCGGCCCGCCCTCGCCCGCGCCCTCGAAGGTCAGCTCGCACTGCACGCCCGACGGGTCGTAGACGAAGAGCTGCCAGAGCGTCGTGCCGGGCACGAGGAACTCCCGCCAGTCCAGCCCCGCCGCCTTGAAGCGCGCGACGTAGCCGTGGAAGCCGCGGCAGGAGAGCGAGACATGGTCGATTGCCGCCGTGCCCGACGGTGCGCGTCCCTCGGCGCCGAGCGCGGGCCCGCCGGCATAGATGTGCAGGATGGCGGGACCGCCGGCGACCGGCACGTAGAGCCAGGCGCCCGGATAGCCGAAATCCGGCCGGAACCCGTTCCTGAGGCCGAGGATCCGCTCGTAGAAGGTGACCGTCGCGGTGAGATCGTTCGTCTTCACCGCGACATGGAAGAGGCCCGCGACCATCGGCTCGGTGCTCGCGGCATTCGCTTCGGCCATGCGTGACGTCTCCCGGCAAAGGCCTGCCGGGCGGTGCAACCGACGTGCCAGGGCGCTCGCGCCCCGCCGCGGCCCCTTGGGTCAGACCCGGCCCAAGGCGATGGCAGGCTGCCCAAAGCGCCGGCAGTCACCGGGACGCGACCGGCGACGGATCAGCCGCGGCGATAGGGGTAGCAGAGGTCCCGGTCGAGGGTCAGCCCGAAATGCCGGCCGAGCGCCTGGATCGCCTCGCCATGCTGCGGGTAGGGGTCGGCATTCGCCTGCCCGACCACGATCGGGCGGAAGCCGCGCAGGCCGGCCCGGCCGTTCGGCGGCAGCATCGCGGTGACCAGCGCCGCGCCTTCCGCGTCACGCAGGGTCAGGAACAGGGGCATGGTGCGCTGGATATGCGCCGCGCGGCCGATATCCCGCTCCACATAAGGCACGGGACCCGGATCGTAGGATTGGGCGGCATCCTCCAGCGCGCGGCGGAAGTGCTTCTCGACGGCGTGGCCCAGCAACTCGGATTCACGGGCCGCCTCGGCCTCGGTTTCGATGCGGAACCAGGTCTTCCCGTCCGGGGCGTCGCAGACGTAGCGCATGGCCGTGCGTCCTCCTGCGAGGGTTCGGCCCAGGGTAGCGGAGCCGGCGCCGGAGGGAAGCCTCGGTGTTCGTGAAACCTCCGGAGGCGCCAGGCCCGGGTTCCGGGACGATGTTCCTTCGGGCCGTTGGGGCGCGATGCGTCGCGGCGCGTCAACCGATCGGGCGAAGCCCCGCGGCGAAGCGCCGCCCGTTCGCGACGTAATGCGCGGCGGAGGCACGCAGAGCCTCGAAGGCTGCGGCATCGAGCGTGCGCACGGCCTTCGCCGGCGCCCCGACGATCAGCGAGCCGTCCGGGAATTCCTTCCCCTCTGTGACCAGCGCATTGGCGCCGACGATGCTGTTCGCGCCGATGCGGGCGCGGTTCAGCACGGTCGCGCCCATGCCGATCAGGCTGTTGGGGCCGACGGTGCAGCCATGCAGGATCGCGCGATGGCCGACGGTGACATCCGCGCCGATGGTCAGCGGCACGCCGGTGTCCGAATGCAGCACCGATCCGTCCTGGATGTTCGCGCGCGCGCCGATCCGGATCGGCTCGTTGTCGCCGCGGATGACGGCGGCGAACCAGATGCTCACATCCTCCTCGAGGATGACGTTGCCGATGACCTGCGCATCGGGCGCGACCCAGAAGCGGCCGGGCGGCGGCAGGACGGGGACGAGGACGTCGAGGGCGTAGATCGGCATGGGCGAAGGCTCCGGATTGCGAGGAGGGCGCCATGACTGTGCCCTCGGGGCCGCCCCGCGCAAGCCCGGCGGTCAGCCCTCGGGCAGGAAGGCCGTGGCGGCGGCGGCCGCGTCGGGCAGGATGGCGAGCCTCGCGCCGGGCTCGGCCCCGGCATGCCCCGGGCCGCGCAGCAGCAGCCGGGCGGGCAGGCCGGGGACGTCGAGATGCAGGTCCATATGGTCGCCGAGGAAGATGCGCGCGGCGACCACGCCCTCCGCGACGCCCGGCGTCCCGGCCGGGGCGGACCGCAGCGCCTCCGGCCGGAGAAAGAGCTCCACCGCCGCGCCGGGGGCGAGGCCGGCGAGCGGCGCCGCAGGCACCGCTACGCGGCACGCGCCGGCCTCGACCAGGGCCTCCGCGCCCGCGACCGAGACCAGACGGGCGGGAATGCGATTCACGTCCCCGACGAAGCCCGCGACGAAGCGGTCCGCGGGCTGGCGGTAGACCGCCTCCGGCGTGCCGACCTGGCGGATGCGGCCCTGCGACATCACGGCGACGCGGTCGGACATGGACAGCGCCTCGCCCTGGTCGTGGGTGACGAAGACCGTGGCGATGCCGAGGGAGCGCTGGATCTCGCGCAGCTCCACCTGCATGGCGCCGCGCAAATTGCGGTCGAGCGCGCTGAAGGGCTCGTCCAGCAGCAGCACCTTGGGGCGGATCACCAGGGCACGGGCGAGCGCCACGCGCTGCTGCTGGCCGCCGGAGAGCTGGCGCGGGCGGCGATCCTCCATGCCCGTCAGCTTCACCAGCGCCAGGGCCTCCGCGACGCGGCGGGCGATCTCGGGCTTCGGCAGGCGGCGTGCGGCGAGGCCGTAGGCGATGTTCCGCGCGACGCTCATATGCGGGAACAGCGCGTAGTTCTGGAACACCATGCCAATGCCGCGTTCCCAGACCGGCGTCTCGGTGACCAGCCTGCCTTCGATCAAGATCTCCCCGGCATCGGCCTCGAGGAAGCCGGCGATGAGGTTCAGCAGCGTCGTCTTGCCGCAGCCGGACGGCCCGAGCAGCGTGAGGAACTCGCCCGGCGCCACCTTCAGCCAGGCCTCCTGCAGCGCGACGACGCTGCCGAAGCGGCGCGAGACGCCATCGACCTGCAGCGCGGGGCGGTCCGCGAGCGCGGCGGCGGCCGAGGCGGCGGGCTCAGCGTCCATGCGGCTCGATCGCCAGGATGCGGCCGAGGCCGAGGAAGCGGTTGGCGAACGTCAGCAGCAGCGCGGTCACGGCGATGTACAGCGCCGAGAGCGCCGCCATGGAGGGATCGGCGTATTCGCGGACGTAATTGTACATGGCCACCGGCAGGGTCTGGGTGCGCTGCGCCGTGACGAAGAGCGAGGCGGTGAACTCGTTGAAGGAGAGGATCGCCGCGAAGAGCCACCCGCCCGCGAGGCCGGGCGCCAGCAGCGGCAGGGTCACGGTGAACAGCACGCGGCGCGGCGGCGCGCCGAGGCTGGCGGCCGCCTGCTCCAGCCGCCCGTCGAGGTTGCGCAGCGAGACATGGACGCTGCGCAGCACGAAGGGCAGCACCAGCACGACATGGCAGGCGACGACGACGGTGAAGCTGCGCGCCAGCCCCATCTGCGCCGCGAGGATCAGGAAGCCTAGCCCCACGGTGAAATGCGGCACGACGAGCGGGGAGAGCAGCAGCGCCTCCAGGGTCGCGCGGCCGCGGAAGCGGTAGCGGTCGATCGCGATCGCGGCACCGGTGCCGATGACGAGCGCGATCGAGGAGGCGAAGAGCATGACGATGGCGCCGTTGCGCACGCCGGCGCGGAAATCCTCGTAGGTCAACGCCTTCTCGAACCAGCGCCAGGAGAAGCCGGTGGGCGGGAAGGCCAGGATGGCCCGGTCGCTAAAGGCGGCGATGGTGACGACCACCGCCGGCAGCACCAGGAAGCCGAGGATGCCGAACAGCAGCAGCCGCAGCGCCCAGTCGAGCGCGCGCAGCCCGGGTCCGAGCCTCATGCCGAGGCCCGCTCCAGCCGCGCCGTGCCGATGCGCAGCATCCCGAGCACCGCCGCGGCCAGCGCCAGGCCGACGATGGACAGGCTGGCGGCGAAGGGGAAGTTGAAGCTCGAGAAGCCGAGCTGGTAGACGAGGTTGGAGACCATGTTGACCCGCCCGCCGCCGATGATCTGGGGCGTGGCGAAGGCGCTGAAGGTCCAGGCGAAGGCGGTGCCGGCGCCGGCGACGATCCCCGGCATGGACAGCGGCAGGGTCACGGTGAGGAAGCTGCGCACGGGGCCGGCGCCGAGGGAATGCGCCGCGCGCTGGTAGTCGCGGTCGATATGCGACAGCGCGGCGGCCAGCATGATCACCATCACCGGCAGGGTCACGTGCACCAGTGCCAAGGTCACGCCGAGCTTCGTGAACATCAGCTGGATCGGCTGGTCGATTAGCCCGAGCCCGCGCAGCGCGCCGTTCACGAAGCCGGTGTTGCCCAGCACGGTCAGCCAGGAATAGGTCCGCACCACCTCGCCGAGAAACAGCGGCGTGACGGCGACGACCAGCAGCACCGACTTCCAGGCCAGGTTCCGCGCATGCACCAGCGCATAGGCCAGCGGGTAGCCGAGCAGCAGCGAGAAGAACGCCGTCAGCGCACAGAGCTGGACGGTCTGCAGGAAGACGCTGGCGTAGAGCGGCCGCAGCAGCCCGTCGAAATTCGCCAGGGTGAAGCCGCCGACCTCGAGCGAGCCCGGGATGTGCGCGCGGAAGGCGTATTGCAGCACCGCGCCCATGGCGGCGAGGAAGCCGAGGGCGGCGAGCGCCCCCGGCGTCACGAACCAGGCGAGGAAGGGCCGCTTGCCCATGGGCTCAGCCGGCGATGATGTTCTCCTGGAACCAGCGCCGCCACTCGGCGGTCTTCTCCGCCCGCAGCCTGTGGTCGATGATGATGGCCTGGGTCTTCCACTGCTCGGCGCTGGTGAAGACGCCGGGCAGCGACGCGATGGCGGGTGGCAGCTGCGCGTCGGAGACGGTCGGGCTGCCCTTCTTGTCGGCCGCGATCGCCGCCTGGATGCCGGGATCGAGCAGCGTGTCGATGAAGCGGTAGGCCAGCTCCTGCTTCGTGCTGCCCTTCATGATGGCGACGGTGTCGATGCCAAGCACCGCGCCCTCCTTCGGGATCACCAGCTTCAGATTCACGCCCTGGCTGGCGATGTAGTGCGCGTTCATGGACAGGATCACCTGCACCGGCGTCTCGCCGCTGGCGATGAGCTGCTGGCTGTTGGCGTCGTTGGTGTAGAACGCCTTGAAGCTCGGCTTCAGCGCCTTCAGGCGGGCCTGCCCCTTCTCCCAGGTTGCGGCGTCGCCGCCTTCCAGCATCGCCGAGACGGTGATGATGTGGCTGGGGTCGAAATCCGGCGCGGCGAGCTTGCCGCGCATCCCCGGCTTCCAGAGATCCGCCCAGCTCTCGAAGGCGATGTCCTTCACCAGGTCGGGCCGGTAGCCGATGGTGTAGACATAGGCCCAGGTCCCGATGTGGAACGGGCTGATCTTCGCCTGGTCCACCAGCTTCGCCGCGCGCGGCGCCCTGGACAGGTCCAGCGTCTCGTACAGCCCGTCATTGGCGTAGAGCCAGCCGACATGGCTGGTGGTGAAGGTGATGTCGCTCTCGGGCGAGCCCTTGGCGAGCTTCGCCTTGTTCAGCCGGTCGATGGTGCCGCCGGTGAGGAACTCGACCGAGGCGCCGGTGTCGGCGGTGAACTTCTTCGCCGCCGTGTTGGCGACCATGTCGCGCCAGCTGCCGCCCCAGATGCTGATGGAGAGCCGGTTGGCCTGCGCGTTGGCCACCCAGGGCGCGGCCAGCGCCGCCGCCGTCCCGGCCAGTATCGTCCGACGTCCGAACATCGCCATCCTCGCCTCCCGAAGCGTCCCCGCGGGGCTAGCAAGCCGCGTGCCTGCTCAATGCGCCTTGCCGGTCACCTTCTCCGACAGGTCCGCGGCGCGGCGCACGAAGTCGAGGGGCCCCTCGAAGTCGAAATTCCGGTAGACCGCGGCCAGGTGGTTGAAGTGCGGCGCCTGGGCGAACTGCACGAAGGCGAGGCGGTGCCCCGCATAATCGCTGTTCAGCAGGTCGCGGCTGAAGGCGAGCAGCTTGCGGCGGTCCTCGGAATCCCACTGCTCGTTCAGGGTGTAGAACTTGCGCAGCCACTCGCTGGTGCCCTCGCCGGCGAAGGCCGCGGCGTTGGGGGTGACGCAGATCTGCCCGCCAATCAGCTCCCGCGCCGCATGCATCATCACCGGAAGCTGCGAGCAGGCCAGCACCCGCCCGGCATAGAGGATGGACTGGTTCGGCATCAGCAGCCCGGCCGGGGAACGCTCGGCCAGCGCGATGGCGGCGGTCAGGTGCGCGCGGATGCCCTCGCGGTAGCAGACCAGATCGGCCAGCTTCTCCTGCACCGCCTGAAGCTTCTCGAGGCCGGTCTGGCGCGCGTTCCACATCGCCACGCCGATCATCATGTCGGCGACGTAGAGCAGGCGCAGCACGTAGGGGAAGGCCGAGTAGCGGTGCAAGGTCGCCCGCACCTGCTGCGCCGCACGCGTGTAGCGGTAGAAGAACACGTCCTCCCAGGGGATGAGCACGTTGTCGAACACGACCAGCGTGTCGACCTCGTCGAAATTGTTCGCCAGCGGGTAGTCGGCCGGGTCGGTGCGGCCGGCGAAGCCGCCGCGGCAGATGTGCTTCACCCCGGGCGCACCCATCTTCACGATGCAGCCCAGCGCGTAGTCGCTCTCCTTCTCGTCGGTCCAGGCGCCGACGGTGGGCTTCAGGTAGGCCTGGTCCGCATAGGCCGCCGCGGTCTCGTACTTGGCGCCGCGGATGACGATGCCGGCATCGGTCTCCTTCACCACATGCACCATCATGTCGGGATCGCGCTGGGTGATGTGCCTGCTGCGGTCGCCCTTGGGATCGGTATTGGCGGAGACGTGGAAGGGATCGGCCTCCACCACCCGATTGATGTGGCGGGTGATGTTGTCGGCGAAGCGCGGGTCGATCTCGTTCAGGATGTCGCGGCCATCCTGCAGCGACCACATCTCGCCGACCGTCTCGTCGCCGACGCGGGTGACGACGCCGCCGATCTCCTTCATCAGCACGTCGACGCTGCGCCACTTGCGGTGCCAGTCCTCCTGCGTGCGCGGCGGCTGGTTGTAGAGGCTGTGGCGCTCGTTGGCCTCCACATAGGTCAGCGCGTCCTGGTGCGCCGCCTCGTGCTGCATGTCGTACATGCGGGCCTTGATGGCGACGATGGGCGCGAAGGCCTTGTGGGTGGTGACGTCCTGCACCCGCTCGCCATCGATCCAGATCTCCCGGCCGTCGCGGATGCCGTCGAGGTATTGCTGGCCGGTGCGGATCATGGATGGGGCTCCTCTGGATCGGCGCCAGGATGCCCCGGGTCGGATCATCGGAAAAATAGTCTTGTCCGCGCTTTGGCATCGGCGCAGCCTATGCGTCCGATGGACCTCTCCCTCCGGGCGCTGCGCTACCTGGTCGCGGTGGCGGACCAGGGCAGCGTCACCGCCGCCGCGCGGCGCCTGCACGTCTCCCAGCCGGCGATCTCCGAGACTCTGGCCCAGCTCGAGGCCGAGTTCGGCCTGCCGCTCTTCCTCCGCCACCATGCGCGCGGCGTGACGCCGACGCCGGCCGGCGCGCGGGTGGTGGCGGAGGCGCGGCAGCTGCTGGCCCATGCCGCCGATTTCGCGCGCGCGGCAAGGGCACTCGGCGACGCGCCGGCGGGTGAGATCACGCTCGGCTGCTTCCTGACCGTGGCGCCGCGCTTCCTGCCGCGCCTGCTCTCGGCCTTCGCCGAGCGCCACCCCGCCATCACCGTGCGGTTGGAGGAGGGGGACCAGCAGGAGATCCTCTCGGCCCTGGCCCTCGGGCGCACGGAGCTGGCGCTGGCCTACGACTTCGCCCTGCCGGACACGGTCGAGGTCACGCCGCTCGCCGCCCTGCCCCCGCATGCCGTGCTGCCTGCCCGCCACCCGCTGGCCCGCCGCGCGCGGCTGACCCTGGCGGAGCTCGCCGCCGCCGAGCCGCTGCTGCTGCTCGACCTGCCGCACAGCCGCGACTACTTCCTGGCGCTGTTCCGCGCCAAGGGCGTCGAGCCGCGCATCGGCTTCGCCTCCCGCAGCCAGGAGCTGATCCGCGGCCTGGTCGGCAATGGCCACGGCTTCGCCATCCAGAACGCCGTGCCGCGCAGCCCCTACGCCGTGGACGGCAGCCGGATCGTGGCCCTGCCGCTCGACCCCGACCTCGCGCCGGTGCGGCTGATGCTGCTGGCCCCGCGCGGCCTGCCGCCGCGCCCGGCCGTCGCCGCCTTCGCCGCCTTCCTGCGCGAGGCCTTCGCCGCGGGCGGGATCTTCGACGAGGCGACCTCGCGTCAGTAGCCCCGGGCGGGGTCCACCTCGTGCAGCGGCCGCTCGCCGCGCCGGACCCGGTGGATGCTCTCCGCCACGTCCTGCGCGGCGCTGTCGGGAACGGTGATGCTGGCGAGGTGCGGCGTGACCAGCACGTTCTCCATCGACCAGAAGGGATGGCCGGGGGGCAGCGGCTCCGTGTCGAAGACGTCGAGCGTCGCCTCGGCCAGGGTGCCGTCGCGCAGCGCGGACAGCAGCGCCGCCTCCTGCACCACCGCGCCGCGGCAGGCGTTGATCAGCTTCGCGCCCTTGGGCAGCAGCGCCAGCTCCCGCGCGCCGATCAGCCCCGTGGTCGCCGGCGTCAGCGGCACCAGCGCGACCAGGATCTCGCTCTCGCGCAGCACGGCCTCGAGCGAGCCTTCCCAGCGCACGCCGGGAATGGCCTTCGGCGTGCGCGACCAGCCGGTGACCTGGTAGCCCATCCGCGCCAGGGCCTCGGCGGAGGGACCGCCGAGCTCGCCCAGGCCCAGCACACCGACCTTGATCTCGTACAGCGCACGGGGATGCAGGTAGCGCCATTCGCCGCGGCGCTGCTGGCGTTCCAGCAGGTGGATGTCGCGGGCGTAGCGGGTGACGGCGAAGACCACGTAGCTCGACATGAGCTGGACCATGCCCTGGTCGTTCAGCCGCGCGATCGGCACCGGCGGCAGGTCGTCCCGCCCCATCAGGCTGTCGACACCCGCGCCGAGATTCACCACCAGCTTCAGCTTCGTCATCGGCGCGAAGAAGCCGGAAGGCGGCTTCCAGACCAGCGCCGCCTCGATCTCCGCCGGATCGCCGAGATCGGGGCTGACGCGCCAATCCAGCCCCGGCAGCGCCGCCCCCAGCGCCTTGCCCCAGGCGACCGGGTCGTCGCCGCGGCTGTGGAAGGCGACGGCGACCATCAGCGCGCCCTCCCCTCGGCGATCAGCTTCGCCATCGCGCCGATCGCCAGCTCGTAGCCGAGGGGCCCGAGGCCGCAGATCGTCGCCGTGGCCGCAAGGCTCGTGTAGGTCTTGTGACGGAAGGGCTCGCGCCGGTGGATGTTCGACATGTGCACCTCCAGCACGGGACCGGGAAACATCAGCAGCGCGTCCAGCACGGCGATCGAGGTGTAGGACAGGCCGGCGGCGTTGATCAGCACGCCGTCCGCGGCCTCCCGCGCCTCCTGGATCCAGTCGATCAGCGTGCCTTCGTCATTCGTCTGGCGGAAGTCGAGGTCGAGGCCGGCGCGCTCCGCCGCCGCCTCGCAGCGCGCGCGGATGTCGACGAAGGTCTCGCGCCCATAGGTGCCGGCGGCGTCCAGCCCGTAGAGATTGGCGTTCGGCCCGTTCAGGAAGAAGGCGGTCGGCATGGGCTGGATCGTTCCACGCCTCCGCGCCCGCCACAAGACGGCCCCCTTCCGCCTGACCGGGTTTCCGCGCGAGGATGCCTCGTCCCGACGGAGCCCCGCCATGCATCACCGCCGCATCCGCCCCTTCAACACGAAGGACACCTATCCGGAGCAGAAGCTCGACAACGACCTGGCCCAGGCCGTGGTCGCGCGCGGCACCCAGGTCTTCCTGCGCGGACAGTGCCCGCAGGACCTCGACACCTCCGCCTCGGTCGGAATCGGCGATCCGGTCGCGCAGACCCACCAGGTGATGCGGAACATCCGCCAGCTGCTGCAGGAATGCGGGGCGGAGATGGGGCATGTCACGAAGCTCGTCGTCTACCTGACCGACATCCGCCACCGCCAGGATGTCTACCGCACCATGGGCGAGTACATCCGGGGCGTGCACCCGGTCTGCACCGGCCTGGTGGTGGTGGCGCTGGCGCGGCCGGAATGGCTGGTGGAGATCGACGCCACCGCCGTCATCCCGGACTGAGGCGCGATGACCTTCTCGATCAGCGGCCGCTGCGGGCGGACGGGCGCGTTCGGCATCGCCGTCTCCTCCTCCTCCCCCGCCGTCGCGGCGCGCTGCGCCCATGCGCGGGCCGGCGCGGGCGTGGTGGCGGCGCAGAACATCACCGATCCCAGGCTCGGGCAGCGCGGCCTGGCGCTGCTGGCGGAGGGGCTGTCGGCGGAGGCGGTGATGGCGACGCTGCGGCAGGACCCGAACATCGCCTTCCGCCAGCTCGTGGTGCTGGGGCGGGAGGGTCCGGCCGCCGTCTTCTCCGGCGAAGGCGCGCTCGGTGTCCATGCCGCCGCGATCGGCACGGATGGCGCAGCGGCGGGCAACCTGCTGGCGAACCCGGAGGTGCCGCGGGCGATGGTCGCGGCCTTCGAGGCCGATCCCGCCGCGGCCCTCGGCGACCGGCTGGTCGCGGCGATGCGCGCCGGCGTGGCGGCGGGCGGCGAGGCCGGGCCGGTGCGCTCGGCCGGGATGCTGGTGGTGCGCGACCTGCCCTGGCCCGTCGCGGATCTGCGGATCGACTGGACCGAGGACGATCCGATCGAGGCGCTCGCCGCGCTCTGGGAGATCTGGAAGCCGCAGCAGGAGGACTATGTCCGCCGCGCGCTGGATCCCGGCGCTGCGCCCGCCTTCGGCGTGCCCGGCGATCCCTGATGGAGGCCTGGCTCGTCGACCTGGTCCTGGCGATCGTCGTCCTGGAGGCGGTCGCGCTGGGCGTGTTCTGGCGCCGCACCGGCCGCGGCGTGCCGCCGGCGCGGCTGCTGCCCTTCCTCGCCGCCGGTGCCGCGCTGCTGCTGGCCCTGCGTGGCGCGCTGACCGGGGCGGGCCCGGCCTGGATCGCGGCCTGGCTGGCGGTGGCGGGGCTCGCGCATCTCTGGGACCTCAAGGGCCGCTGGCGGCCTTGACCGGTGCCCGGCCGGCGCGGTGTGCTGGCCGCATCGAACGGAGGACACGCCATGGACCGCCTGCTGCCGATCGCCGCGCGCGCCGGCGCGCTGCTGAAGGCCCGCAAGGAGACCATCGCGGTCGCGGAGAGCTCGACCGGCGGGCTGGTCTCGGCCGCGCTGCTCGCCGTGCCGGGCGCCTCGGCCTATTTCCTGGGCGGCTCGGTGGTCTACACGCGCGGCGCGCGCACCACCCTGCTCGGCGTGCCGGTCGAGGCGCTGAAGGCCGCGGCGCCGGCCTCGGAGGAGATGGCGAAGCTGCTGGCGGAGGCCGCGCGGGCGCGCCTCGGCACCATCTGGGGCCTGGGCGAGGCGGGTGCCACCGGCCCCACGGGCAACAGCTACGGGCATGCCGCGGGGCATGGCGTCTTCGCCGTCGCCGGCCCCGTCGCACGGTCGCGCACCATCGAGACCGGCAGCCCCGACCGCATCGACAACATGCGCGTCTTCGGAGTGACCCTGCTGGAGATGCTGGTCGAGGCGCTCGAGGCCGCGCCGAAATAGCGGGCCGTCCGGTTCAGACCTGCGCGCCCTCCGGCGCTGCGGTCATCGGACGGCGTCAGAAATAGCCGAGGCCGAGGATCCCGTCCGGCCCGGGATCCTCCCCCACCAGCTTCTTGCCGATGAGGTCCCGCAGGGTCTCCAGCGCCCCGCCGCCGAGCGAGCCGTAGCGCGCGCCGCGATAGAGGCGCGAGACCGGATACTCGTCGGTGAAGCCGAAGCCGCCATGCAGCTGCACGGCCTCGTTGGTCACGCGGATCGCCATCTCGTTGCAGAACACCTTGGCGGTCGCGGCGAGGAACGGGTCCGGGAAGGGATCGGCGGTCCAGCAGGCGCGGTAGAGCAGGCCGCGCGCCGCCTCGATGTCCTTGTACATGTCGGCGAGCTTCCAGCGCACGCCCTGGAAATCGGCGATCGGCTTGCCGAAGACCGGCCGGTCGCGGGTGTAGCGCAGCGCCTCGTCGAAGGCGCCCTCCGCCAGGCCGAGGCTGATCGAGGGGTTCAGGCAGCGCTGCGTGTTGAAGGCGGAGAGCAGCCGGCGGAAGCCGTCCTCGCGGATCACCAGGTTCTCGAGCGGCAGCTCGACATCCTCGAACTTCACCTCGTGCAGGTTCTCCCCGCCCATGGTGTGGTAGGTGCCGGTGACGGCCAGGCCCGGCGTGCCGCGCTCGATGAGCACGCAGCCGATGCCCTCGCGGCCCGGCTTCCCGTCGATGCGGGTGAAGACCACGAACATCCCCGCCTCCTCGGCGCGGGAGATCAGGGTCTTGGTGCCGTTCACCACCACGCGGTCGCCGCGGACCACGGTGTTGGTGCGGAAGCTCGCGACATCCGTGCCGGCATGCGGCTCGGTCATGCAGATCGAGAGGATGCAATCGCCGCTGACCACTTGCGGCAGGATGCGCGCGCGGATGCCCTCCGGCGCGTACTTGGCAATGACGCGGGTCTGCACCCCGGCCTCGCCGAGGACGGCCATCGCGGTCGGGTAGCAGACCTTGGCGATCTCCTCGAGGATCAGCGCCGTCTCGAAGACCGGCAGGCCAAGCCCGCCATACTCCTCCGGCACCGTCATCCCGAGCACGCCGAGGCCGGCGAGGTCGCGGATGTTGTCCCAGGGGAAGGTGCCGTCCATCCAGCGCAGCGCGCGCTGGCGGAACACGCCCTGCGCCAGCTCGCGCACCGGCGCGATCAGGGCGCGCTGCTCGTCGGTGAGGCGGAAATCCATCTCTCGCACCTGCTGTCGTGCCGCGTTTCCCTCCCCCGCATGCGGGGGAGGGCGAAGCGCTAGCCGCGGAACTGCGCGCCGGCGTCGACGTCGAGCGTCGTGCCCGAGAGATAGCCGCCGCGGGGGCTCGCGCAGAACACGGCGAGGTCCGCGATCTCCTCGGGCTTTCCCGCGCGCCCGAGCGGCAGGCCCGACAGCATCTCCTGCCAGCGCCCCTCATCGCCCCACTTCGTCTTCGCGCGCGACTTCGACAGGGTGATGATCCGGTCCGTCATCGTGGCCCCCGGCGCGATGCCGACGACCCGCACGTTCGAATCCGGCGCCTTCCCGCCAAGGGCCGCGGTGAAGGCGATCAGGGAGGCATTGCCGGCGGCGCCGCAGATGTAGTCGGCCCGCGGCGCGCGGCCGGCCATGCCGATGATGTTCACGATGACGCCGTCCTTCCTCGCCTCCATCGCCGGCAGGTAGAGCTGCGTCAGGTGGATGTAGCCGAAGACCTTCAGGTTCCAGGCCTCGATCCAGCGCTCGAGCGAGATGTCGTGCACGGTGCCGCCCGGGATGGCGCCGGCATTGTTCACCAGGATGTCGATGTCCGGATGGGCCTCGTGCAGCGCGATCCGCGCCGCGGGCGAGGAGAGGTCGCCGGCGAAGATTTCGGTGCCGACATTGTAGCGCGCGCGCACCTGGCCCACCGCGCCCTCGAGCGCGGCCGCATCGCGCGAGGCGAGGATCAGGTTGCATCCGGCCTCGGCGAAGGATTGGGCACAGGCGAGGCCGATGCCCTTCGAGCCGCCCGTGATCAGCACGCGCTTGCCCGCGATCTGCATGTCCATGGCGGCATCCCTCTCCGTTCCCTCGGGCGGAAGGCTACAGCCGCGGCGCGATCCCGGAAACCCCGGTGGCGTGCTCCAGCCCCGCCAGCGCCAGCAGCAGGGCGTGCCGCGCCTGGTTCGCCGCGACCCGCGTCGCATTCCGGGTCCGGAGCGCGTCCAGCACCTCGAGCAGCGAGCGCCCGCCGGCGAGATAGGCCTGCTCGGCGCTGCGATAGGCCTCCTCGGCCCGCATCAGCGCGGCCCCGGTATAGAGGGCGACCAGGGCGCGCGCCTGCTCATGGCTGGCCCAGGCGGTGGCGAACTCCGCCCGCGCCTGCAGCAGCGCCTGGCGCGCCAGGGCCTCGAGCTGCGCCTGCTGCGCCTGCGCGACGCCGATATTCCCCTCGACGATGCGCGCGGTGAAGATCGGCACGGAGAGGCTGAGGGTGAAGGCGTTGTTCGCGTTCACGGTGGCGTTGGGCGCGGTCGGCAGGTCCTGCTGCAGCTTCGTCCGTCCCCAGCCCGTGTCGAGCGTGACGTCGCGCGAGCGTGCCGCCTCGGCCAGCGCCCGGTTCGCCGCCGCCGCGCCCACCTGGCGCTCCGCCGCCACCACATCCGCCCGGCGGGCCACCGCCGCGCCGAGCGCCTCGCGCCCGAGCTCGAGCGGCGGCGGCATGCGGTCGAGCCGCCCGCGCAGCTCGAGGGCGATCGGGGGCAGGGCGGGCCGCCCGGCGGCGCCATGGGAAGCGGGGGCATGGGGCAGGGCGGCCGGGTCGAGGGCGAGCAGCGCGGCGACGGATGCGACGGCCGTGGCATAGGCCTGGGCGCTGGTCGTCACCTCGCTCTCGAAGGGAAGCCGGCTGGCCTGGAAGCGCAGCAGGTCGCCCTCCGGGATCGCGCCATCGGCGACCTGGCGCCGCAGCAGCGTCTCCGTCCGCTCGAGGCTGGCGCGGTTCGCCAGCGCCACCTCCCAATTGGCCCGCGCCAGCAGCGCGCCGAGGAAGGCCTGCCGCAGCTGGAAGAGCTGCGTGCGCAGCGCGTCCAGCACCTGCGCCTCGGCCGCGCCGATCTGCTCCTCGGCCAGGCGCGTGCGCAGGCTCCGCTTGCCGCCGGTCTCGATCAGCACGGACAGGCCGACGACCACGTTGTTGCCGGGCGAGAGGAAGCGCGCGCCCTGGGGCCCGGCGGAGGTCTGGTTGAACTGCGCGAAGGTGTTGCCGATGGAGACCGTCGGCGCCGGCAGCGCGGACGAGACCAGGCGCTGCGCCCGCGCCGCATCCACCCCGCGCCGCGCCGCGATCACGGCGAGGTTGTTCTCGACCAGCCGCCGCTCGGCTTCGGCCAGGGTCAGGGACGGGGCGGCCTGCGCCGCCGGCGAGGGGGAGCGCGCGGCGGCGGGATCGGCGCCGAACGCCATCGCCACGGCAAGCAGCGCCGCCGGGCCGTGCCATCGCCTCATGCGCGCAACGCCCCCTGCCGCTCGCGTTCCATCGCCCTGAGGCTGGCGGGCTTGCCGATCAGGTCGATCATCGCCGGGAAGACCACCAGGATGAACACCGGCACCAATCCGATCCCGCCCACCACCACCAGCGCCAGCGGCTTCTGCACATCGGCCCCGATCCCGCTGGCCAGCGCCATGGGCAGCAGGCCGAAGAAGCTGGCGAAGCAGGTCATGAAGACCGGACGCAGCCGGTCCTGCCCGGCCTGGTCCAGCGCCTGGCGCCAGGGCATCCCCTCCAGCCGGAGGTGGTTGAAGTGGGAGAGCATGATGATGCCCTCCATCACCGTGATCCCGAAGAGCGCGAGGAAGCCGATCGCCGCCGGCACGCTGAAGTGGAGCCCGGCCACCCAGAGCGCCGCGATGCCGCCGGTCAGCGACAGCGGCACAATGGCGAAGAGCAGCAGCGTCTCGCGCAGCGTGTTGAACTGCACGTAGAGCAGCACGAGGACGAGGGCCATCGCCGCCGGCACCACCACCATCAGCCGCCCCAGCGCCTCCTGCAGGTTGCGGAACTCCCCCACCCAGTCGAGGCGGTAGCCGGGCGGCAGCAGCATGCTGGCCTCGACCAGCGCCTTCGCCTCCGCGACCGTGCTCGCCGGGTCGCGGCCGCGGACGGAGAAGCGGATCGGGATGTAGCGCGACGCATCCTCGCGGTAGATGTAGCTGACGCCGGAGACGAGGCGGATGTCGGCGACATCGGCCAGCGTCGCCCCGCGCGCGCCGCCGACGGGGACGCGCCCGATCGCGTCGAGGCTGTCGCGGAAGGGCGCGTCGAGGCGCACCATGATCGGGAAATTGCGGTCCCCGCCCGGCTCGTAGAGCCGCCCGGCCTCCCGCCCGCCGATCGCGGCCTGGATCACCTGGTTGATGTCGTCGACGGCCAGGCCCCAGCGCGCCGCCCGCGCGCGGTCGATGCGGATCGAGACCGTCGGCTGGCCGAGGCTGCGGAACACCGCGAGGTCGGCGACCCCGGGGACGGTCGCGATCAGCCGGCGGATCTCCTCGGCCTTGGCGGTGATGATGTCGAGCTCGGGGCCGAACACCTTGATCGCGTTGGCGCCCTTCACGCCCGAGGCCGCCTCCTGCACGTTGTCGCTGATCGCCTGGGAGAAGGAGAAGTCGACGCCGACGAAGGCGCGGCCGAGCCTGTCCTGCATCGCGTGCACCAGCCCGTCGCGGCTCCGCGCGGTCCGCCACTGGTCGGGCGGGCGCAGCGGCAGGAAGAACTCCGCGTTGAAGGAGCCCGCGCTGTCGGTGCCGTCATCGGGCCGGCCCTGCTGCGAGGTCGCGGTGATCACCTCGGGGAACTCCAGCAGCACGCCGCGGATGCGGTTCACCGTCGCGTTCCCCTCCTCGAGGCTGATGGTCCCGGGCATGGTGGCGCGGACCCAGAGATTCCCCTCCTCGAGCGTCGGCAGGAACTCGGCGCCGAGGGTCGAGAGCAGCAGCAGCGCCGCCCCGAACAGCGCCGCGGCGCCCAGCAGGCAGAGCGCGCGCGCCCCCATCGCCAGGGCGTAGAGGCGGCCATGCGCCCAGCGCAGCGCGCGCACGACGACCGTGTCCTTCTCCCGGCTGTTCTCCGAGAGCAGCGCGGCGGCCAGCGCCGGCGTGACCGTGAAGGTCGCCAGCAGCGCGCCGATGATGGCGTAGGCGTAGGTCTTCGACATCGGGCCGAAGATCCGCCCCTCGATGCCGCCGAGGGTGAACAGCGGGATGAAGGCGGCGATGATGATCAGCGCCGAGAAAAAGATCGCCTTGTCCACCTCGCCCGCCGCGCGGAGGACGGTCAGCGACAGGCCGGAGAGCTCCTTCGACTGCACGGGGACGATCGGCCGGTGGGCATGCGCCCGGGCATGCGCCCGCGCCAGGCCGAGATGGCGGTAGATGTTCTCGACCATGATGACGCTCGCGTCCACCAGCAGGCCGAAATCGAGCGCGCCGAGCGAGAGCAGGTTGGCGCTCTCGCCGCGCGCCAGCATCAGCAGGATCGCGAAGAGGAAGGCGAAGGGCACGGTCGCGGCCACCACCAGCGCGCCGCGGAAATCGCCGAGGAAGAGGTACTGGATCAGCAGGATCAGCAGCACGCCCTCGACGATGTTGTGGGTCACCGTGCGCGTGGTGACCTTCACCAGCTCCTCCCGGTCGTAGAGCGGGACGATGCGGACCCCGGGCGGCAGCACGCCGCCGGCATTGATCCGCGCGACCTCGGCCTGCACGCCGCGGATGGTGGGCAGCGTCTGCTCGCCGCGGCGCATCAGCACGGTGGCCAGCACCACGTCGTCGTCGCCCGCCTGGCCCGCGACGCCGAGGCGCGGCAGGCTGCCGATCTCGATCGTCGCGATGTCGGAGAGCAGGACGGGGATGCCGTCGGTCGCCGCGACCACGACGCCGCCGAGATCCTCGAGCCCGCGGATCAGGCCGATCCCCTGCACCACCGCGGCCTGCGGCCCGATGCGCAGCGTCCCCGCGCCGATGGTCGCGTTGCCCTGCCGCACCGCCTCGACGATGTGCGGCAGGGTCAGCCCGTAGGCCGCCATGCGGCGCAGGTCGACGACGACGTTGTAGCTCTTGGACAGGCCGCCGAAGGAGGTGACGTCCACCACCCCGGGCACCCGCTTGAAGCGGCGGTCCAGCACCCAGTCCTGCAGCGTCTTGAGGTCGGAGAGCGGGTAGCCGGGCGGCCCCACCAGCCGGTAGCGCATGATCTCGCCGATCGGCGAGAGCGGGGAGATGGCGGGCTGCGCCCCCTCCGGCAGCCCCTGCAGCTGGCCGAGCCGGTTCAGCACCTGCTGCAGCGCCTGGTCGTAGGTGTAGTTGAAGTTGAACTGCACGCGCACGTCGGAGAGGCCGAACAGGCTGGTGGAGCGCACCGAGGTCAGGTTCGGCAGCCCGGCCATCGCCACCTCCACGGGGATGGTGACGTAGCGCTCGATCTCCTCGGCGCTCTGGCCCGGGTTCTGCGTGATGATCACCACCTGGGGCGGCACCGGGTCGGGATAGGCCTCGATGTTGAGGCGGGCGAAGCCGAACAGCCCGACGGCGATGAAGACGAAGAACAGCAGGATCACCAGCGGGCGGCGCTGCAGGCAGAAGGCGACGATCTGGCGCATGGCGGCGGCGTCGGTTCCTCGAAGGGCGCTGCGGGAAGGCGGAGAGGCGCAAGATCGGGGGGGGCGCGGGCGATGCCGCGCCCGCCCTCGCGCCCCTTCAGTCGAGCCGGGCCGCGCGGTCGATGAAGAGCGCGCCGCCCGAGACCACGCGCTCGCCCGCCGCCAGGCCTTCCAGCACCTCGAGCCGGTCGCCGTCGCGGACGCCGGGGCGGATCGGGCGCAGCGCGAAGCCATTGCCGTCCTGCGCCACCCAGACCGCGGCCTCCGCGCCGCGGAAGATCACCGCATTGACCGGCACCGCGACGGCCTCGTGCGGCGCGCCGATCGCGATGCGGAAGGCGGCGAACATCTCGGGCTTGAGGAGGCGGTCGGGGTCCCTCACCTCCGCCCGCACCGTCAGGCGGCGCGTCGCGGGATCGAGCGCGGCGCCGACGGTGGCGATCCTCGCCTCGAAGCGCCGGTCGGGCAGCGCGGCGACGCTCACCTCCGCCGCCTGTCCCGCCCGCATCAGCGGTGCGTCGAGCTCACGCACCGCGGCGACGAGCCAGACGGTCGAGAGATCGGCGATGGTGAAGACCGGCTCTCCCCCCGCCCCCGTCGAGAGCCACTGGCCGGGGCCGACGCGCCGCTGCGTCACGGTCCCGCCGATCGGCGCGGGAACGGGCACGACGGCGTCGACCCGGCGCGTCTCCTCGATCTGGCGGATCTGCCCGGGCGTCCGCCCGAGCACGCGCAGCCGGTCGCGCGCGGCCGCGAGCGACGCCTCGGCGGAGCGGAGGTCGGCCTGGGCGGCGGTCACCGCGACGCGCGCCATCTCGACATCCCGCTGCGACGTGGCGCGGGCGGCGAAGAGGTTGTTCTGCCGCGTCTCCTCCCGCCGCGCCTGGTCGAGCGCGGCGCGCGCCTTGTGCGCCGCATCGCCCGCCGAGAGCAGCTCCCCGGCCGCGGTGGAAAGGTCCGTGGTCTCGATCTCGAACAGCGTGTCGCCGGCGGCCACCGTGTCGCCGACCCGCGCCTGCACCCGAACCACGCGGCCATTGTAGGGGGTCAGGATCGGCGTGGCGCGATCCTCGTTCAGCGCGATGCGCCCATCGGCCACGCGTTCGATGCGAAAGCTGTGCAGACCGACCGGCTCGATGCGCAGGGCCCGCATCTCCGCCTCGGTCATCCGGAGCTCGCCGGCGGGCCTGGCGGGCGCCGCTTCCTGCGGCGCGTCCGTGCCGCGCCGGCCCTCCCACCAGAGAGAGGCGCCGGCCACCCCGGCCAGGGCCAGCAGCAGCGCCGCCGCCAGGGCCATGCGCCGCCCGGGACGCGCGATCGCGGCCTGCGGATCGGCCACCGCCGGCGCGGCGGCGGCCTGCACCAGGGGCTGCACCGTCGTCACCCCCTCCATCCGCCGCGACAGCGGCGGAGGAAGCGCCGGACCATCGGTCGCTGGAGGCGAGGCCCCCGTCGCGGTCGGGGCCGTTTGCAGCATGGTCATGCGTGTTCCGGAGTTCGCATCGCGCCCTGCCCGCCCGGCGCCCCGGACATCCCCATGGATGCCGGGGCCCGATCAGGCGGCGTGGCAGGCTGCACACTCCGCTAGTCCACGTTACCCGCTCCCTTCCCGGATCCTGAAACCTGCGAAATCCTGGCGCGCGACGCTTCGCCGGGATTGCGACAGGGCTCCGGGACGACGCTCAGATCAGCAGCTCGATCAGGAACGGCCCGGGACGGGCGAAGGATTGCGCCATCAGGTCGGCGCAGCGCTCCAGGCTGTCCGCCTGCGCCCCCTCGACCCCCATCCCGTTCGCCAGCTGCACCCAGCCGATGTCGGGGTTCGAGAGATCCATCATATCGAGCGCGGTCCGCCCCGGATTGGCGACGCCGACGTTGCGGTACTCGCCGAGCAGGATCTGGTACTTGCGGTTGGAGAGCAGGACGGTGGTGACGTTCAGCCGCTCCCGCGCCTGGGTCCAGAGCGCCTGCACCGTGTACATGGCCGAGCCATCGGCCTGCAGCGCGATCACCCGGCGGTCCTTGCCGATGGCGACCGCGGCGCCGGTCGCGACCGGCGGGCCGAAGCCGATGGCGCCGCCGCAATTCTGCAGCCAGTCATGCGCCGGCGCGGCGTTGGTGTAGGGGAAGAAGCCGCGGCCATAGGTCACCGCCTCGTCCACCACCACCGAGCCCTCGGGCATCAGCGCGGCGACGTTGCTGGCCAGCCCCTCGGGCGAGAGCGCGCCGCGCGCGACCCCGGGCCGCGGGCCGGGATCGGGGATCTCCACCCGGGGGGCGCCGATCTCCTCGGCGACCGCGCGCAGCGCCGCCTCGGCATCCTGCTCGTTCCGCGTCAGCACATGCACAGCGGCGGTCGGCGGGTAGAGCAGGCTCGGCTTGCCCGGATAGCCGAAGAAGCCGAGCGGCTCCTTGGCGTTCACCAGCACCAGGTGCTCGACCCATTTCAGCGCCTCGACCGCCTGGTCCACCACATAGGGCACGCGGTCGAGCGGCAGGCGGCCGCGCCCGCGCTGGATGCGGCCGTTCGAGCCCTCGCACATCAGCTTCGCGCCGGTGGCGGCGGCGATGCGGTGCGCCTCCCTCTGCGCGCCCTCCCGCAGGCCGAGGCCGCCGAGCAGGATCAGCACGTTCTTCTTCTCCCGGAGCGTCCGCGCCACCTGCTGGACGGCGTGCGGGTCGGCCTGCGGGGTGGGCGGCACCGGCAGCGCCTCGGCCACCGCGCCCCCCTCGTTCCAGGAGCTGTCGGAGGGCAGGATCAGCGTCGCCACCTGTCCGGGCGAGGTCTTGGCCGACTGGATCGCCACCGCCGCGTCGCGGCCGACATCCTCCGACCGGCTGGAGGTGCGCACGAAGGCGGAGGCACCGCGCGCCCAGCCCTCGGTGTCGGCCGTCAGCGGCGCGTCGAAGGGCCGGTGGTAGACCGCCTGGTCGCCCACGATGTTGACGATGCCCGACCGCGCCCGGCGGGCATCGTGCAGGCCCGCCAGGCCGTTCGCCAGGCCCGGGCCGCAATGCAGCAGGGTGCAGGCCGGCTTGTCGGCCAGGCGGAAATACCCGTCCGCCGCGCCGGTGACGACGTTCTCCTGCAGGCCGAGCACGCAGCGCATGCCGGGAATCCGGTCGAGCGCCGCCACGAAATGCATCTCGCTGGTGCCGGGGTTGGTGAAGCAGACATCCACGCCGCCCTTCAGCAGGGTGTGGACCAGGCTCTCCGCTCCGTTCATCCCAATCTCTCCTCCGGCTCGCTGCCCTGCGCTCGCCGGGCAGGGTGGCGGGGCCGGGCCGGGCCGGCAAGATGGCGCCGGCGCCACGCGGGGCGCCGCGCGGCCGCGAAGCGCCGGCACGCCGCTTGCGTCGACCCCCGACCGTGCCACCTTGTTCCGGCATGGCAGCAGCGGCGGGAGGCGCCGCGGCCAGCAGGGGGAGATGAACTGCCATGACCGTCCAACGCTTCCGCGTGTCGCGCCGCGCCGCGCTCGGCCTGATGGGCGCCGGCGCGCCGCTGCTGGTCGCCGTCCCGGGTCCCGTCCGCGCCCAGCCGCAGCTCGACAAGGTGAGCTTCGTCACCAACTGGCGCGCCCAGGCCGAGCATGGCGGCTACTACCAGGCCCAGGCCGCCGGCCTCTACCGCGAAGCGGGGCTGGAGGTGGAACTCCGCTCCGGTGGTCCGCAGATCAACCCGGCGCAGCTGCTGCTCGGCGGGCGGGTCGACATGGCCATGGGCAATGGCCTGGCGGCGCTGAATTTCGTGCGCGAGAACATCCCCTTCCTCTGCATCGGCGCGATCTTCCAGAAGGATCCGGTGGTGCTGATCGGGCACCCGAACACCGGCCTGACCGGCTTTCCCGCGCTGAAGGGCCGCACCATCCTGATCAGCGCCGAGCCGCGGGTGACCTGGTGGCCGGTGATCCGCAACAAGTACGGCCTCTCGGACGACCAGGTCCGGCCCTACACCTTCAACCTGCAGCCCTTCTTCGCCGACAAGCAGCTGGTGCAGCAGGGATACCTGGGCAGCGAGCCCTTCTCGATCCGCGAGCAGGGCGTGGATCCGGTCGTCCTCCTCGTCCACGACGCCGGCTTCGAGGATTACGGCGAGACGATCAGCATCGGCCGCCAGACGATGGAGCGGAAGCGCGAGGTCATCCAGCGCTTCGTCGACGCCTCGCTGAAGGGCTGGGATCAGTACCTGAAGGGCAAGGCCGGCGGCTTCGACACAACGGCGGCCAACCGGCTGATCCAGCAGCAGAACCCGGAGATGTCGGACGCCCTGATCGCCTATGGCACGGCGAAGATGAACGAGGCGGGGATCGTGCGCTCCGGCGACGCGCTGACGCTCGGCATCGGCGCCATGACCGAGGAGCGCTGGGGCCGCTTCTTCCGCACGGTCGCCGGGGTGAACGTCGTGCCGGCCGATCTCGACTGGAAGCGCGCCTTCGACCTGTCCTTCGTGAACAAGGGCATCGGGCGCGCGTGAGCGCCGCCGCGGCGGAGGCGCCCTCGCGCCCCGGCGCGATGGCGGGCCGCCCCCCGCTGTTCCGCCTCGAGGGGGTGTCGCGGCGCTTCGCCAGCGGCACCGTGGCCCTGTCGGGCGTCGACCTGGCGGTCGGGGCGGGGGAGTTCCTGTCCCTCCTCGGCCCGTCGGGCTGCGGCAAATCCACCCTGCTCCGGCTGATCGCGGGGCTGCTCGTGCCGAGCGAAGGCCGGATCGACTGGCCCGGGGGACATCCGGGGCGGCGCGGCGTCGGCTTCGTCTTCCAGGATCCGACCCTGATGCCCTGGTCGCCCGCGCTGGCCAATGCCGCGCTGCCGCTGCGCCTGGCCGGCGTCGCGCGCGCCGAGCGCGAGGACCGGGCGGCGGAGGCGCTGGCCGCCGTCGGCCTCCGGGGCTTCGAGCGCGCCTTCCCGCGCGAGCTCTCGGGGGGCATGCGCATGCGCGTCTCGATCGCCCGCGCGCTGGTCACCCGCCCTTCCCTGCTGCTGATGGACGAGCCCTTCGCCGCGCTCGATGAGCTGACGCGGCACCGGCTGAACGACGACCTGCTCGCGCTCTGGGCGGGGGCGGCGGGCATGACGGTGGTCTTCGTCACGCATTCGGTGTTCGAGAGCGTCTACCTCTCCTCGCGCATCGTGGTGATGGCGGCGGGCCCGGGGCGGATCGCGGCGACGCTGGCGGTCGACGCACCGGCGCCGCGGCCGGCGGGCTTCCGCACCTCGCCTTCCTATGGCGCGCTCTGCCGCGAGGCGAGCGAGGCGCTGGAGCGGGCGATGGGCGCGCCGTGAACCGGCTGCTCTCCGCGCTGCTGCCGAGCCTGACCGGCCTGCTGTTCCTGGGCGGCTGGGAGGGAGCGGTGCGCTGGTTCGCCGTGCCCGCCTATGTGGTGCCGGGGCCGGTGGCGATCGCGCAGGCGCTGGTCGCGGACTGGCCGATCCTGTGGTCCTCGCTGCTGGTCACCCTGCGGATCGCCGTGCTGGCGCTGATCGCGGCGGTGTCGGTGGGCGGGCTGCTGGCGGTGCTGTTCGCGCAATCCCCGGTGCTGGAGCGCGCGCTGTTCCCCTATGCGGTGGTGCTGCAGGTCACGCCCGTGGTGGCGATCGCGCCGCTGATCCTGATCTGGGTGAACGATGTCACGCTCTCCCTGCTGATCTGCGCCTGGATCGTCGCCTTCTTCCCGATCCTGTCGAACACCGTGCTCGGGCTGAACAGCGCGGACCGCAACCTCGCCGACCTGTTCCGCCTGTACGGCGCGACGCGATGGCAGGCGCTGTGGCTGCTGCGGCTGCCCTCGGCGCTGCCCTTCTTCCTGGCGGGGTTGCGCGTCGCGGGCGGGCTGGCGCTGATCGGCGCGGTGGTCGCCGAGTTCGTGGCCGGCGCCGGCGGGACGGGATCGGGGCTGGCCTTCCGGATCCTGGAGGCGGGGTACCAGTTGCGGATCCCGCGCATGTTCGCGGCGCTGGCGCTGATCAGCGCCTCGGGGATCGCGATCTTCGCGCTGCTCGGCCTGGTGCAGCACCTGGCGCTGCGGCGCTGGCATGAGAGCGCGCTTTCGGCGGATCGGTAGCGACGCGCGCGCCGCGGAGGGCCGGCGCCGTCCGCGAGGCCCGGGCCGTGGCGCGTGGTTGACAGGCGATGTAATCGTATACAATAATCTAACCATGAATCAGCGACGGCACGGCGTGCCGTCGGCCGGCGCATCGACCGCCCGGACGGAGAGGAATTGCCTTGACTGATCTGAACATCCTGGTCCGCGGGCAGTCGAACGCCATCATCTTCTACGAATACTGGGGCTGGCTCGGCTCGGGCACGCTCGAGGCCGAGGTGGAGCGCCTGCTCGGCTTCGACGGACGGACGAACGATGTGCGGCTCCTCTACGAACGTTACGACGACAGTGGCGCCACCGCCTACGGCGCCACCGCCCTGATCGGGGACTGGCTGAGCCCGGCGCCAGGCGGGTGGTCCAGCGGGCCCTGGGCCCCGGCCTCGCGCGAGGAAGGGCTGCTCACCTACATCGACCGCCTCTCCCCGCAGACGCTCGACGACCCGACGGCGGTGTTCTGGCTGCACAGCGAATACGACAGCCGCCGTTCCGACCTGACCGCGGCGGAGTGGACCAGCGCCGTCCGTGCCGACATGGCGATGGTCCGCGGGGCGCTCGGCCAGCCCGACGCGCCGCATCACTTCGTCGACGCCCTGCCCTATGGCGGCGGCACGGACACCGGGACCCAGGCGATCCGCCTGGGGATGGAGCAGCTCGCGGCCGATCCGGCCGCCCACGCCACCCTCGCGGCGCGGACCAACGACACCGACATCGCGGGCGATGGCTGGTACGGCAGCTCGCACATCGATGCGGGGGATGCGGAGCAGATCGCGCTGCGCGCGGCACGCTCCATCGCCGAGGATTGGGCGGAGCACGCCCTGCCCGGCTCCCCCGTCGCGCTCGCCGGTGGCAACCTGGCCGATGACGGGCCGCAGGCGATCGCCGCGCTCCGGACCGGGCCGCGCACCGTCGAGGTCGATGTCCGCCACGACCAGGCCGGGGGCTTCGCCAGCCTCGACCCGGATGCCGCGGCCGGGACCGGCTGGCAGGTCCGCGCGGCGGGAGCGGACGGCGGGTGGACCCATGCCAGCTCGGCCGCGGTGGTGGATGGCGACACGCTTCGCATCGGCTTCGATGCCGACCTGCCGGCCGAGGGCAGCCTGTTCTACGGCTGGGGCTATGGTCGCCTGTGGGGCGCCGATGGCAGCGGCCGTGGCAACGCCGTCTATGACGACCAGGGCCTGCCGGTCTGGGTCAGCGCCGAGGGGCTGGCGATGACGGCCGTCGCGGCGGCGCTCGTCGGCACCTCCGGGCGGGACCGCCTGGTGGGCACGGCCGACGCGGAGCCGGTGTCCGGCGGTTCCGGTGACGACACGTTGCTCGGTGTCGCCGGTAACGACACCCTGGATGGCGGCGCCGGGGCGGACCGCCTGCTCGGCGGACCGGGCGAGGATCTCTACCGCGTGGATGCCGCGGCCGACATCGTGGCCGAGAGGCCGGGGGAGGGATCGGCCGACCTGGTCGTCGCCGCCGAGGGGCTGAGCTGGGTCCTTCCGAGCCAGGTCGAGCAGCTGCGGCTCGACGGCACTGCCAGGGCGGACGGCACGGGAAACAATTTCGTCAACCGGCTGGAGGGAAGCGAGGGCGCGAACCGGATACTCGGGCTCGGCCAGCGCGACACCCTGGCCGGGCGCGGGGCGGACGACACGCTCGAAGGCGGCGCCGGGCAGGATTCGATCGATGGCGGCAGCGGGACGGACCTGCTGATGGGCGGCGATGCCGCCGACACGCTGCATGGCGGCCCGGAGGCGGATCGCTTCCGGCTCGACGCGCCGGGGCGGGGCGTGGACGTGATCGCCGATTTCGCCCCGGGCGCCGAGCAGGTCGAGATTTCGGCCTCGCTGCTCGGCGGCGGGCTGCAGCCCGGGATGTCGATGGGCGCGCCCGGGCGGTTCGCGGCCAACCTGACGGGCCGGTCGGACGCGCCGGCGGGCACGGGGCAGCTCATCCACGAGACGGACGCGGCGCGGCTGTGGTGGGACGCGGACGGGGTGGGCGGGACCGCCTCGGTGCCGATGGCCGTCCTGCAAGGCCGACCGGAGCTGTCCGCCGCCGATATCGTCGTGATCGCCTGAAGAACGAGCGCGCCGGGCAGCCCCCGGCTCACTCCTCCCGCGGCGGCGGCGCCAGCACCTCGCGCTTGCCGACATGGTTGGCGGCGCCGACCACGCCCTCCTTCTCCATCTGCTCGATCAGCTTGGCCGCGCGGTTGTAGCCGATCGCCAGGTGGCGCTGGACGAAGCTGGTGCTGGCCTTGCCCTCGCGCGTCACCAGCGCGACCGCCTGGTCGTAGAGCGAGGCCTCGGCATCGGTGTTGCCGCCGAGCAGGCCGGGGACATCGCCGCCGAGGATGGCGTCGTCCTCGCTCTCGGTCACCTCCTCGACATAGCTGGGCTCGCCCTGCTCGCGCAGGAAGGCCACCACGCGCTCCACCTCCTCGTCCGAGACGAAGGGGCCGTGCACGCGGCTGATGCGCCCGCCGCCGGCCATGTAGAGCATGTCGCCCTGGCCGAGCAGCTGCTCGGCGCCCATCTCGCCGAGGATGGTGCGGCTGTCGATTTTCGAGGTGACCTGGAAGGAGATGCGGGTCGGGAAGTTCGCCTTGATGGTGCCGGTGATGACGTCGACCGAGGGACGCTGGGTCGCGAGCACCACATGGATGCCGGCCGCACGCGCCATCTGCGCGAGGCGCTGGATCGCACCTTCGATGTCCTTGCCGGCGACCATCATCAGGTCGGCCATCTCGTCGACGATGACCACGAGATAGGGAAGCTCCTCGAATTCGAGATCCTCCTTCTCGTAGATCGCTTCGCCGGTCTCCTTGTCGTAGCCGGTATGGACGGTGCGGGTCAGCACCTCGCCCTTGGCCTTG
>CAZMCV010000022.1:0-37122 GCA_964564645.1 uncultured Acetobacteraceae bacterium
GCCAGGATCCGCTTGATGCTCTCGAGGTGCAGCCGCGCGCTCTCGCGGTCCGGCCCCTCGCGCATCTGGGCGTAGGTCTTCGCCGCCATCGCCGGCGGCACCGGCTTGAGCGGCCGGCCGGTCGACATCGCGATCACCTGCGCCGCCGCCGCGCGCTCGAGGTAGTAGAGGTCGTCCCAGGCCTCGGCCAGGGTCGGGCCCACCACCATCACGCCGTGGTTGCGCATGAACACCACATCGGCGTCGCCGATGGAGGCGGCGATGCGGTCGCCCTCGGCCTCGTCGAGCGCCAGGCCGCCATACTCCTCGTCGACCACCGTGCGGCCGTGGAACTTCAGCGCGGACTGCCCCGCCCAGACCAGCGGCGGGCCCTCCAGCATCGCCAGCGCCGTCGCGTTCGGCATGTGGGTGTGGAAGCAGGCCTTGGCGCGCGGGACGTTCTTGTGGACGCGGGCATGGATGAAGAAGGCCGTTGCCTCCGGCACGCCCTCCCCGGCCACCACCTTGCCCTGGAAGTCGCAGACCAGCAGGCGCGAGGCGGTGATCTCGGCGAAGGCCCAGCCATAGGGGTTGACCAGGAACAGGTCCTCGCGCCCCGGCACGACGAAGGAGAAGTGGTTGCAGATGCCCTCATGCATCCCGAGTCGCGCGGCCATGCGGAAGCAGGCGGCGAGGTCGATCCGCGCCTGGCGGACCGGCGCCGCATCCAGGTCGGGGGCATTGCGCAGCAGCGCCGGCGCGGCGGTCGGCGCGGGGTTGGGGGTCAGCGCATGGGCCATCGGCTCGGTCACTCCCGGATCGGTCCTGCGGCATGTCGCAGCCGGCCGCCCTGCCGGCAAGGGCGGGGCCGCGGGACGGAACCGGGCCAGCGGCGCCGGGTTGTGGCGCGGGGATGTTCGCGCAGCGGGACCGGACAGGGAGGCGCCATGCGCCGCAGGACAGTTCTGGACCGCGGCGCCGCGCTGGCCGCCACCGCTCTCTTCTCCCCCGCCTTCCTGGTGCCCGCCCGCGCCGCGCCGGACGCGGAGGTGGATGTGCTGCTGGTCCTCGCCGTCGATGTCTCGCGCTCGGTGGATGAGGAGGAGGCAGCACTGCAGAGGCGAGGCTACGCCGCCGCGCTGCGCCATCCCTCGGTGCGGGACGCGATCCTGGGCGGGGAGCTGGGGGGGGTCGGCCTCTGCTATCTCGAATGGTCGGGCATGGACCACCAGACGCTGCTGGTCCCCTGGACGCGGCTCGATTCCGCCGCCGGGGTCGAGGACTTCGTCGCGCGGCTCGAAGCCGCGCCGCTCGGCATCGGCACCTGGACCTCCATCGGCCAGGCGCTGGTCCGGTCGCGGCTGCTGCTGGCCGCGTCGCCCTTCGCCGCGCGGCGCCGCGTGATCGATGTCTCGGGCGACGGCGCCAACAATGCGGGCGGATCGGTCGAGGCGGCGCGCGACCGCGCGGTGGCCGAGGGCGTGGTGATCAACGGCCTGCCGGTGATGAAGACCCCGGGCACGGCGCCGCCCGGCACGATGCCGCTCGACGAGTACTACAGGACGAGCGTGGCCGGCGGGCCGGGAAGCTTCGTGCTGCCGGCGGAGAGCTGGCGGAGCTTCGCCATCGCGGTGCGGCGCAAGCTCGTGATGGAGATCGCGGACCGGGCGGAGCGGGGCGCCGTCCTGGCCTGAGAATCTGCGAAGGAACGCCCGTCGGCCCCGATGCCGGCGGAAATTCTCGGAAGAACCCAAGGGGCGCTCTTTCGCAGGTTCGATGTCTTCACGCGTTCCGACGCCCCGGCCTGGATGGCCGAGATTGGTCCGGCGCGCCCGGGCGGGCGGGCCGGCATCCGGCTGGTGCGCCGGGTGGGTGGGCCGCCTTCCGGCCGGCGCGTCCCGTCCGGGAACGAGGTCCGTCGCCCGATGCCTTGCGGTGCGGCGCGGTGCGCGGGCTATGCTGCGGCGCACCCTGTCGCCGGAGACCCCGCCATGGCCGTGACCGAAGCCGGTACCCTGCTGATCCGCGGCGCGCGCCTGGTCGATCCCGCCAGGCGGCGCGCCGAGCGGGCGGACGTGCTGGTTACCGACGGGGTGATCCGCGCCGTCGGCACGGACCTGCCCGCGCCCGCCGAGGCGCGGATCGAGGACGCGTCGGGCCTGCTGATCCATCCGGGCCTGGTCAACGCCCACACCCACAGCCATGGCGGGCTGGCGCGGGGACACGCCGATCGCTGGACGCTGGAGACGCTGCTGGCGGCCGGCCCCTGGACCGGCGGCGGCCGCAGCCTCTCCGACAAGAAGCTGTCCACGCAGATCTGCGCCGCCGAGATGGCGCTGAAGGGCGTGACCGCCTGCTACGACCTCTATATGGAGGCCCCCCTGCCCACCGTGGAGGGCATGGACGCCGCGGCCGAGGCCTATGCCGAGGTGGGGCTGCGCGCCGTCATCGCGCCGATGGTGACCGACCGCACGGTGTTCGACGCCATCCCCGGCCTGCGCGACGCGCTGCCCGAGGATCTGCGCGCGCGGGCGGACGGGCTGCGGCCGCCGGCCTGGGATGCGACGCTCGCCGCCATGGCCGAGGCGCTGCGCGGCTGGCGCTGGGCCTCGCAGGACATCCGCGTCGCCGTCGCGCCCTCGATCCCGCTGCATTGCGCCGACGATTTCATGTGCGGCTGCCAGCGCCTGGCCGCCGAGCACGGCGTCGGCCTGCACAGCCATGTCGCCGAGAGCAAGCTGCAGGCGCTGGCGGGGATGCAGCGCTACGGCAGGACGCTGATCGCGCATATGGACGCGCTCGGGCTGGTCGGCCCGCATTTCACCGCGGCGCATGCGATCTGGCTGACCGATGACGATCTGCGGCTGATGGCCGATCGGGGCGCCTCCATCGCACACAATCCGGGGAGCAACATGCGCCTCGGCAACGGCATGTTCCCGATGCGGCGCGCGCTCGATCTCGGGGTGAATGTCGGGATCGGGACGGATGGCGTCTCCTCCTCCGACACCTCGAACATGTACGAGGCGGTGCGCGCCGCCTTCCACGTCGCCGCGGTGCAGACGCCCGAGCCCGCGGACTGGGTCAGCGCGGAGGAGGCCTGGGGCGCGGCGACGGTCGGATCGGCCAGGACGCTGGGCTTCGGCGACATCGGCGCCATCGCGCCGGGGATGAAGGCGGACATCGTCTTCCTCGACCTCGCGACGCCGCACTGGATGCCGATGAACGGCGCGGTGAACCAGCTTGTCCATGCCGAGGATTCCACCGCGCTGCGTCACGTGATGGTGGGCGGGCGCTTCATCGTGCGCGACCGGCGGCTGCTGACGCTGGACCTCGCCAAGCTGGCGCGCGAGGCGGAGGCGGCGCGGGAGCGGCTGGAGGCGCTGAACGCCGAGCGGCGCGAGCTGTTCGCGCTGCTGGATCCGGTGGTGCGGCAATTCTGCCCGGCCTTCGCGCGGCAGCCCTATGTGGTCAGGCGGTATCTGTGCGACGCGCCGGGCTAGGAGCTGTTGGCGACGTCCTGACGCGTTCGGGTGAGGGGGCGCTGCGGCGGGGGTAAGAAGACACTTCTTCCCCCCGCAGCCCCCCATCATCGTTTTCTGGCACTGGTCCTTCGTGGTGCGGGATCAGGGCCAGAAGAACGAGGGCGTGAGGGGGCGGACGTAGGCGTGCGACGGGGGGGGAAGGAGTTCCCTCCTTCTCGCGCCGGCGGCGCCCTAGGCGGGCTGCGAGGCGTCCAACAGCGCCAGCCCCTCGGCGACCGAGACGAACTCGCCACCGCCCTCCAGCCGGTCGGCGCCGAAGCGGGCCTCGAAGATCCGCCGCACCGCCGGCACCAGGGAGGTGCCACCCGTGAGGAACACCCGGTCGATCGCCTCCGGCGCCAGCCCCGCATCCGCCAGCGCCGCATCGACCGCCGCGCCGATCCGCCTCAGCTCCGGCGCGATCCAGCCTTCGAAATCCTCCCGCGCGATCGGCTCGGCCAGGGCGAAGTCGCCATGGGTGAATTCCAGCACCGTCCGCTCCTCGCGCGACAGCGCCGCCTTGGCGCCCGAGACGGCGCGGTAGAGGGCGTAGCCCGCCTCCTCCTCGATCAGCGCGACCAGCCAGCGCAGCCGCTCCGGGTGCTCGGCGGTGCGCGCCACCTCGGCAATGTCGTTCAGCACGCGCGGCGCCCGCATGAGGGAGAGCATGTGCCAGCGCGCGAAGCTGGTGTACCAGCCGGCCGGCACCGGCATCGGCTTGCCCCAGACCAGGTATTGGTCCCCCTTGCCGAGCCTTGGCGCCACGACGCGGTCGATGATGCGCTGGTCGAAGGCGTCGCCGGCGATGCCCACCCCCGCATGGCCGAGCGCCGCGACCCGCCGCGGCGGCCCGGGATCGAAGCGCAGCACCGAGAAATCGCTGGTGCCGCCGCCGAAATCGGCGACCAGCACGGTCGCTGGCCGGTCCAGCCGCGCGGCGAAGCGGTGCCCCGCCGCGGCCGGCTCCAGCGCCAGCACCGGCGCCGCCACCCCGGCCGCGGCGAAGGCCGCGCGCAGCCGCGCCTCCCCCAGCGCATCCTCGGCGCTATCGCCGACGAAGCGCACCGGCCGTCCGACCACCACGCGCGCCCCCGCCAGCCGGTCGCGCCACGGCGCCAGCAGATCGGCCAGGAACAGGCCGATCAGCGCCTCGAGCGTCCAGGGGCGGCCGAAGATCCGCGTCTCGGTGAAGCTGCGCTGCGCCAGGTGGCTCTTCATCGACAGGATGAGCCGGCTGTCGAGCGGATCCTCGACATGCGCCTCGACCGCCGCGGCGCCGACGGCGTGGCGCAGCCGCCCGCCCGTCTCGGTCCAGAAGCAGAGGAGCGAGCGCAGCACCTCCCCGCCGCCCTCCTGGCGCAGGGTCTCGACCCGGCCATCGGGGTGGCGGAGCGCGACGACGCTGTTCGTCGTTCCGAAATCGATGCCGATCGTGGGGTGCATGGCGAGGCCGGGCTTGAACCCCGAAGCGGCGACGAAGGCAAGCGCGGTGGTGTCGCGCCGGGGCCATCCTGTGAAGGACGTCGCCTCTGTTGTGGCAGGAAGAGCAAGGCCGGGGAGAAAGTATTCTCCCCTCGCCGTATACGGCGACCCCTTTTCTCTTTCTGCTCCTTGTCGTGCGGCAGCACGGTCCGTGCGTCGGCGCTTCAGCCTCGGCGCGCGGGAAAGCGGAATGGGAGCAAAAAAAGGTGGGTTGGGGTTTCGGGGAAGGGAGTTCCCTCTCTTCCCCGATCTGCCTTGCCCCCGGGGCATGTCCCCCCGAAAACAGGCCAGCGGCTGCTTGAGCGCTTCACCCGGAAGCCCTGTGTCGTCCAGATGTCGCTCGCGGGAACGGGGTCCGACCGGCTAGCCTGCCACCGTCACCGGACCGGAGGCCGCCATGGAGACCAAGGAACTCGCCCAGCGCTTCGTCGAACTCTGCCGCAGCGAGCACCCGGAGCAGGCCGGCGAGACCTTCTGGGCCCCGGACGTGGTCAGCCTGGAGGCGATGGAGGGCCCGATGGCCCGCGTGCAGGGCATCGAGGCGGTGCGCGCCAAATCCGCCTGGTGGTACGAGAACCACACCGTCCATGCCTTCGAGACCCACGGCCCCTTCGTGCATGGCGACCAGTTCGCCTGCCGCTTCTCGATCGATGTCACCGCCAAGGCCACCGGCCAGCGCGTGGCGATGGACGAGATCGGCCTCTACACGGTGAAGGACGGCAAGATCGTGGAGGAACGCTTCTTCTACTGATCCCGCGCTCCTGGCCCGCGGCTTGCAAACCTCCGGCGGGTCCTGCCGGGGGGCTTCCATGCCGCGTCGCCGTTCGCTTCTCGCCCTGCTGCCGCTTGCCGCGGCCCCGATCCCGCTCCGCCGTGGCGCGGCCCAGCCCTGGGCGCCGGACCGGCCGGTGCGCCTGGTCGCGCCCTTCCCGCCGGGCGGCGCCTCCGACCTGATCGCGCGCATGCTGGCCGAGGAGATCGGCGGCGCGCTCGCCCAGCCGATCCTGGTCGAGAACCGCGCCGGCGCCGGCGGCAGCGTCGGGACCGAGGCGGTGGTGCGCGCCCGCGGCGACGGCACGATCTGGCTGATGGGCAGCCAGGCGACGCATGCGACCAACCCCGCGCTGAACAGGCTGTCCTTCGATCCCGTCACCGACCTCATCGCCGTCGCCGCGGTCTGCGGCGTGCCGGCGGTGATGGTGGTGCATCCCGCAGTCCCGGCCCGGACGGTCGCCGAGTTCATCGCCCTGGCCAAGGCGCGGCCGGATGCGCTGAGCTACGGCTCGGCCGGCATCGGCGCCTCGACGCATCTCGCGGGCGCGCTCTTCGCCCATCTGGCGGGCATCACGATGCAGCACGTGCCCTATCGCGGCACCGGCCCGGCGATGCAGGACCTGCTCGCGGGGCGCTTCGAGATGATGATGGACACCCTGCCGACGGCGCTGCCGCACATCCAGGCCGGGCGGCTGCGGGCGCTGGGCATCTCCACCACGACGCGCAACGAGACGCTGCCCGACCTGCCGACGATCGCCGAGGCCGGGGTCGCGGGCTACGAGGTGCTGAACTGGTATGGCGTCTTCGCCCCGCTCGGCACGCCCGCGCCGGCGGTGGCGCGCATGGCGGAGGTGACGGTGGCCGCGGTGGCGCGGCCGCGCTTCCAGGGGCGGCTGCAGCAGCAGGGGATGCTGCCGCTCACCAGCACGGGGGCGGATTTCGCCGCCTATGCCGCGGCGGACCGGAAGCGCTGGGTGGAGCTGGTGAAGGCGGCAGGGATCACGACGGCGGATTGAGCAGGGGGGTCGACCCCGCGCGCCTCAGCGCCGCAGCATCCGCTCCCGCAGCACGTCGTAGATCGGCCGGCTGCCGACCAGCCCCGCCGTGAGGCTCGCCGTCAGGCACGCCGCCAGCATCGGCAGCGCGCAATCCGCGCGCCCGGTCATCTCGACCGCCAGCACGATCCCGGTCAGCGGCGCGCGCACCACGGCGGTGAACATCGCCGCCATGCCGACCACCGCGAGCACCAGCGGCGCCGGCACCTCCCCCGGCCAGCCCGCCAGCACCGCGAGCTCCGAGGACAGCGCGCCGAGCGCGGCCCCCACCACCAGCAGCGGCGCGAACAGCCCGCCCGGCGTCCCGGCGGCATAGGCGAAGGGCGCCAGCACGAAGCGCAGCGCGATGATCGCCAGCAGCGCCCCCGGCACCTCGCCCTGCCGCAGGATCGCCAGCGCCAGCCCCTCGCCGCCGCCGATCACCACGGGGAAATGCCAGCCGACCAGCCCGACCACGGCGCCGATCAGCCCGGCGCGCAGCACGGAGGGGATGCGCCGCAGCCGCTCCGCCGCCTCGAGGAACCCGACCGTCAGCGCCGAATACCCCGCGCCGGCGAGGCCGAGCAGCACGCCGAGCAGCAGGTGGAAGGGCAGGTGCCCGAGCGGCTGGTCGGACGGCGCCCCGGCATCCAGCACCAGCGCGTCGCCGAGCGCCCAGCGCATCACCGCCACCGCGACCGAGGCGGCGGCGAGCACGGCGAGCACCTGCCGCTCGTCGAAGCGGCGGGTCAGCTCCTCGAAGACGAAGACGGTCGCGCCGACCGGCGCGTTGAACGCCACGCCGAGGCCGGCGCCCGCGCCCGCCGCCATGATCGCCCGCCGGTCCGCGGGGTCGTGCACCACGCGCCGCGCGATCTCGCTGCCGGCGACCGAGCCCATCTGCACGGTCGGCCCCTCGCGCCCGAGCGGCAGGCCCGAGCCGATCGCCAGCAGCCCGCCGAGGAATTTCACCGGCACCACCGCGGCGGGGGCGGGCTCGGCCTCCCCGCGCATCACCGCCTCGACATGCTGGACGCCGCTGCCGGCGGCGACGGGGGCGAAGCGCACCACCAGCCAGCGCGCGATCATGGCGGCCAGGGCGATGCCGCCGACCGTCGCGACGAAGCCCTGGCCCGGGGTGAGCCAGGCCTCGGCCATCAGCGCCTGGCGCCAGGCCTCGGCCGCGGAGAGCGCGGCGCGGAACAGGCTGCCGAGGAGCCCGATCGCCAGCCCGACCAGCACGGCCGCCACGAGCAGGCGCCAAAGCGTCCCGCCGCGCCCCGGGTCTCCGTCCTCCTTCGCCCCGCCGCGCGCCATGCTGCCTCCAAGCCTCCGCCTGTGGCAGAGACGGCGGCCGGGGGTCAAGCGCGCGGACATGGCTGGACCGATGGCGCGCGCGAAGCGACCATCGCCGCCGGCCCGTTGCCGCAGGGGACCCCGCATCATGCCCGAATTCGTCGATCTCTCCCGTGAGCTCTTCCACCGCACGCAGACCCATCCCAGCCACCCGCCCGCGGTCTTCACCGTCTGGAACGACCACAGCGAAAAGCGGGTCGCCGGCAACACCACCTTCACCAGCAAGGCGCTGTATTTCTCGATGAGCGACCATGCCGGCAGCCATGTGGACGCGCCGGTGCATTTCGACCCGCGGCCGGGCGCGCTGTCGATCGACCAGGTGCCGCTCGAGAACTTCTACACCGAGGCATTCTGCCTCGATCTCAGCCACGTCCCGCTGAAGCACAGCATCACCGTGGCGGAGATGCGGGCGGCGCTGGAGAAGTCCGGGCAGACGATCAAGCCGAAGGACACCGTCCTGATCTGGATGGCGGTGAATGAGCGGCTGCTCGGCAAGCCCGGCTACCAGCATGATTTCCCGGGCCTGGCGCTGGAAAGCGTGCACTGGCTGGCTGACCAGGGCATCGGCATGTTCGGGGTGGAGGCGATCAGCCCCGCGCCCGAGGGCGAGCCCAATTTCCAGGCCCACATGGCCTGCGCCGAGCGCGGCATCACCCACATGGAATGCCTCGCGAATCTCGACAAGGTCGTCGGCCGCGGGCGCTTCACCTTCATCGGCTTCCCGCTGCGGATCCGCGGCGGCACGGCCAGCCCGATCCGCGCGGTGGCGATGTTCCCCTGATCCGGCACGCGGCTTGCTGTTTCCCGGCCGGGGCGTCGGGCCCCGCCGGGAGAGAAGCCGCATGACCCATCCGATCGCGCGCCGGCGGCTGCCGCTGCTCGCCGCCACCCTCGCTTTGCCCGGGCTCGCCGCCCGGGCGCAGGCATGGCCCGACCGGCCCATCCGCTGGATCGTGAATTTCCCGCCCGCCGGCGCGGCGGACATCCTCTCCCGCGCGCTCGCCGAGCAGATCGGTGGCAGCCTCGGCCAGCCCATCGTCATCGAGAACCGGCCCGGCGCCGGCGGCATGGTCGGCGCCGATCTCGTCGCCAAGGGCCGCGGCGACGCGCATCTGGTCATGATGTCGAACGCCGCCTCCCATGGCATCGGGCCGGTCCTCTACCGCAGCGTGCCCTACGACCCGGTCGCGGACTTCATCCATGTGCGCCTGGTCGGCACCTTCCCTTCCGTGCTCTGCGTGAACCCCGCCCTGCCGGTGCGCACGCTGGACGAGTTCCTGGCCTATGCGCGGGCGCAGGCGCCGCTGCCCTATGGCTCGGGCGGCAACGGCACGATGAACCACCTGGCCGGCCAGCTCCTCGCCGCGCGGGCGGGGGTGGAGTTGCAGCACGTGCCCTATCGCGGCTCCGCCGCCGCGATGACCGACGTGATGGGTGGGCAGATCCCGGCACTGATGGAGAGCCTGCCGACCGCCATGGGCAACATCCGCGGCGGCCGGCTGCGCCCGATCGCCATCAGCGAGGCGGCGCGCAGCCCGGCCCTGCCCGACATCCCGACCTTCGCCGAGGCCGGCCTGCCGCAGGTCGTCACGACGAACTGGTTCGGCTTCTCGACCGCCGCCGGCATCCCCGACGCCGTCGCCGCGCGCTGGGATGCGACGATCGCCGCCGCGCTCGAGACGCCGGCCATCCGCGAGCGCTTCGCCGCGATCGGGGTCGTGCCCGGCCGGATGGGCCCGGCGGACTACACCGCGCTGATCCAGGCCGAGCTGGCCCGCTGGAAGGCGGTGATCCAGGCGGGCAACATCCGCGCGGACTGATCGAGCGGGGGCAACCCCCCGGCGCCCGGCCCGTTGGCGGGAGGCCCGGCGGCAGACCGCGTCGCCGGGCTTCCCGACGGAGCCCGAGCGATGGAAGAGATCCGGAAGCTGATGGTCGCGCAATTGCGCGACGCGTACAGCGCCGAACGGCAGGCGCTGCGCGCCATGCCGCGGCTGATGAAGAAGGCGACGGCGCAGTCGCTGAAGGACGCGCTGCAGCAGCATGTGGAGCAGACCGAGGGCCAGGTCGAGCGGCTCGAGCAGGCGCTCGAGCAGCTCGGCGGCAAGCCCGGCCGCGTCACCTGCGAGGGCATGCGCGGCCTGATCGAGGAGGCGCAGGGCGAGCTCGAGGAGCACGACAAGGGCGAGCTGCTCGACGTCGTCATCGTCGCCGCGCAGCAGCGCATCGAGCACTACGAGATCGCCGCCTACGGCACGATGGTCGCCCTGGCCCGCGCCGCCGGCGAGCAGGAGATCGCCGACCTGCTGGAGGCGACGCTGCGCGAGGAGAAGGAGACGGACCAGCGCCTGACGAAGCTCGCCGAGGCCGAGCTGACCCCGTCGATGCTCGAGGCCCATGCCGAGCCGGAGGGGGACGAGGAGGAGTCCTCCGAGCCGGCCAACGAGAACCGGCGCGGAGCCGGGCGCAAGCGCCGCGCCGCCTGACGCCGCGCCGCTGACCGGGCCGCCGCATCACCCCCGCGTGACGCGGCGGCCTCGTTGCGCCCTCTGCCCTGAACCGGTTGCCGTCCCGCTCGCTCTCCCCGGGGCCACCCGAAGGAGACACCGCGCCATGTTCTACACCGACGGCAAGCTGCAATACCCGGTGCGCGTCGAGCGCCCGAACCCGCTCTTCGCACGCGCGCTCCAGCAGGCGATCGGCGGGGTCGAAGGCGAGATCCGCGTGATGATGCAGTACATGTTCCAGGGCTGGGGCGCGCGCGGCCCGAAGAAGTACCGCGACATGCTGATCAACACCGGCACGGAGGAGATCGGCCATATCGAGATGCTGGCGACCGCGGTGGCGCTGAACCTCGAGGGCGCGCCGCTGTCGATGCAGGAGGCGGCGGCGAAGGACCCCGTCGCGGGCGCGGTGCTGGGCGGGATGAACCTGCGCCACATCCTCTCGACCGGCCTCGGCGCGACGCCCGAGAACTGCAACGGCGTGCCCTTCAACGCCAGCCATGTCTACGCCAGCGGCAACATCGCCGCCGACATGATGGCCAACGTCACGGCCGAATCGTCCGGGCGCGCGCTGGCGGTCCGCCTGCACGGGATGACCGACGATCCGGGCATGAAGGACATGCTTGCCTTCCTGATCGCCCGCGACACCATGCACCAGCAGCAATGGATCGCCGTGATCGAGGAGCTCGGCGGCATGCCGGCGGTGCTGCCGATCCCGAACAGCTTCGACCAGACCCAGGAGAACCAGCGCTTCTCCTACGCCTATTTCGGCCACCAGATGGACGGCACCATCCCCGAGGGCCGCTGGACCGAGGGCGCGTCCTTCGACGGCAAGGGCCAGTTCGAGCCGATGATCTCGAAGCCGCTCGGCGGCGAGCCGATGCTGGCGCCCCCGCCCGCCAACAGCGGCGCGCAGCGCGAGCAGATCAACCCGGCCGCCGCGAACGACCCGACCGGCGCCGCGGGCTCGGGCCGGGTCGCCTGAGACTGCGCCAGCCGGCTTGACCATCGCGCCGCGGCGGCCGCATGGTGCCGCCGCGGCGCCTCCCGCAGGCGCGCCGTCAGACACGGCCCGGCCTCGATCCGGGCTGGCCGCGTCCAAGCCTGCGCCCCGTTGACCGCACGCGCCGCATCCCGCGGCCTGCGGGACAGGAGGCGCACCGATGGACGCCACGATCCCCGTTCTCTCGCCCGAGGCGCTGTTCGCCGCCTCGCTCGGTTTCCCCGGGCCGCAGATCCTCGATGCACGCCGGGCCGCGGCCCTGGCGCAGGCGACGCGGTCCCTGCCGCGCGCCCTGCCGCGCGACCCGGAGGCGGTCGGCGCCTGGGCCGGCGCGCTGGAGCGGCACCGGCCCGTCGCGGTCTACTGCGTCCATGGCCACGAGGTCAGCCAGGGCGTCGCCGCCGCGCTCGTCGCGCGGGGCTTCGACGCCGCCTACCTCGCCGGCGGCATCGAGGGGTGGGAGGCGCTCGGCCTGCCGCTCGCCGCCAGGCCGGGCCGGCCCTCGGTCTGGGTGACGCGGGCGCGGCCCAAGGTCGACCGGGTGGCCTGCCCCTGGCTGATCCGCCGCTTCCTTGACCCCGATGCGCGGATCCTCTTCGTCCCCCCGGCCGAGGTCGCCGCCACCGCCGAGGCCACCGGCGGCACCGCCTTCGACATCCCCGGCGCGCCCTACACCCATGAGGGCGAAGGGTGCAGCTTCGATGCCTTCGTCGCGCGCCACCGCCCCGAGGATCCGGCGCTCGCGCTCCTCGCGCGCATCGTGCGCGGCGCCGATACGGAGCGGCCGGACCTGCACCCCGCCTCTGCCGGCCTCTTCGCCGCCGCGCTCGGCTTCTCGGCGCTGATCGCCGACGACCAGGCGCTGCTGCGCCATGCCTTCCCGCTCTACGACGCGCTCTACCTCTGGTGCCGCGACCTGCAGGGGGAGGCACATCGCTGGCCGCCGGGGGGTGGGGCATGACGGCCGGGACCGGTCCGTGGCAGAGACGCCGGAACGAGGGGGTGAGGGGCATGGGCGGGACCGGGACGAGCCATCGCGGGAGGCGCGCGTGACCGCCGCCCCGCCGAGCAAGGGGCGTGACGCGGTCGCGCCCTTCCCCTCCTTCGCCGAGGCGGTGCGCGTCTGGTTCCGTATCGGCTGCCTCAGCTTCGGCGGCCCGGCGGGCCAGATCGCGCTGATGCACCGGGAGGTGGTGGATGAGCGCCGCTGGGTCTCCGACGTCCGCTTCCTGCACGCGCTGAATTTCTGCACCCTGCTGCCGGGGCCGGAGGCGCAGCAGCTCGCGACCTATCTCGGCTGGCTGATGCACGGGGTGAAGGGCGGGCTGGCGGCGGGGCTGCTGTTCATCCTGCCCGGCGCGCTGGTGATGCTGGCGCTGTCGGCCATCTACGTCGCCTTCGGCGAGGTGCCGCTGATCGCAGCACTGTTCTTCGGCCTGAAATGCGCCGTGCTGGTGCTGGTGGTCGAGGCGCTGCTGCGGGTGGCGAGGCGCGCCCTGAAGGGGGCGGTGCCCTGGGCGCTGGCGGCGGCGGCCTTCGCCGCGCTGTTCCTCTTCGGCCTGCCTTTCCCCTTGGTGGTGCTGGCCGCGGCCCTGCTGGGCGCGGCGATGCCGGAGGCCTTCGCGGGCGGCGGGCATGGCCAGGCGAAGGCGGGACCGCCCTCGCTGCTCGACACCGTGCTGGCGCGGGAGCCGGACCGCATCGCCCGGCTTTCCGGCGCGGCGCGGCGGGCGGGGCTGGTGGCGCTGGTGCTCTGGGTCTGGCCGGTGGCGATGCTGCTGCCGGCGGGCGGGGAAGCGGGCGCGCCATGGGCTGACATCGCCTGGTTCTTCTCGAAGATGGCGGTCGTCACCTTCGGCGGCGCCTATGCGGTGCTCGCCTATGTCGCGCAGGAGGCGGTGGAGCATTACCGCTGGCTCACCGCGGGGCAGATGCTGGCGGGCCTCGGCTTGGCGGAGACGACGCCCGGGCCGCTGATCCTGGTGCTGCAATTCGTGGGCTACCTGGCGGGCCACGCGCATGCCGGCTTCTGGGGCGGCGTGCTGGGCTCGGTGCTGACGCTCTGGGTCACCTTCGCGCCCTGCTTCGCCTGGATCTTCCTCGGCGCCCCCTATGTCGAGCGGATGCACGACCAGAAGCGGCTGAAGGGGGCGCTCGCCGGGGTGACGGCGGCGGTGGTCGGCGTGATCGCCAACCTGGCGCTGTGGTTCGGGCTGCGGGTGCTGTTCGGGGAGGTGCGGAGTGTGCAGGCGGGGCCGCTCTCGGTCGACCTGCCGGTGCCGGCGAGCCTCGACATCCAGGCGCTGATCCTGGCGCTGCTGGCGGCGGTGTGCCTGTTCCGCCTGAAGCTCGGGGTGCTGAAGACGCTCGGCCTCGCGGCGGTGGCGGGGCTGGCGATGCGGCTGGCGCTGGGGTGAATGGGGGAGGGGCGGCGGGGGCCCGGCCCCGCCGCCCCCCTGGGATCAGAGGATGAAGTCGCCGGCGCCGAGCGGGGCGACGGCGAGGCCGTCGGCGAACTGCACCCCGATCGCCATGTCGGCCACGGCGTCGCCGCTGGTGTCGACCCAGACCTGCATCGTCACATTGTCCGCCTGCGGCGCCTGCCAGACGCCCCAGGCCGTGGGGCCAGCGCCGAGGACGAGGGCCTGGTCGCCCGCCAGCGCCGGGTTGGCGTCCACCAGCGAGAGGTCGATCCTGTCGAGCCCGCGCTGGAAGTCCTGGACCATGTCGCGGGTGGTCGTGGTGGTGCCGGCCTCGCCCGTGGCGAAGCGGAAGGTGTCCGCGCCCAGGCCGCCGCGGAGCTGGTCCGCGCCCCCGCCGCCGACGACCAGATCGTTGCCGGCGCCGCCATCGATGGTGTCGTTGCCCGGGTTTCCGTAGGTGTCGGGATAGGCGGTGCTCAGGTTGCCGAAGAGCTGGTCGTCCCCATCACCGCCGAGGATCTGGTCCTTGCCCTCGCCGCCCTCGACGGTGTCGTTGCCGATGTCGCCTTCCAGGCGGTCGTTGTCCCAGCCGCCATCCACCGCGTCGTTGCCGGCGCCGCCGTACATCACGTCGTTGCCGCCGATGCCGTCGAGGACGTCGTCGCCCGCCTCGCCCCGCACCGTGTCGGCGGCCTCCGTGGCGAGGATCCAGTTGCCGAGCGTATTGCCCCAGGCGGCGCTGCCGCCGAAGGCGCCGTCATTCTCGATGCGCAGGTTCTCGATGTTCGCGCCGAGCTGGTGGGTGGCGGCGTTGATGATGCGCACCGTGTCCACCCCCCCGCGGCCCCCCTCCGAGATGGTGGCAAGGGAGTTGCCGTGGACCCAGTAGGTGTCATTCCCGTTCCCGCCATCGAGGAAGTCCCCCGAATGGCCGGCGAGCGTGTCGTTGCCCTCGCCGCCGTAGAAACGATCGGCGAAGCCGTCGTGGCTGGAGGCGTCGCGCCAGCTGACGAAGGCGATGTCGAGCGTGGCGTAGGGAAGGTAGTCGAAGTACCAGACGTCGGCGTCCAGGACGACCTCGAGCGTGCCCTTGCTCAGCAGCGTGTCGTCGCCGAGGCCGCCCGTCAGCGAATCGCTGCCGCTGCCGCCGACCAGGGTATCCTCGCCGTCGCCGCCGTCGATGCTGTCGTTGCCCGCGTCGCCGAAGCCGTGGTCGTCGCCGCCGCCCATCGTCAGGCGGTCGTTGCCGTTGCCGCCCGCGGCGGCGTCGGCGGAGCCGGCTCCGACCACGGTGTCGTTGCCCTCGCCGCCCTCGACCGCCAGCGTGCCGCCGAGGGCCTGGACCAGGTCGTTGCCGCCCATCGCCCACACCGCGGCGGTGCCGGCGGTCTTGATGACGTTGGCGGCCTCCGATCCGTAGCCGAAGAACTTGGTGAAGCCGGTGTAAGTCAGGTTCTCGACATTGGTGCCGGCCAGGTCGAAGGAGCCGTAGCGGTAGGGGGTCGGGAGATAGACGTCCTGCAGGTCGGGGTCGTAGCTGTTGGGGAAGGCCCGCTCGTAGGAGGCGTAGTTGTCCCCGACCTGGACCTCGTCGATCCCGCCATTGGCGGACTCCACGATGACATCGCCCGCGTCGAAGATCGCATAGAGGTCGTTGCCGTCGCCACCCGCCAGCGTATCCTTGCCCGAGCCGCCGCTCAGCATGTCGTCGCCGGCGTTGCCGAACAGGGAGTCGTTGCCCGCCTCGCCATAGAGGCGGTCCATGGCGGCGCCGCCATCGGCCGTGTCGTCCCCCTCGCCACCCCAGACCGTGTCGTTCAGGTTGCCGCCGGCGATGTAGTCCTTGCCGCCGTAGCCGTAGATGACATCGGAGTAGGCCGTGCCGGCCAGGTGGTTGTCGAGGCTGTTGCCGTAGATCGTGGCCATGGTGCTCTCCCGTTCCCGATGCCGCGTCATCGCGGCGACGGGAGTGTTTTCGCGCCGCCCTGTTTCGGGATGATCCCGCGGGGCGCGACGAACGTCGCGGTTCTGTCGCGTCTGTCGCGTGGCGCCGTGGCGGCCAGTGGAGGCGCACGGAGGGTCACGGCCGGCCGGTGGCGGCGCCGTTCCCGGCGGGCGGGGTCTTCGCCGGCCTGGTCCGGCTCTTCCCGCGGAGGGCGGCCGTCGCCATCGGTGGCGCCGGGGCCGTGCCCGCGCCTGGCGCGCCGGGGCATGGCCGCCAGCGGACCGCGGGGCGGAGGCTGGCGGCGCTCGCCTGGCGGAGACCGCGCCCGGGCCGACTGGCCCGGTGCCTGCACGCGTGGGCGTCCCGGCTGCGAGGAAGGTGTTGGGGGTGGGGTGCCGGGGCCGTGATGTCCCGGGTGGCCCTCGAGCTCCGCTTCGCCCGGGATCCGCCTCGGTGCGCCCCATGTCGAGCGGATGCAGGATCGGACGCGGCGGTGGGGCGTGCCGTGGCCGCCGCGTCGGCGGTGGGGGTCCGCGTCATCGGCAACCTGGCGTTGCGGCCCGGGCAGCAGGTGGTCTTCGCGGCGGTGCGGGCGGGACCGCTTCCGGCCGGCCGGTCGGTGCCGGCGAGCATCGACATCCAGGCGCTGATCCTGGCGGGCGCCTGCCTGTTCCGACGCAAGCTCCGCGTGCTGAAGAGGCTCGGCATCGTGGCGGTGGCGGGGCTGGGGGTGCGAACTGTGCTCGGCTGAGAGTTTGCGAAAGAATGCCCGCCAGCCTCGATCTGGAGGGATTTCTCCAATGACTCCAACGGGCATTCTTTCGCAAATTCGATGGATTCAGACGCTTTCAGGCGACCGGGCTGGGGCCGAGGCTCCACCCCGGCCCGCCACCCTCAGAGCATGAGATCCCCGGCGGCGAGCTTGGCCGCGACGAGGCCGTCGCCGAAGCCGATGCTGACCTGGAAGTCCGCCACCGCATCGCCCGTGACGTCGGCCGAGAGCAGCAGCGTGTCGTCGGCCTGCACCGACTGCCAAACCCCGAAGGCCGTCGCCTTGCCCGCCAGGACGAAGGCCTGGTCGCCCGCCAGCGTCGCATTGGCGTCGATCAGCGCGAGGTCGAGGTCGTCCACCCCGCGCTCGAAGTCGAGGATCGCGTCGCGCAGCGGCGCACCACGCCCGCTCTCGGCCGTCGCCGCGAAGCGGAAGATGTCGGCGTCGAGCCCGCCCGACATCTGGTCCTGGCCGAGGCCGCCGATCAGCAGGTCCTTGCCCTCACCCCCGAAGATCTGGTCAGCGCCCGCCCCGCCATCGAGGTGGTCGCCGCCCTTGCCGCTGGTCAGGGTATCGGCCCCGTCCCCGCCATGGAGGTTCGACGAGGACCAGGTGATGTGCGTGCCGGTGGTCGGCGAGAAGGTCTCGCTGAAGATGGTCGTGTGGGCGATCAGCTGGTCCTCCCCAGCGCCGCCGAAGAGGTGGGCGCCACCGTAGGATTCCAGCCGGTCGTTGCCATTGCCGCCATCGCCCAGGTCGCCGATGGCCTCGCCATAGGAATCCCCCGCGGCGATGGTGTCGTTGCCCTCGCCGCCGAGCATGCTGTCCACGCCGTCGCCGCCTTGGAGGTCGTCGTCCCCGCCGAGCCCCTGCAGCGTGTCCTGCAGGTCGCCGCCCTTCATGACGTTGCCGAGGGCGTTGCCGATCCCGTTGCCGCCATCGGGCGTGTCGCCGCCGCCGGTGCCGGGAAAGGGCAGGCTGTTCGGGACCGGGTAGTCGAAGACGAGGTTCTCGATGTCGGCGGCGAGCGCGTGCTGGAAGCCGTGCGACACCACCGTGTCGATGCCGCCGCCGTCCTCCTCGCTGATGAAGGCGCCGCCATTGCCGATATGGTAGGTGTCGTCGCCCGTGCCGCCGTAGAGCTTGTCTCCGGCCTGGCCCCAGAGCACGTCGTTGCCGCTGAGGCCACGCAGCTCGTCGACGCTGCCGTCGTTCGACGCGGTGTCGAACCTGGTGTCGATCGTGTAGGTGTAGGGGATGTTCCACCCGTTGCCGTGGATATCGAGGTTGTGGCCCAGGTGGTCGTTGCCGGTGCCTCCGATCAGCGTGTCCTGCCCGGCGCCGCCCGCCATGGTGTCGTTGCCCGCCCCGCCGTCCATGCTGTCGTTGCCGTCGCCGCCGCCGAGCACCGCCGCGCCGCTGCCCGAGAGAACGGTGTCGTTGCCGGTGCCGCCCAGGCCGATGCCGGTGCCGTTCCAGAGCTGGAGCAGGTCGTTGCCACCCTCCCCGCGCAAATCGTTCTGTCCGGCGTTGGTGCCCTTGATGACGTTGGCGAGGCCGTTCCCGGCGCCGAGGAAGTTGCCGATGCCGCTGTAGGTCAGGTTTTCGACCTCGGTGCCGAGGGTGTAGGAGCCGAGGCTGGTCTGCACCTCGTCCGTGCCGCCGAAGACGCCCTCGAGCACGATGTCGCCAGCGTCGTTCACGACGTAGAGATCGTTGCCGGCGTCGCCCCGCATGCTGTCGGCGCCGAGGCCGCCATCCAGCCAGTCATTGCCCTTGCCGCCGAGGAGCGTGTCGTTGCCCATTTCACCGAACATGCGGTCGTCACCGTTGCCGCCATCCGCCCAGTCATTGCCGTCGCTGGCATAGACGGAATCGTTCCCGTCGCCGGCACCGATGGTGTCGTTGCCCCAATAGGCGCTGATGAGGTCCGCCAGGATGGAGCCGCTCAGGTGATCGGCGAGGTTGCTTCCCTTGATGATGGCCATGGCACGTCAGGTCCTTCCGTTGTTCCGGCCCCCTGGATCGGCGGCGCTGCGGCACCCCTTCTCGCGCCGCTCCGTTTCCAGATGATCCCGCCGGCGCGTGAAAGCGTCGCGGCCCTGTCGCGTCTGTCGCGTGGTGCCGCGGACGGAAGCGGATGGAGCGGCCCCGTGGAGACGCCGCCTGAGGGATCGGGGCCACTGCCCGTCCCGCCTGAAGCTCGGCCTGCGCCAGAGGCTCGCCGCGACGGTGTCGCGGGTGACGCTTGGGGGGGGCGAATGGGGGGAGGGAAGATTGCGCCGTCCCGCCGGCCCCGGCTATCTGTCTGCCCGCCCCGTCAACGACCAGGGAAGCGAGACACCGTGATGCCGATGGAGAAGGGGCGCGGCCCGACGCGCCGAGCGGCTCTGGCGCTGGGCCTCGCCGGCCTCGTCCCGGCCGGTCGCGACAGCGCGGCGCAGGGCGCCGCCTGGCCGGACCGGCCCACCCGGCTGATCGTGCCCTTCGGCGCGGGCGGGGCGATCGACACCATCTCGCGGACGGTCGCCAACGCCTTCCCCGCCGTCGCCAACGGCCAGACCCTGGTGGTGGAGAACCGCCCCGGTGGCGGCGGCACCATCGCGGGCGGCTTCGTCGCGCGCGCGCGACCCGATGGCGAGACGCTGATGATGGCCGATCTCGGCCCGAACGGCATCGCGGGCGAGCTGATGCGCGGCCTGACCTACGATCCGCCCACGGCATTCACCGCGATCTGCCACCTGGTGAACCTGCCGCTCTGCCTGGTCGTCCCGGCCGCGAGCCCGGCCAAGGACCTGGCCGGCTTCGTCGAGATGGTGCGCCGCCAGCCCGAGATCCCCTACGCCAACCCCGGCAACGGCTATATCGGCCACCTGGCGCTCGAGCTGCTGCTGCGCCGGGTCGATGCTCGCATGACGCCGGTGGTCTACCGCAGCGGCGCCGAGGTGGTGCGCAGCCTGGTCGCCAGCGAGACCCAGGCGAGCATCATCACCGTCTCCACCTCCCTGCCCTTCGTGCGGGAGGGCAAGCTGCGCGCGCTCGCGGTCTGCAGCCCGGAGCGGGTGGCGCTGCTGCCGGAGGTGCCGACGGTCGCCGCGACCCTGCCGGGCTTCACCGCCTCCGTCTGGCACGGCATCGTCGGGCCGGCCGGGATGCCGCCCGATCTCGTCGCGGCCGCCAACCGCGTCTTCAACGCGGTCATCGCCCAGCCCGAGGTGAAGCGCGCGGTCGAGGAGCGGCAGGCGGGCGTGGTGGTCGGCGGCTCCGCCGCCAGCTTCGCCGCCTTCATCAAGGAAGAGGTCGCGCGCTGGGCCCCGGTGATCCGCGATGCCGGGATCCGGCTGGAATGAGCAACGCGACGTCCCCCGCCCCCGCGCGGCCCGCCGCGACCGTCCTGCCGCTGCGCGACGGCCAGCACGGGCTCGAGGTCTTCATGGTGGTGCGCCACCACCAGATCGACTTCGCCTCCGGCGCGCTGGTCTTCCCGGGCGGGCGGGTGGAGGAGGGCGACCACGCCATCGCCGCCGCCCTGCCGCCCTCCCGCGCCGAGCCCGACCCGCTCGACCCCTTCCGCATCGCCGCCATCCGCGAGGCCTTCGAGGAATGCGGCCTGCTGCTGGCGCGCGACCAGCGCGACGCCTCCGCGCTGGCGGCCGAGCGGGCGGAGGCGATCACCGCCGCGCGCCAGGCGGCGCATGCGAAGGGAGAGGCATCCTTCGCCGACCTGCTGACCGAGGAAGGGCTCGCGCCCGACATCGGCGCGCTGGCGCATTTCGCGCACTGGATCACGCCCGCCGCCCTGCCGAAGCGCTTCGACACGCATTTCTTCCTCGCCCCCGCGCCCACGGGTCACTCGGGCACGCATGACGGGCACGAGGCGGTGGAGAGCGTCTGGATCCGCCCCGCCGTCGCGCTGGACGAGGCCGCGTCGGGCCGGCGGACGCTGGTCTTCGCGACCAGGCTGAACCTCGAGCGCCTGGCGGGCTTCGACAGCGTGGGCGCCGCCTTCGCCTGGTCCGCCTCGGCCCGCGTGGTGACGGTGCAGCCCGAGGTCGAGCGCGCCCCGGACGGCAGCGGCTTCCTGCGCATCCCCGTCGAGGCCGGCTATGGCGGGCCGATCTTCCCGATGGGCAAGCGGGCGATGTGACTCAGCCGGCGGCGGGCACGCGGTAGAGGCGGGCCGTCGCCTCCAGCGCCTCGACGGTCCAGGGCGGGCCGGCGCCGGCGACCATCCAGCGCAGGATGGCGTAGAGGTCGCGCTCGGCCGTCGCTTCGTCGATGGGCTCCAGCCCCTCGGGCAGGGCGTGGATCTCGACGCCCGAGGGGAAGGGCTGGCCGCTGCGCCCCAGGAACACCAGCAGATAGGCGGCGCCGGAGGGGCCGCGCAGGCAGCCCGGCCGCGACAGCCCGACGCGGTCGAGGTCGAAGGCGCGCACGAAATGCGCGCGGAATTCGTCGTAGTGGCCGAGCCGCTCCTCGGTGAGCAGCAGGGTCGGGCGCAGCCCGGCGAGGTCCGGGACCGGGAGGATGGCGACATCCATGGCGCTACACCTTGTTCCGGGCGAGGAAGTCGAGCAGAAGCGCGGCGATCTCGGGGCCACTGTCCTCCTGGAGGAAGTGGCGCCCCGTGACGATGTGCGGCCCCTCGGCATGCGGCAGCATCGCCTTGAAGCGGGCGGCGAAGGTGGCGGCGTCGAACACCTCGTCCTCGCGGCCCCAGATCAGCAGAGTAGGCCACCGCGTGGCGGAGAGTTCGCGCTCGATCCAGGCGAAGCGCTCCTTCGCGCGGGCGGCATCGTCGAGCGGGATCCAGCGCGGCCAGACCCAGGTCAGCAGCTTGTCGGCCGGGTCGGGCAGGGCCTGCTCGTAGGCGGCCTGGGCACGGTCGCGGAAGCGCGCGCGGTTGACGACGGAGAGATACATGCCGCGCCCGGCCAGCGCGCCATGCTTTCCCAGCAGCCAGGGGGCGACCAGCGGCGCGTGCATCATCCGCCAGGGGAAGATGGCGTCGTGGAACGCCGCCGGCGGTGCGGGCCAGGCCCAGGTGGACATGATGGCCATCGCGGCGACGCGATGCGGATCGGTCAGCGCCGCCGAGAAGCCCGTCGGGCCGCCCCAGTCGTGGCAGACGAAGGTCGTGCGCCGCAGGTCGAGCTGCCGCACCAGCGCGACCAGGTTCGACGCGTGGTTGTCGAGGCTGTGCGCCCATTCGCTGCGCGGCTTCTCGGACAGGCCGAAGCCGATCATGTCCGGCACCACCACGCGGTGGCCTGCGGCGAGCAGCGGCGGGATCACGTCGCGGTACAGGTAGCCCCAGGCGGGATTGCCGTGCAGCAGCAGCACGGGATCGCCCTCGCCCTCGTCGATGTAGTGCATGCGCCACCCGTTCACGCGCGCGAAGCGCGGTTCGTAGGGCCAGTCGGCGCGGGCGGCTTCGGGGATCGCGGTGGTCATGCGGGCGGCGCTCCGTCGACCAGGAGGAACTCGAAGGTGGCGCAGCCGGCGCGCAGCAGAATCAGGGCCTGGTATTCGGGCGAGCGGTAGCAGCGCTCGGCGGTCTCGAAATCCGGGAACTCGGCGATGACGATGCGGCGCGTCTCCTCCGGCCCCTCGAAGGTCAGGGTGCGGCCGCCGCGCGCGACGTGCCGTCCGCCGAAGCGGGCGAGCACGCCGGGCGAGCGGGCGGCATAGGCTTGGTAGGCCTCCGAATCGTGCACCACGGCACGCACGATGAAATAGGCCGGCATCGGACGGCTCCTCGATGGCGGGCGATCATCGCCGATGCGGCGTGGCGGGGGCCATGACCATCCGGGTTATGGCCCCCATTCGGCAACTCTAGCAGCCGAGTTTCGCGGCGAGGTCCTGGAAGTCGCGCGCCACCACGTCCCAGGGCTCGGAGGGTTCGAGGTCCGCCTTCTGGCCGGGCCCGTGCTCGGTCGGGCGGGCGACGAAGGCGGTGGCGAGCCCGGCGGCGCGGGCCGCCTTCAGGTCGCCATTGTGCGCGGCGACCAGGCAGAGCTCGTCGTGGCGGATGCCGAGCACCTCGGCCGTGCGCTGGTAGGCCTCGGGCTGCGGCTTGTAGGCCTGCGCGACCTCGGCGCCGAGGATCGCATCCCAGGGGATCGCCGCGCGCTTGGCCATGTTCAGCAGCAGCGCGATGTTGCCGTTGGACAGCGGCGCGAGGACATACTTGCGCCGCAGCCGCGTCAGCCCCGCCACCGCCTCCGGCCAGGGGTCCAGCCGGTGCCAGGCGCGGTTGAACTCCTCCAGCTCCGCCTCGCCGATGCGTGCCGGGTCGAGCCCGTGGTCGCGCAGGACCAGCTCGAGGTTCTCGCGGTGCAGCACATCGAGGCGCGTGAAGGGCCTGCGGCCGGTGCGGCATTCCTCCATCGCCGGCTGGTAGCGCTTGCGCCAGGCATCCGCGAAGGCGCGCGGGTCGATGTCGCCGCGGCCGTGGCGGGCGAGGAAGGGCGCGGCGTCGCGCGCGATGCCCTCGCGCCAGTCCACCACCGTGCCGAAGACGTCGAAGACGAGGGCCTTGACCTGCTGCATCTCACTTCTCCTTCACGGCCCAGCGGGATTCGAACTCCCACACCTCGGGGAAGCCCATCAGCTCCGTCATGCGCCTGAAGCCGTAGCTCTCGCCGATGGCGGAGGAATCGCCGTGCTGCTTCAGATGGCCATAGACGCGCTCCAGCGCCGCGGCGACGGCGAGGAAGCCGACCGCGGGGTAGATCGCCATGGCGTAGCCGATCTCGCGCAGCCGCGCGGCGGGCAGGATGGGCGTGCGGCCGCCCTCGACCATGTTGGCCAGCAGGGGCCTGTCGATGGCCTTGCCGATCGCCGCCATCTCGGCCTCGCTCTCCGGGCTCTCGATGAAGATCACGTCGGCGCCCGCCTCGGCGTAGAGGCGGCCGCGGCGGATGGCCTCGTCCAGGCCGAGCGTGGTGCGGGCATCGGTGCGGGCGACGATCAGGAAGTCCGGGTTCTTCCGCGCCTCCGCCGCGACCTTGATCTTGAGGGCCATCTCCTCGGCCGGGATGACGCGGCGGCCCGGCGTGTGGCCGCACTTCTTCGGCATCTCCTGGTCCTCGAGCTGGATGCCGGAGACGCCGGCGGCCTCGTAGCCCATGACCGTGTGCCGCACGTTCAGCAGCCCGCCATAGCCGGTGTCGGCGTCCGCGATCACCGGCGTCGCCACGCCGCGCGCCATCTGCCCGACGCGGCCGACCATGTCCGTGTAGGTGGCGATGCCGGCATCGGCGACGCCGAGATGCGAGGCCACCGTGCCGAAGCCGGTGACGTAGAGGCAGTCGAAGCCCATGCCGTCGGCGACCTTCGCGCTGATCATGTCGAAGATGCCGGGGGCGACGACGAAGCGGCGTTCGGCGAAGGCGATCTTGAGGCGGCGTGGATCGGCGGCCATGGGGGGCTCCCTCGTTCTACTGCTGCGGCCGGATGTGGCCCGCCTTGGCCGCCGCCGTCCAGATCGCGTCCTCGCGCCGCATCGCCTCGAGCAGCGCCGGGCCGGGGCGGAGATCGGCCTGCACGCCCATGGCGACGAAGCGCGCCTTCAGCGTCTCGTTGGCATAGGCCTCGCCCAGCGCCTCGAACATGCGCTGCGCGATCGGCGCCGGCAGGCCGGGCGGGCCGAACATCGCCACCCAGCCGGCCAGGTCGAAATCGGCGATCCCCTGCTCCTGCACCGTCCTGGTGTCGGGGAAGAAGGGCGTGCGCTCGGCGCTGGCCACCGCGAGCGCGCGGACCCGCCCCGTCGCCACATGCGGCATCGCGCTGACCGTGCTGGTCCAGCCGACCGGCAGGTGCCCCGCGACCACGTCGTTCATCAGCGGCCCGCCGCTGCGGTAGGAGACGTCGGGCATGTCCACCTTGGCCCGCCGCGCCAGTTCCTGCCCGATGAAGCTCGACAGCGCCTCCGTGCTGCCGGTGCCGACGCGGCCCGGGTTCTTCCGCGCATGCTCGAGCATGGCGGGCAGGTCGGCGAAGGGCTGGTTCATGCCGGCCATCAGCACCATGGTGTTGCGCGTCAGCATCGCGACCGGCGTGAAGTCGCGGACCGGGTCGTAGGGCAGGGAGGGGACGAAGACCCGGTTCGCCACATGGGTCGAGACCACGGCCAGCAGCGTGTGCCCGTCCGGCTCCGCCCGCGCGACCACCTCCGATCCGATGACGCCGGCCGCGCCCGAGCGGTTCTCGACGACGACGATCTGCGGCAGCAGCGGCCGCAGGGCCTCGGCGAGGGCCCTGCCAAGCAGGTCGGTGCCGCCGCCCGCGGCATAGGGGATGACCAGGCGGATAGGCCGGCTCGGCCAGGCGGGGGCCTGCGCCAGGGCGGGCGTGGCCAGCAGGGTCGCGGGCGCAAGCAGCAGGTGACGGCGGCGCATGGTTGTTCCGGTTCCTCCCCCTTCTCGCCGCGGAGTATCGCGGCAGCCCCGCCGCGCCGAAAGGGGGCGCTGACCGCGGGGCGGCTTCCGTGGCAGGATGCGCCACCCCCACCGGGAGAGGAGGACCGAGACATGCCCGACGCCAGCGGCAAGCCCGCCAACGCCACCGCCGTCGCCGAGATCGAGCAGGTGATCCAGACCTATTTCGACGGGCTCTACGAGGGCAGCGTCGAGAAGCTCGGCGCCGCGTTCCACCCCGTCAGCCATCTCTACTGCGAGAAGGATGGCGGCGTCGCCGACGTGCCGCGCGAGCAGTGGTTCGAGGCGGTGAAGACCCGCCCGAGCGCCGCCAGCAGGGGCCTCGCCCGCGACGACCGGATCCTGCTGATGGACATCAGCGGGCCGGAGACGGCCTTCGTGAAGGTCGCCTGCCAGATCCCGCCGCGCTACTTCACCGACTACCTGGTGCTGAACCGCACGGCCGAGGGCTGGAAGATCGTCAGCAAGGTCTACCGCGCGGACGTCCGCGAGTAGCGGCGGCGCCCGGGACGTCCGGTCCCGGTGCCCGACCCCCCGCTGCGATCGCCAGGCCGTGGGCCGGATGACCGGTGGTCTCCGGCCTCGGCGGCGTCCGTCCCCCCGCGCGTGATCCGGGCCCTGTCGCGCGCGGCGCCGCCGCGATAGAGGGCGCGGCCAGGAACCGGTCCGGGAACGCCACCATGACCTTCGCCATCACGCGCCGCGCTGTCCTCGCCGCTCCGCTCGCCCTGCCGGGCCTCGCCGCCGCGCAGGGTTTTCCGGATCGGCCGGTCCGCATCGTGCTCGGCTTCCCGGCCGGCACGGGGCCCGACCTGGTCGCGCGCCAGCTCGCCGAAGGGCTGCGCGAGGCCTGGCCGCAGGGCGTCGCCGTCGACAACAAGCCGGGCGCCGCCGGCCACATCGCCGCGCAGGAGGTCGCGCGCGCCGCGCCCGACGGATACACCCTGCTGCTCGGCGAGGTCGGGCAGCTGGCGATGGCGCCGAGCACCCATGCGCGCATCCCCTACGACCCCGCGCGCGACTTCGCCCCGATCGCGGAGGTCGCCGCGGCCGACTTCGCCTTCGTCGTCCCCGCCTCGCTGCCGGTCGGCGATCTCGCCGGCTTCGCGGCCTGGGCGAAGGCGCAGCCGCAGGTGTTCCTGGCGACCTTCGGCGCCGGCACGCCCGGCCATTTCGGTGCCAGCCTGCTCGCCGCCGGTGCCGGCGCGAAGGCCGAGGCGGTGCATTTCCGCTCGACCGGGGAGGCGATGGCGGCCGTGCTGAACGGCAGCCAGGTGCAGGGGATGTTCGGCACCGTCGCCCTCGTCGCGCCGCATGTGCAGGCGGGTCGCGTGAAGGCGCTGGCGGTCACGGGCACGGTGCACGCGCCGCTGCTGCCGGGTGTGCCGACGGTCGCGGAGGCCGGTCGCCCCGATCTGCGCTTTGAGGCCTGGTTCGGGCTGGTCGCGCCGGCCGCGACGCCGGAACCCGTGCAGGCCACCCTGGAAGCGGCGGTGCTGAAGGCCCTGTCGGCGCCCGCGCTGCGCCGGCGGCTGGAGGAGACGGGCTTCCGCGTCGAGCCCCGCGGCCGCGCCGATTTCGCGCGCCTGATCCGCGAGGAGACGGTGCGCTGGGCGGAGGTGGTGCGCGGCACGGGCTTCCGCGCGATCGAGTAGCGCTACACCGCGAAGATCCGGATCCGCACGCTGTCCGGCCGCCTTTCGCCGAAGCCGACGAACAGGCTGCGGTGCAGCCAGGGGTGGTCGGGCGAGGCGGTCTCGAAGACCGGGGTCGTGCGGAAATAGACGCGCTCGGGCGGCACGGGCTCGCCGCGGAGCAGGCGGGCCATGTCCTCCGGCGCGGCGTGGCGGATGCCGCGGTTGACGACATAGACCAGCGCGCCGCCCTCGAGGGCGATGGTGTACCGCGCCTCGATCTCGGCCACGCCATCGGCGCGGATCAGCTGGAAATCGGCGCCGCCGGGCAGCACGGCGCCGTTGAGGCGCGGGCCGGCGACGGTGCCGCCGAGGATCGGGATGATCCTCCGCTCGCCGCCCGGCGCGGCGCCGACCATCTGCGGCGTTCCGACCGCGACATCGACCTGGCCGACGAACTCCGCCTGGATCGCTTCCATGCCCGTGCCCCCCGGTGCGGGGCTGGAAAATCCAGGCCGCCGCGTCATGCTCCCCTAACACCCCTCGGGAGGAACCGCATGGCCGTCGCCACCGGGAGAAGGGCGGCAACCCGCAGCACGGCGGGCGCGATCGACGTCGATCTCCACCCCGCCGTCCCGGACATGGCGGCGCTGCTGCCGCATCTCGACCCGCATTGGCGGGAGCAGATGCTGGTGCGCGGCATCGACCGGCTCGAGAGCGTGATGTTCAAGCCGACCATGAAGCTGTCCTGCCGCCCCGACTGGCGGCCGGCGGGCGGGGCGATCCCGGGCACCTCGCTGGAGGCGCTGCGGGCGCAGGCACTGGACGGCTTCGGCACCAGCGTCGCGATCTGCAATCCGCTATGGGGCACCGCGTCGCTGTTCAGCGAGGACATGGCGAGCGCGCTGTGCCGCGCGATGAACGACTGGCTGCGCGAAGCCTTCCTCGACCGCGAGCCCCGGCTGCGCGGCTCCATCACCGTCGCGCCGCACGCGCCGGACCAGGCCGTGGCGGAGATCGAGCGGCTGGCGCCGGACCGCCGCTTCGTCTCCGTGCTGCTGCCGGCGATGACGGAGCTGCCGCTCGGGCGCCGGGCGCACCGGCCGATCTTCGCCGCGGCCGAGCGGCACGGGCTGGCGGTGACCATCCATGCCGGCGGGCAGTTCCGCCACCCGACGACCGCGACGGGCTGGCCGAGCTTCCACGCGGAGGACCATGCCGCGCAGGCGAACGTCTTCCAGGCGCAGCTTCTGTCGATGGTCTATGAGGGGCTGTTCGTCGACCATCCCGGGCTGCGCGTGGTGCTTCTGGATGCCGGCATCGGCTGGCTGCCGCCCTTCCTCTGGCGCGCCAACAAGACCTGGCGCGGGCTGCGCGCCGAGGTGCCCTGGATCAAGCGCAGCCCCGCCGACATCGTGCGCGAGCATGTGCGCTTCTCGATCCAGCCGCTGCAGGGCCCGCCCGATGCGGCGGCGATGGAGAAGCTGCTGGATCACATCGCGGCCGACCGGATGCTGCTGTTCAGCACGGACTGGCCGCATTGGCGCTTCGAGGGCGCGGAGGCGATCCCGCCGCAGATCCCGGACCGCCTGCTGCCCGCGCTGCTGCGCGACAACGCGCTCGACACCTATCCCAGGTTGAAGGAGACGATCGCATGACCGTCGACATCGATCCCCGCACCGCCCTGCCGGCCGAGACGAAGCTGCGGCTGGTGGATTGCGACATCCACCCGATCATCCGGGCGCCGGGCGACCTGCGGCCCTACCTGCCCGCCGAATGGCGCGACTATCACGACGAGTACGGCAATTTCCTCGTCTCCCCCTACACCGAGGCGCATCCGTATCCGAAGCCGACGCCGGCACTGTCGCGGCTGGACACCTGGCCGCCGAATGGCGGGCCGCCAGGCAGCGACCTCGACTTCATGCGGGCGCAGCACCTCGACCCGCACGACATCGAGCTTGGCGTGCTGCAGGTGCTGTGGCCGACGGCGGCGAAGCAGCGCAATCTCGGCTACGCGGCCGCGCTCTGCCGCGCGATCAATGATTGGCAAGCGGAGGAGTGGCTGGCGCGCGAGCCTCGGCTGCGCGGCTCCATCATGGTCAGCCAGGAGGATCCCGAGGAGGCGGCGGCGGAGATCGCGCGCTGCGCCCGCCGCGGCGGCTTCGCGCAGGTGATGCTGATGCCGCGCAACACCGAGCCGGCGGGGCGCAGGCGCTACTGGCCGATCTTCCGCGCGGCGGTGGAGCACGATTTGACCATCGGCTCGCATGGCGGCGGGCTGAACGGCTATGCGGTGACGGGCGGCGCCGGCCATTGCAGCTTCTACGCCGAGGAGAAGGACAGCAACGGCTATCCGATGGAGGCGATGCTGACCTCCATGGTGTTCGAGGGCGTGTTCCAGGCCTTCCCGGCGCTGCGCCTGGTGGCGATCGAGACGACGATGGGCTGGCTGCCGCCCTTGTGCTGGCGGCTCGACGCGCTGTGGCCGCGCTTCCGCGGCGAACTGCCCGCGGTGACGCGCCCGCCCTCCGAGATCCTGCGCGAGCATCTCTGGGTCACGACGCAGCCGGTCGACGAGCCGGAGGATCCGCGGCACCTGCGCGACATGTTCGACTGGATCGGCTGGGACCGGATCTGCTTCGCCTCCGACTATCCGCACTGGGACAGCGACGATCCGCGCTACGTCTTCCCGATCCCGCTGAGCCTGGCGGAGCGGCGCGCGATCTTCCGCGACAATGCGATGCGCGTGTACCGCCTCGGCTGATGGCGCGGCATGTGGTGATGCGGGCGGCGGAGCTGCCCGAGGGCGGGAGCCGCGTCGTCACGGTGCGCGGCCGCGAGATCGCGGTGTTCAACCTGGGCGGCGAATTCTTTGCGCTGATCAACCGCTGCCCGCATGAGGGCGCGCCCCTCGGCCTCGGCCTGCGGGTCGGCGTGTCGGAGAGCGACAGGCCCGGCTGCTACGCGCATAGCCGCCCCGGCGAGCTGCTGCGCTGCCCCTGGCATGGCTGGGAGTTCGACATCCGCACCGGCCAGAGCTGGTGCGAGCCCTCGCGGCTGAAGGCCAAGGCCTATGCCGCGACGCGCGAGAGCGGCGAGGCGCTGGTGAAGGGCCCCTATGTCGCCGAGAGCGTGCCGGTCGCGGTCGAGGAGGAGTATGTGGTCGTCGAGCTCTGACCCCGGGCTCGAGGGAGGAGCCCCTCCGGGGGCGGCATCGGGCGGACGGCGCCGCCGAGCAGGAGTGCTGGATGTGGTCGATGACGGCGCCGACAGGCCGCTGGGGTCCCTTCGCCAGGCGTGGGACGCGCTCGGGCCCGGGCTGACGATGCTGGAGCCGCTCCACCTTCCGCCCGAGCACTGGTCGGTGCTCGAGCGTATGCATGTCCGCTTCAATGACCGGGACGCCCATACCCGGCTGCCGATCCCGATCGCACGCTTCCGCGCGGCGGCCAGCAATGCGATCCACGGTCTGGCGAAGCGCTTCGACGAGGTGGAGACGGTGAGCGTCGAGGCCGGCCGGGTCCCCCGCCGATCCGGGGATGGTCCGACCGGCGCGATGGCGGATTACGCGCGCCTCTACAATGACGAGGTCGATCGCCTGATCGGCGTGCTCTTCCCGTCGGCACGGTACCGGAAGGGGCACTATGCCTATGGCCGATTCACCGTCCCGGCGCCGCATGGCCTGCACACCGACCACAGCGCGGAGGATCCGGGCCAGTCGGGCGAGCCCATCTGCATCGCCCGGATCGAGACGCTCGGCACGCATTATGTCACGGGCGACTACAGGCACCATGACGCCGAGACGCGATCCATGCTCGATTCATTGAAGTACTGGATGGCGGTCCCGGAAGGCGAGCCCGAGGAGGTTCTCGCCAGGCTGCTGCAGCGGCAGACGCTGAAGACCATCCCGGTGAACCATGTCGTGCTGATGGTCGCCGGGAACGGCGCGGAGGACGCCCAGGTCACGCAGCACCTCGCCGCCCGGCCGCCGGAAGGCGGGCTGCATTCGGCCTTCTTCCAGCGGCAGTACCGGCTCGCCTGACGCCCGACCCGGGTGCAGAAAACGAGGATGGGGGCCCGGGGGAAGAAGTGTCTTCTTCCCCCGGTTCTCGCCGCTACTGCGCCGCTGCCAGCTGCACGGCCGGCTTCGCCGGCAGCAGGTGCTTCACCTTCGGCAGCACCTCGGTCTGCAGCAGGCCGAGCGAGGTGCGCCAGGCCTCCGCATTCTCCATGTAGTCGAAGCCGAAGACCAGGATCTGCCCGAAGCCGCCGACATCGTGGTAGACCTTCTCGAGCTTCTCGACGACGGTCTTGGGGCTGCCCACGATCCAGTTGTGCTTGGCGCAGTACTCGACCGTCACGTCGCTGTCGGCGACGTCGGGCTGGTGCTTCAGGTACTCCTTGAAGCCGAAATTCGACAGCAGCGGCAGGAAGTACTCGCCCATCATCCGCCCCATCATGGAGCCGACGGACAGGCGCCACGCCTCCTCGTCCGTCTCGGCGACGAAGACCTCGCGCACCAGGCGCCAGTCGCCGCGCCAGGGCGTGCGCCCGGTCTTGCGCGCGCCCATCTCGACCGCGTCCCAGTGCGAGGTGACGTAGGCCGGGTTGAGGTTGAGCGAGAGCGGCAGGAAGCCGCGCTCGCCGGCGAGCTTGAGCGTGTCGGAGTTCTTCGACAGCCCGGCGACGCCGATCGGCGGGTGCGGCTGCTGCAGCGGCCGGATGTGCGGCTTGAGGAAGCCGAACATCGTGTCGGGCTTGTCGACCTTCCAGAACTTGCCCTCGTAGTGGAAGGGCTCGGGCGAGCTCCAGAGCTTGAGGATGATGTCCAGCGCCTCGCGCGTCATGTCGCGGTTCGCCCCCGACATGCCGTCCACGTTGAACATCGCCCAGTCGGAGGGCAGGCCGGAGGCCGCCACGCCGAACATCATCCGCCCTTCCGACAGGTGGTCCATCATCGCGACGCGGTTCGCGAGCTCGGCCGGGTGGTGGTAGGGGAGGAGGAAGCCGCCCGGTCCGATGCGCAGATTCGTCGTCTGGCGGAAGCCCTCGACGATCAGCAGGTCGGGGGCGGGGTGCGGCTCCCACGGCGCGGTGTGGTGCTCGCCGATCCAGGCCTCGGTGAAGCCGAGCCGATCGAGGTCGCGCAGCACGCCGAGATCGTAGTCATGGCCTTCCTTCAGCCCGCGCTCCGGCGGGTGGGAGGGCATGGCGAAATACCCGAACTCCATGGTGGCTTCCTCCTGTTCCCGGGGCCGTCCCCGGTTGTGTCGGATGCTCGCGCGGGTTGCGCCCCGCGCGCAAGCCTTTCAGGCGGCCAGGCGCATGATCTCCTCGAGCGCCGCCTTGTCGCGCACCGGCCGCGGGTTGAGCGAGATCGGCGCGCCGCCATCCCAGCGCCCGGCCAGGTCCGGGATCTCGCTCTCGGCGATGCCGACATCGCGGAAGCGGGTCGGCAGGCCGAGGGCGGCGACGAAGTCGCGCACCGCGGAATGACCCTCCCGCCCGCCGAAGATCCTGGCGACATCTTCCTGGCGGTCGCCATTCACCGGCGCGTTCCATTGCAGCACCGCCGGCAGCGAGAGGCAGGAGGTGATGCCGTGCGGCACGCCGCGCGACCCGCCGAGGATGTAGCCGATGCCATGGCTCGCCCCGGTCGGCACCCCGGCCCAGCCGCCCATGACGGAGAGCCACATCGCCTGCTGCGCGTCGTTGCGCGCGGCCAGGTCCCTCGGGTCGCGGTGGATGGCGGGCAGGCTGGTCGCCAGCATCTTCATCGCGTGCAGCGAGACCGCGTCCGAGAAGGCGACGCGGCCGACGCCGCACCAGCGCTCGACCGCGTGATCGACGGCGCGGATGCCGGAGGAAAGCAGGAGCTCGGCCGGCGTCTCGAGCGTCGCCGCCGGGTCGAGGACGACGGCGACCGGCACCTGCATCGCATAGGTGAAGCGCACCTTCCGCTGCGCGCGCTTGTCGGTGACGCCGGCATAGGGCGCGAATTCGGCGGCCGAGAGCGTGGTCGGCACCGCGACGATCCGCGGCTTCGGGGAGACATCCTCCCACGGGTCGCCCTCGGCCGCGCGGCTGGTCAGCCAGGGCATCAGCTGGTCCTGGTCCGTGATCCCGTGCCAGACGCAGAGGCAGGCGACCTTCGAGGCGTCGATCACGCTGCCGCCGCCGAGGGCGACGATCCGGTCGGCCTGCCGCTCGCGCATCAGCGCGGCGAGCGCCAGCACGTCGTCGATCGGCGAATGGGCGCGGATGGCGCTGGTCTCTCCGACCAGCCTGTCGCCGATGGCGGCGCGGGTCGCGCGGGCGATGGCGCTGTCGGCGAGCGAGCGGGTGGTCGCCAGCACCACGCGGGAGCAGTCGGCGAGCTCGGGCGGCAGGGCGCTCTCGACGGGCCCGCCATGGCGCACGCGCTGCTGCGCCGGCCAGCGGTGGAGCATCTCGGCCATCATCCCCTCCCTTCTCGTTGTGGGCAGCTTGGCGCGTGGCGCCGGCCGCGTCCATCATCCGCGCCTCTCGGGAGGGGATGGCGATGGCGGATCGGAAGGTGCTGCTGGTGACCGGCGGCGGGCGGGGGATCGGTGCGGCGGTGGTGCGGCTGGCCGCGGCGCGGGGCTGGGATGTCGCCTTCACCTATGCCGGCAACGCGGCCCGCGCGGCGGAGACGGAGCAGGCGGCCGTGGCCGGGGGCGCGCAGGTGCTGGCGATCCGATCCGATGCCGGCGACCCGGCGGCGGTCGCGGCGTGCTTCGCGGCGCTGGATGCGCGCTTCGGCGGGCGGCTGGATGGCCTCGTGAACAATGCCGGCATTACCGGGCCGCGCGGGACCCTGCTGGAGACCCCCGATCCGGTGTGGGAGGAGGTGCTGCGGGTGAACGTGATGGGCACCGTCATGACCACGCGAGGGGCGCTGAAGCGGCTGAAGCCGGGGGGCGCGATCGTCAACGTGTCCTCCCGGGCCTCCGGCATCGGCGGCGGGGGCGAGTGGATCCACTACGCCGCGACCAAGGGGGCGATGGACACGATGACCATCGGCCTGGCGAAGGAGGCCGCGGCGCAGGGCGTGCGGGTGAACGCCGTCAGCCCCGGGCTGATCGACACCGAGCTCCACGCCGCCGCCGGCTTCCCCGACCGGGTGGCGCGGCTCGGCAGCGCGGTGCCGCTCGGGCGCGGGGGAACGGCGGAGGAGGTGGCCGAGGGCGTGCTCTGGCTGCTCTCGGACGCGGCGCGCTACGTCACGGGGGCGATCCTGCCGGTCAGCGGGGGGCGCTGACCGGCGCCCCATCACACGTGCTGCCCGCCATTCACATGGATCTCGGCGCCGTTCACATAGGCCGACTGCTCCGTGCAGAGGAAATAGATCACCCGCGCGACCTCGGCCGGCTTGCCGAGGCGGCGCATCGGGATCTGTTCCTGCACGATCTTCTCCGTGCCCGGCGACAGGATCGAGGTGTCGATCTCACCGGGGCTGATGGCGTTCACGCGGATCCCCATCGGGGCGAAATCCGCCGCCATCTCGCGCGTCAGCGCCGCCAGCGCCGCCTTCGAGGTCGCATAGGCCGCGCCCGCGAAGGGGTGCACCCGCCCGCCGGCGATCGAGGTGACGTTCACCACCGCGCCCGAGGCCCGCTGCAATTCCTCGATCAGGCCGCGCGCCAGCATGATCGGCGTGAAGAAGTTCACCTGGAACACCCACTGCCAATCCTCGAGCGAGGTGGTGATCGAGCCGAGCCGCGACCCGCCGGGCCCCTTCGGCGAGATCGCCGCGTTGTTCACCAGCGCATCGAGCCGCCCGCCCTCCGGCACCAGGCGCGCGCGGATCTCCTCGACCGCGCGCAGCGTGTCCTCGGGCGAGGAGAGGTCGGCCTGGATGTGGTCCTCCGGCCCCGCCTCCCACGGGCATTGCTCGGGGAAGGGGTGGCGGGAGACGGTGATGACCCGCCAGCCGGCGGCGGAGAAGGTCATCACGGTGGCGTGGCCGATCCCGCGCGAGGCGCCGGTCAGCAGCATCACGCGGCGGGGGGCGGTGTTGGAGCCGTGGCGTTGTCGGTCGGGCATGGCGCGAGCCTAGCAGGTCCCATCGCCGGCGGGCAGCAGCAGGGGCTTGCGCGCCGCAAGGAACTCCTCGACGGCTGACACATAGCGGTCACAGTCGGCTTCACTGACGGGCAGCGACAGCGCGGTCATGCCGCGCCGCGCGATGTAGATGCCGGCGGCCAGCATGTCGAAGAAGAAGAGCTCGCGCAGCTTGTTCTCCTCCGGCGAGGCCGCGTAGGGGCGGAGGATCTCGCCGAGCCGGAAATGCGGATTGGCCATCGATCCGGTGCCGGTGAACTGCATGGCGACGCCGGCCCTGGCGCAGGCCGCGTTCAGGGCCGCGCGCAGCCGCTCCCCGCGCTGGAAGAGCTGTTCGGGCACCTCGTCCACGAAGATCTCGCCCATGGCGACGCAGCCGGCGGCCATGGACCAGACGTTGTTGTTGAAGGTGCCGGCATGGGTGAGCGTGCCGGGCTTGTGGCCGTCGAACACCGCCATGACATCGGCGCGCCCGCCGAAGGCGCCGAAGCTCATGCCCCCGGCCATGTACTTGCCGAGCGTGGTCAGGTCCGGCGTGACGCCCATGCGCTGCTGCAGCCCGCCCTTGGCGTGGCGGCTGGTCATCACCTCGTCGAAGATCAGCAGCGCGCCGGTCCGGCGCGTGGCGTCGCGCAGCGCCTGCAGGAATTCCTTCGACGCCGGGATGCAGCCGCCGGAGCCCAGCATCGGCTCGACCAGCACGGCGGCGAGCTGGTCGCCCTCGGCCAGGATGTCGCGTGTCGCGGCGGCGGGGTCGTTGTAGTCGGTGAAGGCCAGCGGGATCGGCACGTTCACATGGCTGTGCTCGGTCGCGAAGGTCAGCACGCCGCCATGGTAGCCGCCGCGCATCACCATGGTCTTCACCCGGCCGGTGAAGCCGCGCGCGGCGGCGAGCGCCATCAGGTTCGCCTCCGTCCCGCTGTTGGTGAAGCGCACCATATCGATCGAGGGGAAGCGCCCGGCGATCAGGTGGCCGAGCGTGCCCTCCTTCTCGCCGACCGCGGCCAGGTTCACGCCGCCGTCCAGCGCGGCGCGGACGGCATCGAGGATCCGCTTCTCCGAATGGCCGAACAGGCCGGCGGTGTATTCGCCGAGCAGGTCCAGGTACTCGTTCCCGTCCACGTCCCAGAGGGAACAACCTTCCCCGCGTGCCATCGCGGTGGGGTAGGGGGTGTAGAAGAGGACGGTGCGGGTGTTGCCGCCGGGCAGGACCTCGCGCGCCTTGGCGTGGATCGCCGCGCTCTTCGGGCGGCGGGCGGTGTAGGCCTCATGCGCCTCGGCCAGGGCGGCGTCGAGGTCGCTGTTGCGCGGTGGGGCGGGGCTGGCGGCGTCGAGCGGCGGGGGGGTCATGCGCGGCGTCTCCGGCTGCGGCGTGCCGGGGAGGGTCGCGCCGGAGGCGCGCGGGCGTCAACCCGGAGCCGCACGGGCGTCCACCACGCCAAGGGTGCGGCGGCGTCCATCGCGGCGGGGCGGCGGGTCACGCCGGTTCCAGCCGGCGGGGGAGGCGGGCACGGCCGGCGACCAGGCGCAGCATCCCGCGGAAGCAGGGCCAGATGCGCACGGGCGGGCGCCAGTCGGGGCGGTCTCGTATACGTTCCAGCGTGGCGCGGATCACGTCCGTGCAGGTTTCGGACAAATCCGGGTCCGGCAGATGGCGCGGCGGGGCGGGCAGGGCGCTGCCGAGGCCGAGGCGGCGGGCGAGCAGGATGGCGCGGAGGCTGCCCATCAGGCGCAGCGCGCGGCGGAAGGCGCAGCAGAGGCGCCAGCGGAGGCCGAGGCGGAGCGGGTCGCCGTGCGCCTCCCGCTCCGCGACCAGGCAGAGCAAGCGGGCCCAGAGGCCGAGATGCGCCCAGCGGCGGAACAGGCGGGCGACGCTGTCGGGCTTGCCGAAGCCCTCGGGCAGGGCGGCCCAGGGGGCGCGGAGGCCGTCGGGACCCTTGAGGGTGACGGCGCGGAATATGGCGTCGAGCCGCGCGCGGGCATCGGTGGGCCGGCCGGGGCAGCCGGCGGTGGTGCCGGGGAGGTGGGGCCGGAGGAGATTCCACTCGGCGTCCGTCATCGGCGCCCAGGGGTGGGGCGGGGTGAGGCCGGCCTCCGGGTCCAGATGCAGGCGGCGGAGCAGGTCGTGGCGGGTGAGGAAGTCGGGCGGGAGGAGGTCCGGGGGGA
>CAZMCV010000023.1:0-35772 GCA_964564645.1 uncultured Acetobacteraceae bacterium
GGCGGCGGTGCGGCTGGCGGCGGCGCTGGCCGGGCTGGCGCCGGCGGCGCGCCCGCGGCGGGCGCGGGCGGCCCTGACCGGCTACGACCCGGCGGTCACCGCCCTCTACGCCCCCTGATTCCCCTTCCCCGCGCGCGGGGGAGGGCGGGGGTGGGGGCCGTCCCCATGCCGCGGGGCGAACCGACCCTCCCCATCCCCGCCCGGCAGCCCCGTGACCCGCGCCGCCTCCAGGCTGGCATACACGTCCCCGCTATTCGCCTCCGCCGGCAGCGCCGCGATCCACGCCGCCATCGCCGCCGCCGCGACCGGCGCGGCATGCGCGAAGGCCATCCCCTCGCCGAGGCAGGCGTTGAAGGCGCGGTAGCCCAACGCGTCCAGCCGCCCGAGGCAGTCCAGCGCCACGCCGCGCTGGATCGTCGTGAACTCGAAGGACAGCGTCCGCGGCGCCACCGAAAGCCCCGCCAGCGCCGCCGCCTCGTAGCCCTCCACGTCGATCTTCACGAAATCCGGCCGCCCATGCGCGGCGACCAGCGCATCGAGCGTCGTCACCGCCAGGCGCAGCGCATCGTCCCAGCGCTGCCCCTCCCAGCCCGGCGCGCCCTCGGCCGCGGCGATGAAATCCGCGCTGGCGGTGGCGACCGTCGGATTGGCGGTGTTCAGCCGCAGCTCGGCCTCCCCCTCCGCCGCGCCGACCAGCGCGGCGATGCGCGCCACGCCGGCATCGCGCCCGAACAGAAGCCGCAGCAGCCGCGCCAGGCGCGGCTGCGGCTCCACCGCGACGACGCGCGCGCCGATCCGCCGGAAGCTCGCGGTTCGGTCGCCGACATGCGCGCCGATGTCGAAGGCCAGCTCCCCGGGGCCGAGGAAGCGCCGATGGAAGGCATCGAGCGCCGCCGCGCGGCCGGGCGCGTAGTAGGTGCGCAGGCTGCGCCCGATCGCGCCCGCGCCGCTCACGGCGCCATCACCGGTTTCGCGCCGCTCACGGCACCCACACCCGCGCTGCGCCGTTCACGGCGCAAACACCGGATTCGCGCCGGTCACGGCGCGAAGACAAGCGCCGCGCCGCCGGCCGCCTCCGGCGGGACCATCAGCCCCGCGGCAAGCTCGCGCGCGGCGATGCCCTCCCGCGCCAGGATCGCGCGGATCGCCGCGTTGCCGTCCGCCGTCCGCACGACCATCCCCGCCAGGAAGGGCAGCGCCGGGATCGCCACCCCCGGCAGCACCTCCGGCAGGGCATGGGGCTCGAGGATGCGGATGGCGGTGCGGATCGCCGGCGCCTCCGGCCCCGCCACGCCGGCCGCCCCGGGCAGCTCCAGCAGGAACCCGCCCGCCGGGTCGGGCAACAGCGGCAGGCCGGCGAGGCGGGAGAAGCGCGCCGCGCTCCCGGCCACGGGGTCGTTCACCAGGATCACCTCGGTCAGCGCCTCGGCCCGGTTGGCATGGTCCATCCAGCGCGGATCCCAGACAAGCTCCGGGGTCAGGTGGCGGATCAGCTGCAGCCGTCCCTCCGGCGCGTCGGGCAGCGGCAGGCGGGCGAAATGCGCCATGGGCCCGCCGGGTTCCACCGGCCGCTGCAGCCGGGACACGCCCGGCAGGTCGATCCCCGCCGCGCGCAGCCGGGCGAGGTTCCCCTCCTCGTCCGCCATCGCCAGGGCGATGATGTGCATGCCCTCGTAGCGCGCGACGAAGCGGTCGACGCCGTTGGCGAACAGCGCCGGGTCGAGGATCCCCAGCAGCTCGACATAGCCGTGGCGGAGAAAGGCGCAGCGATTGCCGCTGCCGAAGGTCTCGACCTCCCCGCCCGGCGCGCGCGGCCCCGACTGGCGCGACAGCGGCGAGAGGGCGAAGCCGAGGCGCCCGAAGGCGGCCACCAGCGGATCGAGCTCGCGGGCGCAGAGCGCCACATGGTCGAGGGCGAGGGCGGTGCTCATCCCGCGGGGCTCTCATACTTCTCGAGCAGCCATCCGGCGGGCTCGGCCATGGCGTCGGCATACCAGCGGTCGACCAGGCGGTGCGCGCGGACGGCCTCGCAATAGGCGCGCGTGTCGGCGCCGAGCTCCGGCTGCCAGGTGAGGAAGCGGGCGACGACGGGGGCGAACATCGCATCCGCCAGGCCGAAGCGATGGCCGAACAGGTAGGGGCCCTGGCCGGAGGCGGCGCGCGCCTCGCGCCAGATCGTCTCGATGCGGGCGATGTCGGCGAGCGCCTCCGGCGTGCGGCCGCGGCCGGGGAAGGTGCGGCCGAGATTCATCGGCATGGCCTGGCGCAGCGGGCGGAAGCCGGCATGCATCTCGGCGGCGATGGCGCGGGCCTGGGCGCGCAGGATGCGGTCCTCGGGCCAGAGGCCGGGCGGCGCCTGCTCGGCGCAGTATTCGGCGATGGCCAGGCTCTCCCAGATCCTCGCCCCGCCATGCTCCAGATAGGGGACGAGGCCGGCGGGCGTGGCGTCCCGGATCGCCGGCGTGGCGGTCTCGCCCATCGGGATCACCACCTCCTCGACGTCGAGCGCGGCGAGGCGGACGCAGAGCCAGCCGCGCAGGCTCCAGGAGGAGTAGCGCTTGTTGCCGAGGAGAAGGCGGCCCCTCGGGGCGGGATCGGCTGGCATCAGGCGGGGTCCTTGGTGGCCGGGGCGGGGGTCGGGGGCGCGAGGCGGGCGAGGAGGGCGTCGATCGGCGCCTCCTCGTCCAGCAGGGTGTCGAGCGGGAAGGGGCAGGCTTCGGGCAGATGCGGCAGCGGGCGGCCGAGCTTCGCCTCGGCGATGCGGCGCGCGGCCCGCCATTCGCCATCGAGCTCCGGCTCCACCAGGCGGCGCATGGAGGGCAGGTATCGGCGCGCCGCGGTGTGGCGGAAGGTCAGCGCCTCGGCCCGCCAGTGCCGGGCGGCGCGGCTCTCGGGCGCGGTGGCGAGGTAGAGGAGATGCTGGAGGAAGCGCCGCAGATGGCTCTGCACGCGATGCACCTGCTCGGAGCCCAGATCCTCCACCTCCGCGATCAGGTGCGGCAGGTCGAGCTCGGCATCGAGGTTGGCCCGTGCCTCCGCCAGGCGGCGCAGGGCCGCGGCCTGCTGGCGGGTCCAGGTGTAGAAGTCGCGCCGGTAGAGATCGCCATCCATGCGCCCAGCCTCCGGGCGCGCTTGTAGCATGGGATGCGGGGGGGCGGCATGCCGCCGGACGGGCCCGGCTTTGCCCGGCCCGCCGGCCGGCCCCATATTCCCGTCCGACCCACCCCCCCTCGCCGCGGAGCCCCCAGGCATGAGCGACGCCCCCACGACCGACCAGATCCCCGTCACCGTGCTGACCGGCTATCTCGGCGCCGGCAAGACCACGCTGCTGAACCGCATCCTCTCCGAGAACCACGGCCTTAAGTTCGCCGTGGTGATCAACGAGTTCGGCGAGCTCGGCGTGGACAACGACCTCGTCGTCGACGCCGACGAGGAAGTCTTCGAGATGAACAACGGCTGCATCTGCTGCACCGTGCGCGGCGACCTGATCCGCATCATCGGCGGGCTGATGCGCCGGCGCGACAAGTTCGACGGCATCATCGTCGAGACCACGGGCCTGGCCGATCCCGCCCCCGTCGCGCAGACCTTCTTCGCCGACGAGGACGTGAAGGCGCGCACCCGGCTCGACGCCATCGTCACCGTGGTCGACGCCAAGCACCTGCCCGCGCGCCTGGCCGACAGCAAGGAGGCGGGGGAACAGATCGCCTTCGCCGACATCGTGGTGCTGAACAAGATGGACCTGGTGAGCGCCGAGGAGGCCGCCGAGGTCGAGCGCCGCATCCGCGCCATCAACCCCTATGCCGAGATCCGCCGCAGCACGAAATCCGATGTCCCGATCGACGCCGTCATCGGCCGCGACGCCTTCAACCTGCAGCGCATCCTGGAGCGCGAGCCGGAATTCCTCTCGGGCGAGGACGACCACGAGCATGATTCGGAGGTGAACAGCGTCTCCTTCGAGGTCTCCCGCCCGATCGACCCGGAGCGCTTCAACGCCTGGATCATGAACCTGCTGCAGGTGAAGGGGCAGGACCTGCTGCGCACCAAGGGCATCCTCTACTACGCGAACGAGGCCCGCCGCTTCGCCTTCCAGGCCGTGCACATGATCGCCGACGGCGACTACATCGGCGAGGCGCGGGCCGACGACCCGCGCCGGTCGAAGATCGTCTTCATCGGCCGCGACCTGAACCGCCCGCAGCTGCGCCGCGGCTTCGAGAGCTGCCAGGTGGATTGATCCCGGCGCCGCTCAGCTCCGCGGCGCCCACTCGGCGCCTGCCTCCTCGAGCAGCCCGCCCGGCCCGAAGGTGACCGGAGCGGGGGTGTAGGAGACCGCCGGATCGTCCCCGACCTTCGGACGGATCCGCACCTCGGCCGCCTGGGCGACCGGCGCGCCCATCGCCGCCGGGACGCCCCGGATCGTCGGGCATTGCAGCAGCAGCGGCAGCGTCCGGGCCGCCAGGATGATGCCGATCGCGCTGTCGCTCGGGTAGTGCAGGCCCAGCACCTCGCGGTTCCGCGCGATGCGCCGGGCGAGCCGTCGCAGCGGCCCGTTCTCGAGATCGGCATCAGGCACCCCGGTCTTGGGGTTCCGGGCCTGGACGGCGCCGCCCGGCAGCACCTGCTCGAGCACGAGGGCGAGCAGCATCGCCTCCGTCGCATGCCCGCTCGGGTAGGCGGCATGGCCCGGCACCGCGATCGGCGGCAGCAGCGCGGGGGAGAGCCGCGAGGGGCGCGGGCGGTTGAAGCGGCGCTTGTGGTGCTGCGCCAGGAAGCTCGCGACCGCCAGCACGGCGTCGCAGAGCGCCGTCGTCGCCGGATGCGAGGCGCGGCCGAAGGGCAGCACGCGGGTGAAATAGGCGAGGACGCCGGCGCGCTGCGCCAGGGCCTCCGCCATCACCCCCGCGCGGTACTCGACCAGCGCCTCGAGCTCGACGAGTTCGGCATCCACACCGGCATAGCCGAGCCCGGCCAGGATCGTCTCCGGCTCGAATTCCTGCGGGCTCGCCGGGGCGGGGGTCAGCAGGCCCGTCCAGGCCGGGCGGAATTCCGGCGCGTCGAGCGTCGCCGGCGCCGCCGCGGGCCAGGGATCGGGCACGGCCGGCATCAGGGCGCAGAACTCGGCCAGGATCGTCTGCGCCAGCCGCGTCGGATCCCAGCTCCCGTAGCGGAAGGGCGGCGGGGCGGGGGCGGCGGAACGGTCGAAGCGCGTCGCCGCCGGCGCGCGGCCCCAGGCGAGCCCGTCCGGCAGCGGCGGCGGCCAGCGCTCGCCCTCGAAGATCGGCGGGGCGCCGGCCGCCAGCCCGGGAATCGGCGCGACCGAGGGGGAGACGCCCATCGGCGTGGCGGTCGCCCCGCCGCCGCCGCGGCCGCCGCCACCCCCGGCGAAGGCATCGAAGGCGTCAAAGGCATCGAATGCATCGAACGCGTCGAAGGCGTCGTAGACGCTCATCGAATCATCTCCTTCCTTATCAGTGCGGTCGCGTCAATCCGGCAGGCCGGCCATGCGCAGCCCGGCGACGAAGCGCTCGCGCAGCGCCGGGTCGCGGATCGCCAATTGGTCGCGCACATAGGGCCCGAGCCGCAGGCCGGGTCGCAGCGCGAGCACCCGGCGCCCGGCCTCGCGCGCCTCCTCCTCCCGGCCCGCTGCGGCCAGGGTGGTCGCCATCATGATCCAGTTCGAGGCGTGGTCGGGCTTGATGCCGATCGAGACGCGCGAGGCGCGCTCCGCCTCGGCCAGGTCGCCGGTGACATAATGGGCGAAGGCGAGGAAATGGCGCTGCGAGAAGCGCAGCGGGTCGTAGGGCGACAGCCGGATGCCGCGCTCCACATGCCGCAGCGCGTCCTCGCCGCGGCCGACATAGCTCAGCGTGCAGCTCGAGAGCGTCCAGGCGATGGCACTGCCGGGCGATGCCTCGACCGCCTGCGCGAAGCAGTCGAGCGCGGTGTCCCAGTCGCGCCGGATATAGGCGCTGATATGGCCGAGGGTGGACAGCGCGAGCGCGTTGCCCGGCTCGCATTCGATCGCGCGCGCGGCGAGCGCGCAGGCCGCGTCGGCGTCGGCGCGCGGGTCGGACGACCAGCCCTGGCCGATGTTCAGGCTGTGCCAGCGCGCCGCCCAGGCGATCGGCATGGCGAAGTCCGGATCCTCCGCCATCGCCTGGTCGAGGAAGGCGCGGCCGCGGGCGAAGGTGTCGCGGTCGAAGGTGCCGAGCACGTGCAGCCCGCGCAGCGTCAGGTCGTAGGCGGTCAGGTTCTCGGGGCGCTTGCGCATCGCCTCGCGCAGCGAGGCGGCGCGGATGTTCGGCGCGATGCCGGCGACGATGCGCCCGACGACATGCTCCTGCAGGGCGAAGATGTCCTCGCGCCCGACCTCGAACCGGTCGCCCCAGAGCGTGGTGCCGGTCTCGGACTCGGCCAGCTGGACCGACACCGTCGCCCCGCGCTCCGTGCGGCGCATGCTGCCGGTGACGACGAAGCGGACGCCGAGGGTCCGCCCGACCCGCTGCGGGGAGGGCGTGCGGCCGGCGAACATCCGCGCGCTGTCGCGGGCGATCACGAAGACCTCGTGCAGCCCGGCGAGCGAAGCGATGACATCCTCGACGACGCCCTCGGCCAGGTAGTCGTCGGCGGGATCGCCGGTGACGTTGAGCAGCGGCAGCACCGCCACCGAAGGCAGGCGCGGCGGCGGGGGCGACAGCGGCACGGGCACCGCGCCGTCGCCGTCGAGCGCATAGGCGCGCACCGGCCGCGCCAGGTTGCGCATCGGCAGGTCGCCGAGGTCGCGCGCCGCCGCCTGGACCGCCGGCGGCAGCAGTGCCAGCGCCTCGGCCGAGAGCAGGGTGCCGCCGGGCGTGCCATATTCCTGCAGCCGGGAGGCGAGGTTCACCGCGTCGCCGAACAGCCCCTCGGCGCCGGCGAGCACGCTGCCGCGATGGATGGCGACGCGGAAGGTGATCGGCTGGTGGTCCGGCTCGGCCTCGACCGCGGCCGCCGCGGCCGCGTGCAGCGCCCCGGCCCAGGCCAGCGCGGCGGCGGGCTCGGCGAACTCCGCCAGCACGCCGTCGCCCCGCAGGTCGCCGACGATCCGCCCACCGAACCGCGCGGCCGAGGGCGAGACGTGCCGGCGGAACAGCGCCAGCCAGCGCTCATGCGTGCCGGTCTCGTCGGCCGCGGTCAGGACCGCGTAGCCGACGATGTCCGCGAAGGCGACCGTCGAGATCCGCCGCCTGAGCGGCGGCGGCTCGGCACTGCGGTCGCCATCCTTCAAGGCGGCCTGCATCGAACTCCCCAACCCGTTGCCCCGAACGAGCATGGAGCGGGCATCCTTGGCAAGCGCCGCGCAGGGGCAAGCGCGGCGGGGGCGCGGTTGTCGCGTCGTCGCCCGCGCCGGTCGACGCTGTCGCCCCGGAGCGGATCGATGGCATGCTCGGCGCCGCCGCGGGCGAGGAGGCGGCGATGTCATGCCGGACACCCGCCATTGGCTCCTGGTCGACCTGCCGAACACGCCGGAACTGCGCGGCACCTACCCGCGCGAGACCGAGCGCGATTTCCGCAAGCTGCTCCACCGCTTTCTGCCCGTCCCCGACCGCGTGCTGCGGCATGGATCGCGCCCGGCCTTCGCCTTCGAGTTCCGCCGCGGGCGGGGGGACGAGTTCGACGCCGCGGAGTGGCGGTCGCCGGTCTGGTCGGCGCTGCCGCGGCTCATGCTGCGCCTCGGCTTCGACGACCGGGAGGAGGCGCGGGCCTTCCTTCGCGCCGCGCGGCCCCTGGGGGGCGTGCGGATCGGAGCGGACGCGCCGCTGCGGCTCGTCGATGGCGGGCACCCCGCCTCCTGGCACCCGGGCGAATCGCTCGCGCCCTTCTTCGCCACGCGCGCCCGGGCGGAGGCGCTGATCGGGGCGGGGGCGCTGGCGGCATCCGGCCTGCGCGGCGCCGGCGTCAACGTCGTCGTGGTGGACCAGGGCCTGTCCGAGGCAAGGCTGCGGGCGGCCTTCCCCGGGATGGCGCCCGTGCGCGGCTGGGCCATCCAGCCCCCGGAGGGCGACCGGCGCGAGCCGGGCCTGGCCGAGCCCGACGGCCATGGCACGATGGTCGCGCGCAACATCCTCTCGCTCGCGCCCGAGGCGCGGCTGTTCGACTGCCCGCTCATCCCGCCCCGCATCGCTGGCGTCACCGCCTGGGTCGGCTGGGCCGGGGCGGTGCTGGGCTACATCCTCGCCACCATCCTCATCAGCCGGGCGCGGCGGCGCTTTCCCGGACCCTGGGTGATCTGCAACGCCTGGGGCATCCCCGACCGGAGGCTGGAGGTCGAGCAGGGCGATTTCACCGGCAATCTCCGGCCCGGCGGGCACCCCTTCCACCTGCTGCTCCGTGACATCGACGCGCTGCACCTCGGCGCCATCGCCGGCTTCGACGGGGCGCGGCGGATCGACCAGGTCTTCGCCGCCGGCAATGGCGGGCAATTCGCCCCGGACCGGCGGACCGGGCCGGGCGATCGCGGGCCGGGTCGGAGCATCCTCGGGGCCAGTTCACATCCGCGCGTGCTGAGCGTCGGCGCGGTGCGCGCGGACGGGCTCTGGCTCGGCTCCTCGTCGCAGGGCCCGGGCCAGGCCGGCTTCCTGCCCTTCGCCGCGGCCGGGGCGACGGTGGTCGAGAAGCCGGATCTCTGCGCGCCGAGCGCCTTCGTCGAGACGCGGGACGGCGCCTGGCGGAATGGCGGCACCTCGGCCGCCTGCGGGATCGCCGCCGGCGCCGTTGCGGCGCTGCGCAGCGGCGGGACGCTGGCCGGGGTGACGCCGGAAGCGCTGCGCGCCCATCTGCGCCAGACCGCCAGCCGCCCCCTCGGATCGCGCCCCGCCGGGCCGGGGTGGGATGGGCGGCTCGGCCACGGGATCCTCGATCTCGCCACGGCGCTGAGGGAGAGGGCGCCGGAGCCCGAGGCCGCGGCACCGGATGGTGCGCAGCCGCCGGGAGCCTGTAGGAAGGCGCAGGCCAGCTGGTCGCAGCGACTGCGCCGGCTCTGGCCGTGGTGAGGCGGCCGCGCGGGGACGCCGGCGCGGGGAAGGGAAGACTGCCATGAGCGAGGCCGCACCGGCCGACTACCTGATCGACCATCGCGGCGCCGGCCGCGACCTCGGCGCCTGGGTGGTCGGCGCCGCCTTCGCGCGCGACGGCCGCACCGCCGCCTTCGCGCTCGGCGACGGCACGCTGCGCCTGGCGCGCCCGGCCGCGCTCGCCGAGGAATGGGCCGGCGCGGCGGCGCATCCGGGCGGCGCCTGCCTCGCCCTCGCCGCGGACGGGGCCTCGGGCTTCGCCACGGGCGGGGATGATGGCCGGCTCGTGCGGACCGGCGCGGATGGCGCGGTCGCCGAGATCGCGCATCTCGGCGCGATGAAATGGGTCGAGCAGCTCGCCACCCACGAATCCGGGCTGCGCGCGGCCAGCGTCGGCAGGCAGCTGCACCTGTTCGACGCGAAGGGTCAGCGCCTCAAGACCCTGGCGCATCCCTCCGCGGTCGGCGGCATCGCCATCGACGCCCGCGGCAAGCGCGTCGTCGCCAGCCACTACAACGGCGCCTCGCTCTGGTTCGTCGCGGCCAGGGAGGACAAGCCGCGCCTGCTCGAATGGAAGGGCAGCCATGGCGCGGTCGCGATCAGCCCGGACGCGACGCATGTGGTGACGGCGATGCAGGAGAACGCGCTGCATGGCTGGCGGCTCGAGGACGGGCAGCACATGCGCATGTCGGGCTACCCGTCGAAGACCCGCTTCCTGTCCTTCACCGCCAAGGGGAAGTGGCTGGCGACCAGCGGCGCCGACAGCGTCGTGGTCTGGCCCTTCTTCGGCGGCGGGCCGATGGGCAAGGCGCCGACCGAGCTCGCGGGCGGGGACGGCATCCTCTGCACCGCGGTCGCCTGCCACCCGCAGCAGGAGATCGTGGCCGCGGGCTTCGCCGACGGCCTGGTGGTGCTGACCGAGATCGGCTCGGGCCGGGTCATCCCGGTCGCGCCGCCCGGGCGGGGGCCGGTCTCGGCCATGGCCTGGAGCGCGGCGGGGGCGCATCTCGCCTTCGGCACGGAACAGGGCTTCGCCGCCCTGGTGGACCTGGCCAAGCGCGACGGCGGCGGGTAGCGCCGCGGCGTCGCGACCGCCCGCCCCGGCGGATCGGGCGCTAGCGCGGCGGCTCGGCCTCCTCCCGCTGGCCGCGCCGCGGGCCCGCATCCTGCAGCGAGCGCACATCGCCCTCGCTGCCCCCGAAGCCCAGCACCTCGACGGTGATGATGGAGGGCTGGTCCTGCGGGTCGCGCGCGCCGGCGGGCTGCGCCGCCTGGCGCGCCACCTCGGAGGCCGCGCTCGCCGCCTGGCCGGCCGCGGCGGATGCGGAGACCGCGGCGCCGACATTGGGCACCGAGACGGTCGGCACGCCGGTCGAGACGCCGCCGACCTGGACGTTGGCCGCGTTCAGGACGACCTGCGCCGCGACGCTCAGATTGCCCGCCGTCCGCACGCCGGCATCGCCGAAATCGACCGCGCCCACGGGCGCGATGAGGTTGATGCTCGGCAGGGTCCGCTGCCGGGCGATGTCGGCCAGCGCCGCCTGCACGGTCTCGGTCGGCGCGAGGGTCGCGGCGACCCGCTCGGCCGGGGCGGCGGGGCGGTCGAGCGGGGTCAGCGGCGCGTAGGTCGCGATGCCGGAGCCGGTGATCAGCCCGGTCGGGTTCGGCACGCGCGTGGCGTCCTCCAGGTAGTTCACCTGGAAGGGCGGCACGAAGCGGGCGGTGCGCGAGCCGAGGCCGGCATTGATGTCCGCGGTCGAGGACCACATCAGGATGTCGCCGCCATCGGCGGTGATGACGCGGCTCTGCCCGACCTGGATGTCGCCATGGGTGAAGAGGTTGATGGCGCCGTGGTTCAGGGTCAGCACGCCGACCCGGTCGGGGAAGCGGTCGGCCGAGCCGGTGATGGCGCCGAGGAAGAAATCGCCCCCCGGCCCGAGCACGTTGATGTCGCCGCCCTGCTCGGTGCGCACATAGGTGTTCTGCAGGTTGAGGTTGCCGCTGTAGCCGCCGAACGGGAACAGCGCGCCGATCGAGGCGAAGCCGCGGCCGTAATCCGGCGTCCGGCCCGCCGCCGTCGCCTCCGCCGCCGCGCGGCCGGCGGCGTCGATCTCGCGGAAATGCAGGTCGATCGCCAGCGCCAGGCGCTCCGGCTCCGGCAGGGCGCGGATGCGCCCGATCGTCGCGGCGTCGGTCGCGGCCGGCGCGCCCTGCTGGACGAACCAGGTGACGCCGCCATTGCGGAAATCGGCGAGCTCGACCCGGTAGGTGGTCGATTGCTGCGTCGCATTGGCCGGATCGAGATAGCGGTCGAGATAGCCGAGCGTGTCGAAGCCGCGGCCGGGGCCGACGCCGAACAGGAGGTCGATCGCCGCCCCGCCCTGCGGGTAGAGCAGGTTGGCGGCATTGCCGGTGGTGCGGACGCCGTTGTCGGCATCGCCGGTGAGCGTCGGGTCCGCGACGGTCGAGGCGCGGCGGATCGGGGCGATGTCGCGCCCGGCGATGAGCTGGAGGCGTCCCGGCCCGCGCAGCTCGACCGTGTTGCCGAACTCGACGCCGGCCAGGATCGGGTCGGGTTTCGTGCCGATGTCGCGCCCGGCCCGGAAGAAGGAGAGGTCGCCCTGCTGCGCGTGCTGCACCACCGCGTCGAGATCGGTGATGTCGCGCCCGGCATAGACCCCGATCCGTTCGGCCGAGACGATGCGCGGCCGCTCGATGCTGCCGCCGGCGGCATAGACCAGGGAGCGCGTGGCATCCGCTTCCCGCTGCGGCGCCTCGAGCAGCGGCAGGGGGTCGGTGCTGCTCGCATAGGCCAGGCCCTCGGGGCCGTCCTGGAAGCGATTGCCGGGCAGGAAGATGAAGGCCAGCCGCCCCTCGTAGAAGGGCCGCGTGGCGGAGGCGATGCGTGAGAGATCGGCCTCCGCGAGGAGGATGTTCGGGCGCAGGATGCTGCCCGCGGCGAGCAGCGTGATGCCGCCCTCGCTCGCCGGCTGCAGCGCGAGCTGGATCGTCTCGCCCGCGCTGGGCTGGCCGAAGCGCTGGAAGCCGATATCGCCGCCGAGGGCTGCGATCTCGAAGCGCGGCGGCAGACGCTCGATGGCGCCGGGGCCATCGGCGATGAAGCTGTAGGACCCTCCGGCGAAGACGCTCTCGGCGACATGGCCGCGGTAGAGCAGCCGGGGCTCGGTCTCGCCCTCCGGCGTCACATAGGGCCCGCGCGCCCGCGGCGCGGCGCGCAGCGCGCTGACCGGCCCGAAGGGGTCGCCATTGCTGAAGCTGCCGAGCAGCGTCGCATCGCCGCCGAGGGCCCGCAGGGTCACGCCGCTGTCCGGCGTGTAGCTGCCGAAGCGCCCGACCGCCGCGGTGCCGCCGAAGCCCCAGGCATCGGCGACCTGCTGCGCCCTTCCGGGCGGCGCCTGGAAGGGATCGTAGACGCTGGCCGCGATGCCGCCGCCGGCCGTCACCGTGAAGCGGGCGTCGCTCAGCGCCAGCACGGTTCCGACGGTCGCGGTCGTCCGCATCGCCTCGGAATCCGGCGTCACCGTGCCGATCTCCTGCGCCAGCAGCGAGCCGCCGGCGCGGATCGTGCCCTCGCCGCGGCCGAGCAGGAACTGGCTGGCCGCGCCGATGTCCCGCCCCGCGTTCAGCCGCAGGTCGCCGCCGCCATTGACCACGAGCTGCGCCGGCAGCTGGCCCTCGGCCGGCACCGCGCCGCTCAGCGTGACGGAGGAGAAGAAGTTGCTGCGCAGGTAGCTGTAGCTGTAGGTCTCCGGCAGGCCGCCGCCGGTCCGCCCCGTGGTCGGGATGGAGACCGAGCCCTGGAAGTCGCGCCCGGCGCGGATGTCCACATCGCCGCCGCCGAGGGCCGCGATGCCCTGGTCGAAGCGGGTGAAGTCGATCCACCAGCTGGTCTGGCTGGTGCGCGCCGCGTCCTGGCGCGGCTGGCGGACGAAGGTGTCGTAGACCGCCCACGGGTTCGGGATCGGCGCGCGGTAGAGGAACAGGCCCGTCCCCGCATCCACCAGGCCCTGGCGCTGCAGCCACTCGTTCGGCGTCTGCCCGGCATTGTTGCCGAGCGGGTCGAGGACGACGGCAAGGATGTCGCGTCCGGCCCGGATGCGCAGGTCGCCGCCCTCCTCCGGATAGGCGACCTGGCGATTGGCACGCACGTCCGGCGCCGAGGGATCCTCGGTGTAGGTCAGGAAGGTGCTGTCGAGCGTGCCGTAGGTCGGCGGCACCGGGTCCCAGAAATAGGCGCCCTCGCCCTCGACCCCGCCGACCCAGTTGCGCTCCGCGACCGGGCGGCCGGCGGTGTAGACCGTCACGTCCGGATCGCGCAGCAGCACGTCGCGCGCGGCGGCGATGTCGATGGCGCCCGTGCCGGTGCGCACCGTGATCGGGTTGGTGCGCGGGCTGGTGTTCACCGTGCCGTCGAAGGTCCCCACCGTGCCGTCAAGGGCCCAGGGCTCGCCGAGCAGCACGCTGCCCGACAGGCCGCGCACCGCCAGCGGATCGGCGCTGCCACCCTCCGCCCCCGCCACCAGGCGGATCGACCAGGACCGCCCGAAGCGCTGCGCGGCGAAGCGTCCCGGCGAGGTGAAGCCGTCGCTGATCGAGGACAGCAGGGTCAGGTCGCCGCCGGCCCGCAGGGTCAGCACGCCCGGATCGTCGGTGGCGGTCCGCAGCGCGCCGAGATCGATGTCGCTCCCCGCCGGCAGGGTCAGCGCGCCGGGCGCCCGCAGCTCGACCCCCGGGGTGATCCGCCAGCGCTGCGGCTTGCCGGCCAGCAGGGTCGCGGCCAGCCTGGCCGCGTCGATCGCCTGGAAGGTGTCGCCGATCGCCGTCGGATCGATGGTCGTGCCGACCTCGAGAACCCGGTAGGGCTCGATCTCCACCCGCCGCGCGGCGGGGGAGACGAAGTCGAGCACGCTGGCCACCGCCTGCGCCTCCGGCAGGCGCAGCCGCACCAGGCTGCCGCGGGTGCCGTCATCGCCCCGCCCGCCGACCGCGATGGTCGAGCCCGCCTCGAGCAGCAGCGGCCCGCGGGCGGTGCCGAGCTCGACCGTCCCGCCCGGCTGCCCGTCCTGGTTGGCGCCGACATCGAGCTCGGCGCCGCGCAGCAGGCGCACCTCGTCGCGCGCAAAGAGGCTGATGCGCCCGCCCTTCGGCCCGCGCGCATTGACCAGCCCGCCGATCTCGACGCTGCCGCCATCGGCGGTCAGCGCCACCTCGCGCGCGCGCATCGTCGCCCCGGCGGGCAGCACGAGGTCGCCCTGGCGGCTGTGCACGCTGCGCCCGGCCTGGAACCCGCCCTCCTCCAGCCGCGCATCGAGCGCGGCGAGGTCGACCGCGCCACCGGTCGAGAGGGAGAAGCTGCCGCCGAGCGCGCCGGGCGAGCCCGGCAGCCCGCGCAGGGTCACGCCGTCGAGTTCGACGATGCCGGCGGGCGCCGCCAGCGCCAGCGCGCCGCCCCCGCCCGGGCCGGAGACGTCGAGCGTGACCCCGGGGGCGACCCGGACCGAGCCCGCCGCCGCGGTCAGCGCGATCCGCCCGCCCGGCGCCAGCCGCACCTGGTCGAACAGCGGCACGCCGACGCCCTGCGCCTCGATCGCCGCGCCCTCGCCGAGCGCGAGGTCGCCCGCCGTCGCGATCAGCTCGACCGTGCCGGCGCGGAAGGCCAGGCGGGTGGACAGGGCGATCTCCGGCGCCTCGATGGCCAGCCGCGCGCCGGTCGCCGGCGTGGCCGCGGCTGGGACGCCGCCCTGGCCGGTGCCCGAGAGGGTGACCGCGCCGCGCGCGGCGATGCTGCGGCTGGCGCCGGAGTCGCCGGTGACCAGCGCGGCGCGCGCGACCAGCGGGCCGGGCAGGGCGAGATCGCCCGAACCCTCGACCACCAGCGCGCCGGCGGCATCGAGGCTGGTCACCCCGAAGCCCGAGACCGCGAGGCTGCCGGGGCCGATGCGGATCTCCCCCGCGCCCGGCAGCGTCTCGCCGCCGGGGCCCGGGCGCGCCGCGCCGGTGGCCGTCACGCCAAGCCGGCCCGTCCCGTCGGCGACGGCCGGCGGGGCCGATGCCCCCGAGTTGCGCAGGATCGCCCGGTCGCTCGCCGTGACCGAGAGCGCGGCGCCCGCGGTCATGCCGTGGATCGCCGCCGCGTCGAGCGTGACCGTCTCGGCCGCGAGCCCGATCCCCTCGGCGCGCACCGCGCCGCCGCGCACGGCGTCGTAGACATCGATGGCGCCGCGGCTGCGCAGGGTCAGCGCGCCGATGCCGATGAGCTGGTCGAGCAGCGCGGTGCTGAGCGAGAGCGCGTCCGCCCGCGCCTCCGCCGGCGCCTCGCCCAGCACGATGGAGCCGCCGACGAGGTCGAGGGTGCGGGCGAGGAAGCGCGCATCCTCGGCCACCGTCGCCGCGCCGGTCGCATCGAGCAGGATGGAGGCGCCCTCGATCGACGCGGCGGGGCCGATCGCCGCGCCCGTGGTCTCGTCCGGCAGGTTCGGGCGCGCCACCGGCAGGTTCTCGCGCAGCACCTGCACCTGCGCCGCGTTGCTCACGCGCAGGATCGCGGCGTCGCCGGAGATCGCCGGGATGGTCGGCCCCTGCTCCTCGCGCCCGACCAGCAGGTTGGCGGCCCGGCCCGCGACCTCGCCGAGCGCGACGAGCCGCGCCCCGGCCTCGACCCGGATGCCGTCGAGCGGGGTCGGCGGCAGGCCAGGATCGGTGCGCGCGACCAGCAGCGTCTCGGGCGCGCTCAGCACGGCGCCCTCCGCCAGCACGACCGAGCGGGCCCTTGCATTCAGCCGCTCGCCGGTGGTCTCGCCGGTCGCCTGCAGGGTGCGGGTGCCGCCGATGGTCAGCGTCTCGGCGCCGAGGCCGGACAGCGCGGCATCGCTGATCGGCAGGAAGCCCTCGCCGCCGGCATAGGGCGCGCCGCCCGGGGTGATGGCGATGCGGTCGGCGGTGATCTCGACCTGCCCGCCGCGCCCGCCCGCGCCGCGCCCGAACAGCGTCCGCCCGTCCAGCACCAGGGCGGTCTGCGCGGCCAGCGTCAGCCGCCCCGCATCCGCCGGCAGGCGCGGCCGCGGCTGCTCCAGCCGGTCGGCGCGGGCGGCGAAGAAGGCGTCGGCGGTGTCGTAGAACAGCGAGGAGTAGAGGCTCCAGCTCGAGGCCGGGGAGACCTGCACCAGGCGCGGCCGGTCGTCGCGGATCGTCGTGCCGGCGATGCCGCGGTAGCCGGAGAGCAGGTAGCTGCCATCGGCGCGGGCGACGGCCCGGGTCAGCGACGGCGCCTCCACCCGCGGCGCGGCGCCCGCCCCGGGCGGCATGACCACGCGGTAGGCGCCGGGCAGGATCGCATAGCGGCCCGGCAGCAGGGTGTAGGTGCCGGCGGGCAGGCCCGGGATGTCCGCGGTAAGCGCGATCTGGTCGCCGACCCCGGGCATGCGCCCGCTGGTCTGCTGGCCATAGGCGTTGACGCTGCCCGCCGGCACCTCCGCCGTCACGTCGCCCCGGCCGAGCGAGCTGCCGGAATCGCGGAGATAGGCGGAGTAGGGCGCGGCGGCGGGCTGGGCCCCGGGCAGGATCGCGAAGACGTCGCGCCGGTCGGCGAATTGGTAGACCGGCGTCGCCGGCGTGCCGCTGATGAAGTTCGTGCCGTAATCGGCCCGCGCCAGCACGTCGCGCGAGCCGCCCGGGCCCGCGACGAAGCGCCAGGCGAGCAGCCCGCCGCCGCCCGAGGCGTCGACCACCGCGCCCGGGGCGATGCGGATCTCCGGCCCGGCGATGTCGATCACTTTCTCGGGCGGGGCGGTCAGGCCGCCGACGCGGTTCGCGTTCGGTCCGGCGATGCTCGGGTAGAGCTCGACGCCGATCGGGTTCTGGTCGGAGGCGGTCTGGCCATAGACGACGACCCGCCCCTCGGCGGAGACCGAGGTCAGGCTGCCGGCCAGCAGGTCGACCGAGGTCCCGGGCCGCAGCAGCAGCGCGCCCTGGGGCGAGCGCAGCACGCCGGCCTGCTCGATGCGGTCGGCCTCGAGCGTCAGCAGGCTGCCCGCGGCGAGCGGCGCCTCCGGCACCGGCCCGCCCGCGCCCTCGATGCGCAGCGTCCGGCCGGGACGGGCCGGGTCCGCATCGCGCGCGGTGAGGGTGAAGTCGCTGCCCGTCGCCGGGTAGACCTGGGCGGCGCGGAGCACCAGGTCGCCCTGGGTGGCCAGGCCGCCGATCACGCGCCCGTACTCGTCGGCCGCGCTGGCCTCGAGGCCGATGAGGCGCAGGTCGCCGCGGCTGGCGAGCGTGGTGCGTGCGACGCCCGCCACCAGCACGCCGCCCATGACGTCGACCTGGTCCGCCTCGATGGTCAGCGCGCCCTCCGGCGCGGGCGCGGTCGCCGCGATCGTGTCCGGGCGGCCGGAGGCGGCGCCGAGCAGCAGGACGTAGGGCGCCGCGGCGAAGGCCACGGGGGGCGGCACGGACACTGCGACGGGCAGGGCGGCGGCCGCGCCGGTCGTGGGCGGCAGCGCCGGCAGAAGCTGGATCCTCGTCGCCTCGATCTGGAGGCTGCGGGGCACGCGCAGGGCGGCGCCGGATTCGAACAGGACGACCCCGCCGGCGGCGGCCAGGTGCACCTGCTCGATGCCGCTGCCGCCGAGCGCCTCGCCGGCGAGGAAGGCGCGGTCCGTCCAGGTGCCGCCGGTCCAGGTGCTCGGGCCCGTCTGCGCGAGGGTGGGATCGATCGGCCCGCCGAAGCGGGCGCCCGCCGGCAGGCTCGGCCCGGCGCCGTCGGCGCGGACCACGATGCCGCCCGGCCCCGCCAGCCCGGAGGGCACGCTGATCGCCACCCGCTCGTTCGCCAGGACCGGCAGGCCCGGCGGGCTGGGCGCGTTCAGGGTGAGCAGCCCGCCCGGCGCGCCCGGCCCGCCCGCCAGCGCCCGCAACGCGCCATCGACGAACACGCCCCGCGCGCCCTGCAGCGAGATCGCGCCGCCGGCGCTGGCGAGCGGGACGGTCTCCGCCTTCGCCTCGGCCGCCCCGACGCCGCTGCCGCGCCGGCTGGTGGTGCCGGCGGCGCCCGAGACGTCGATCAGCGACCCGGCCTCGAGCACCAGCGTGCCGCGCCCCTCGGCCAGCGTGACGGTGCCGCCCGGGCGGACCCCGCCCGCGGTCAGGCCGCGGCTGGTCCGGGTGGCCTGCGCGACGCCCGGGGCGAGCAGCCGCGCCGTCGCGGCGATCCAGAGCGCATGGCCCGGCTGGAACTCGGCCCCGGCGAGCTCGAACAGGGTCGCGCCGTTCTCCTGGACGTCATAGGGCAGGTTGCTGCCCGTGCCGGTGACCCGGATCTCGCCGGCCGGCGCCTCGAGGGTGCCGGCGAGGAGGATCGGCTGGGCGGCGGACAGGCTGACCAGGGCGGCGGTGTCGCCGCGCGCCCCGCCGGGATCGGCGGCGATCCGTGTCGCGGCGTCGCCGAGGGTCAGGCGGTTGCCGGCGGCCAAGCTCAGGCGCATCGCCGCCCGGTCCGGCGCGTCGAGCACGCCGATGCGGCTCCAGGCCTCGGCCGGGCTGCCGGTCGGGACCCCGAGCACCTCCGGGCGCGGGCGCAGGATCTGCGTGGCCGCGACGGGGGCGATCACGCTGCCGGGCGCGATCTCGATGTCGCCCGCCTGCAGCGTGGCATAGGGCACCCGGCCGGCGCGCGGCGCGGTCAGGCGGAGATCGGCGAAGCCGGCGGCGGCGAAGCGGTCGAGATCGGGCAGCACCAGCACGCCGCCCGCCTCGTCCGCCGCGCCGGGCGGCCGGCCGAGGGCGATGCGCGGCGCCGAGAGGGCGAGCACGCCGCCGCGCCCGGTCCCGGCGCCACCGCCCGGCTCCCCGGTGCCGAAGCCGGCCAGCACCGTGCCCGGGTCGAGCACCGGCCGCGCCGGCGCGCCGGCGATGAAATAGCCGCCCGGGCCGGCGAGGGGGAAATCCTCGACCGGCGCGCCGGTCGGGCTGGCCGCCAGGGCGGCAAAGGTCGACAGCGTGAGGGTGCCGCCGCGGCCGCCCGTCAGGCTCCCGCCGGTCGAGAGGCGCCCGCCGCCGGAGACGTCGAGCACCGCGCCGGCGCCGATGCGGATGTCGCGCCCGGCGACCGCCGTGGCGGTCGGGTCGACGACCACGCCCTCGGGCAGCGGCGGGATCTCCTCGGGCAGCAGCGGCGCGTAGCGGGTGGCGAGCGTGATCGCGCCGCCATGGAGGAAGGCGGTGCCGCCGGTCGGGCGGCCCTCCGCATCGCGCGCCGCGCGGTCGTTCACCCAGCGGCCACGGGTCGAGAGCACCGCCCCGGGGCCGACCAGGATCGTCCCGTCCAGCGCCGAGCGCGGCCCGCCGCCGAGCAGCGGGAACAGCCGCGGCGCGGCGGCGAGCGTCTCCGGCGTCTCCGGCGCCTCGACCCGCTCGCCGGTATTGGCGGTGAGCGTGATCGAGCCGGAGGGGATGACGATGCGCGCCGGCGCGGCCACGCCGCCCAGGCTGTCCTGAGCGGCGCCCTGGAGCTCGACGGCCCAGGCATCGATCGTCAGCGCCGCGCCATCGGCCAGGCGCGCCCCGGCCGGGGCGGTGGCATCGGCGACACCCAAGGTCACGCCCGGGCGGATGGTGGCGCGGCCATCGGTCTCGATCCGCACCTGCGACCAGCCGCGGTTCAGCACGTCGCGCGCCGAGAGCAGCGAATCGAAGCGGCCCGCGGGCAGCGGCGCCTCGGGCTCGGCCGGGTCGTCGCTGCGCAGCCGGTAGCGGCGGTCGCCGCGCAGCTCCGCGCCCGCGACGGGCGGGATCAGCTCGAGCCGGCCGGCGAAATCGGCCGGCAGCGGCGCCGCCGCCGGGTCCGCGGCGTCGATCGCCGGCACGATCGTGGCGTTGACCAGGCCGGTGATGCCGTCGTTGCGCTGGACCGGCACCCCGCCGATGGCGACGTTCTCCGGCCGGAACGCCCGGAACTGGAGCGTGCCGCCCGAGGGCAGGTCGAGGCTGGTGTCGGGGTTGCCGTCATTCGCGCGCGATGCGCCGAGCTGGCGCTCGCCGGTGAAGGCGCCGCCCTGGACCACGCCGTCGCCGTAGAAGCGGCCGGCGATGGACACGGCGCCGGCGTCGAAGCCCTCGACATAGCCCGCCTCGTAGACCGGGCGGGTGGCGAGCAGGGGCGAGGCGTAGGTCTCGGTGACGTTCCAGCGCGGCTGGGTGCGGGTGAACTGGCCGGGAAGGCCGACATAGGCGAGGTCGGCCGGCGCGGTGCCGATGTCGTAGATCCGCCCATTGTCGGCCAGCACCCGCGTGGTCGCCGGCCGGACGCCGCCCTGCCAGGTGAGCGTGCCGCCCGAGACGTCGATGCGCGAGCCCTCGAGGGCGAAGACGCGCTCGGCCTCGATCTCGACCGACCCGCCGCGCCCCTGGCGCTCGCGCACCGAGTAGGGGATGCCGTTGGCGGTCGGCTGCCAGTCGACGATCGCGCTGCCGATGCGCGTGTCGATCGTGACCTTGCCGCGGTTCTGCGCGAGGTCGTAGAGGAAGCCGTCGCGCTGCAGCGGCGCGTCGCGCAGCTCGTTGCGGAAGGTCTGCACCTCGACGAGGTTGCGCGTGACCGGCGCGGTCAGGTCCTTCAGGCCGCCGAGGTCGATGACCGAGTTCCGCTCGAGCACCACCATCTGCAGCCGGCCGCTGTCGTTGGCGACGTCCGGAAAGACCCGCACCGGCAGGTCGCCGCTGATGCGCAGCGTGCCGGCGGGGGCGCGGACGATGCTGCCTTCCTGCAGGCGCACGACGGCGCCGGTGATGGCGAGCCGGCTCTGCTCGAAGGCCGCGGTGGCGGTGTTGAAGACGACCTGGTCGTCGCCGGTCTCCGCCGTCACCTCGACCAGGCTGCCCGGGGCCAGCACCACCTCGCCGAAGCGCATCTGCGGGACGCGGTTGGCGTTGCTGCGGAAGAGCGCCGCGTTGAGGCTGTCATTGGGGCCGCTGGTGGTCGGGCCGCCGACGTCGCGCGCGGTCAGGATCACCGACCCGGGGCGGTTGTTGGCGGTGGTCGCGGAGAGCACCGCCCCCGCCTCGTTGCGCACGACGGTGCCGCTGAGGGTGATGTTGCCGCGCGGGGCGGAGACCAGGCCGGCGTTGCGCGCCTCGCTCACATAGGTCTCGAGCCCGAATTCGTCGCGGCCGAAGGGGCTGCGCAGCGATTCGACCGCCAGGCCGATGCGCGGGCCGAAGGGGTCGCCGACCGGCGTGTCGAGCCGCAGCCCGACGCCGGCGCCGAGGATCACCTGCCCGCTCGGCGCGGTGATGGTGCCGGCGTTGAGCACCTGCGGCGCGGCGAGGATCGCCGTGCCTTCCTCGCGCAGCGTGATCTGCGCGCCGGGCTCCACCTCCACCGCGATGCGCCGCGGCGCGCCGTCGGGCCTGCCATCCGCGCGCAGCAGGGCGAAGCGGTCGAGGCTGAGGTTCGGCGCGTAATTGTTCTGCCCCTGCTGCGGCAGCAGCCCGGCGCGGAAGCGCTGGTTGCGCGCCTCGACATCCTCGTTCCAGCCGCCGAGGTCGAGCGCCGAGGCGACCAGGGTCGAGACGTTCACCTGCGCGGTGGCGCCGAAGAGGATGCCGTTGCGGTTGATGACGTAGACCTGCCCCTCGGCCCGGATGGAGCCGAGGATGCGGCTGGGCTGGGCGTTCGGGTCCTCGATGCGGTTCAGCACCGCCCATTCGCGCGCCCGCGCCCCGCCGGCGGACTGGTCGAAGCGGAGGTCCGTCTCCCGCCCGACATTGAAGCTCTGCCAGGTCAGGATGGCCTTGGATTCGGTCTGGCGGACCGCGACCTCGGTGCGCTCCGGGCGGGTGGCGGAGGGCGCCTGCACCGGGGCGGCGGCGCCGCGCCAGAGGCTGGCATCGAGCACCGGCACCAGGCCGCCGGGGGCGAGGCCGTTCGGCACGCCGGGGTTGGGCGCGGCCTCGGCGGCGGCGCGCGCGGCGGCCTGCAGCCCGACCATGGCGGCCGAGGTCTGGGCGGCGCGGGCGAAGACCTCCATGCTGTTGCGCGCATAGGCGGCCGCGCGGGCGGCGTCCTGTCCCTGCGCCTGCATGGTGCGCGCGGCGATGGCGGCCGGATCCGCCGCCCCGGTGCCGCGCCGGATGAAGGGCGAGGATTGCGCGAGGACCGTCTGCGGCAGGGCGAGCCCGAGGCCGAGGGCGCTGACCGAGGCGAGCAGCAGAAGGCGGGTGCGGTGGCGCGATCGGGGCATGGGCGGCGTCGGGGTCCGGGCGGCGGCGGTCATGGGTGCGGTCGGGGCGTCCGGTCTCGGCGGCTTGGTCCCGCCGGGATGCCCTTCTTCCATGTTCCGCGCCGCGCCGCGCGCGGGCTTCGCGCCTGTCGCCGAAACTTCACGGCGGCGTCACGGGATGCGCGGGGCGAGGGGGCGATGCCGCCGCCGGCCGCCGCATGACGACCGGGGCGGTGCTGCTGCTGCTGGCCGCGCCGGCGATCGGCAGCTTCCTCGGCGTGCTGGTGCTGCGGCTGCCCGAGGGGAGGCCGGTGCTCCTCGGCCGGTCCGCCTGCCCGGACTGCGGCACGGTCCTCGGCGCGCGCGACCTGGTGCCGGTGCTGTCCTGGCTGTGGCGGCGCGGGCGCTGCCGGCATTGCGGCGCGGCGATCCCGGCCTTCTACCCGGCGATGGAGCTTGGCGCGCTCGGGGTGGCGCTCTGGGCGGCGGCGGTGGTCGGGACCGGCCCGGAGGCGCTGGCGGCCCTGGTCCTCACCTGTCTGCTCGGCTGGGGGCTGCTGGCGCTGGCGGTGACGGATTGGCGCGTGCTGCTGCTGCCGGATGCGCTGACCCTGCCGCTGATCGCGCTCGGCCTCGGCGCCACCTTCCGGCTCGACGCCGGCGCCCTGGCGGATCATGCGATCGGCGCGGTGGCGGGCTGGGGCGCCTTCGCGGGGCTGGCCTGGCTCTACCGGCTCCTGCGCGGGCGCGAGGGCCTGGGCGGGGGCGATGCGACGCTGCTGGCGGCCGGGGGCGCCTGGCTCGGCTGGGCGGCGCTGCCGGGGGTGGTGCTGCTCGCCAGCCTGCTCGGGCTGGCGGAGGCGCTGCTGCGCCGGGTCCGGTCCGGGGCGGGGCCGGCCGGGCCGGGGCGGATCGCCTTCGGCCCGTGGCTCGCGGCGGCGATCTGGCTGTCCTGGCTGTATGGCCCGCTCATCGCGGGGTCATGAGGCGGCGCGGCGCCCGGGGGGCGTGGCCCGGCCGGCGCCGTGCGGCCGGATCAGGCCGTGCCGCGCGCCGAGGCCCCGCCGCGCATGTAGCGGCGTTCCGGCCGATAGCGGAGCCAGTGGCGAAGGCGGTGCATCAGTCGCTCGATCATGGTGGCGTCGTCCGGCGGCTTCTCGTTGATCCGGCCGGCCTGTCGGCCCGGACGGATGGCGGGTTCGCCCGGGTGTCCCCGGCTGTCTCAGGATGACAGCAGGGCGTTGCGGCAGGGTTAAGGCGTCCCGTGTCCCGCGCGTGCCGCAATTGCCGGATCGCGCCGCGCCCCGGCGCGCACCACGATCCCGACCGAGGTGACGGCATGGCCTTCGAGCGCCATGCGCAGATGCGGCGGGTCGAGCGCGCCGAAGGGGCTGGGATCATGCGCGAAGGGCGGCAGGTCGACATAGTCGTCGAGCACGCCGCCGCGCGCCGCATCCTCGCCGAGCGGCAGCATCCGGTGCCCCGCCGCGGCCAGCCGCGCGGCCAGCAGGTCGAGATGGCGGCGCTGGAACAGCACCGTCGCGCCGCGCTCCATGGTCGGGCCGTCCGCGTCGAGGTTGAATTCCGTGGTGTGCACGGCGAGCCCGCCCGGGCGCAGGCAGCGCATCGCCTGCAGCACGAAATCGAGCCCGCGCTCGATCGTCCCGAGATGCTCGAGCGAGCAGACCGACCAGACGAAGTCGAAGCCGCCCTGCGTGAGGTCGGGCGGGATCGCCGCCATGTCGACCGCGCGGTGGCGCAGCAGGCGGGCGAAATCCGCCTCCCCGACCAGATGCGGCTGGAACAGGGGATCGGCGGCGGCGGCGTGCTGGCCGGTGTCCCGCCAGGCGCGGGCACGGACATCCTCGGGGTCGAGGTCGGTGGCCAGCACCTCGATCCCACGCCCGACGAGGAAGGCCGGCAGCCATTCCTGCCCGACCGCGAAGCCGAGCGCGCGGCGGCCGGGGGCGAGCATCCCGCCCTCCCACAGCGCCTGCAGGACGAAGCAATCCTCCCACACCTTGCGGTGGTACATCGGCGCCATCCGCAGCTGGCCGCACCAGTGGCGGAGCCAGGGATCCTCGATGTCCGCCTGGCGGCAGACCCGGCTGGACAGCGGCAGGCGGCGCGGCAGGTCGGGCAGCGCCGCCTCCGGCCCGGCGAGGCCGGCGGCGTAGCGCTGCCGCGCCAGCTCCGTCGCCAGGACCTTGAGGTTCCAGCGCAGCAGCAGCGCCTCGCGCGCTTCCCGCGGGGAAGGGCGCGGGCCGCGGCCGAGCCGGGGGAGGAGGCGGCGCAGCCAGCCCGGGCTGGTCATGCCGGCGCGGCAGGGCCCGCGCGGCGCCTCAACTGTCGAGCCGGATGCCGAGCTCGCGGATCAGCGGCCGCCACAGCGCGTTCTCGCCGCGCACGAAGGCCTGGAACTCCGCGGGGCTGAGCGGCGCGTTCTCGATGCCGAGGTCGCGGAAGCGCGCCTGCACGTCGTCGGCGCCGATGCCGGCGAGCAGCGCGCCATGCAGCGTCCCGATCACCGGGGCCGGGGTGGCGGCGGGGACGCTCATGCCCTGCCAGCCATAGGCCACCGCATCGCCGAAGCCGAGCTCGCGCAGCGTCGGCACGTCCGGCGCGCGCGGGCTGCGCGCCTCGGAGAAGACGCAGAGCGCGCGCACGCGGTTGTCGCGGATGAAGGGGATGCCGGTGGCGCAATCGATGCAGACGATGTCGACATTGCCGCCGAGCAGGTCCTGCATGGCGGCCGGCCCGCCGCGATAGGGGACATGCGTGGCGTCGAGCCCGGTCCGCCGCTTGACCATCTCCATCGCCAGGTGATGCGGGGAGGCGACGGCGGGCGAGCCGTAATTCGGCGCGCGCGTCTTCGAGGCCGCGACGAGGCCGGCGAAGTCGCGCACCCTGTCGTCGGGCCGCACGACGATGAACAGCGGGAAGCGGCCGATGAAGCCGACCCCGGTGAAGTCGCGGTCCGGGTCGTAGGGCAGGCGGGCGTAGAGGGCGGGGTTGTAGACCAGGATGCCGTTGTCGACATGCATCAGGGTGTAGCCGTCGGCGGGCGCCCGGGCCACGGCCTCGGCGGCGACCACGGCGCCGCCGCCGGGCCGGTTCTCGACCACGACGGGCTGGCCGAGCCTGGCGGCCATGTGCGCGCCGATCAGCCGGGCGAAGGCGTCCGAGGCGCCGCCCGGCGGGTAGCCGACGATCCAGCGGATGGGGCGGTCGGGGAAGCGCGGCGCCTGGGCCTGCGCCGCGCCCGCCAGCGCGAGGGTGGAGGCCCCGATCAGCCCGCGTCGTCCCAGCATCGCCCTGCCTGCTCCGGTGGTCGTGAGGGCGCGCATCATAGGGGCTGGGCGCGCGCCGTCACGGGTCAGCGCCGCTCGAAATCCACCCGCTCGTCGACCGGCAGCCCCATCAGCCGCCGCCGCAGGCAGTCGAGCGCCATCTCCATCGCGCCCAGCCGCACCCATTCGCGCCCGCCCCAGAGCCGCGCCTCGCGCTCCGCCGTGCCGGCCTCGTCGGCGATGCCGATGCCGACGATCCCGTGCGATTCCCGCTCCTCCGCCGCCTCCTCGAGCGTGACGGTCACGGCCAGCGCGTGGCTCGCGCCGCTCTGCCGGCGCAGCGCGGCGGCCAGGCCCGCGGGCGTCGCCGGCGCGCCGAGCGCCTCGGCCAGCGCCGCCGCATCCGCGCCGGTCACGCCGCGGCGGAACAGCCCCGCCGCCTCGCGCAGCGGCGCGAGGCGCGCGGCGATGGCGCCGCCCGTCAGCGTCTCGGCGACCGCGAGCGTGCCGCCGCGGGCGCGCAGCAGGCCGAGCAAGGTGCCCTCGAGCGTCGCATCGTCCTCGCACAGGATGAAGTTGCCGAAGCGCTCGCGCACCGTGGCGATCAGCGGCGCCAGGATCCGGTCCACCTCCGCCTGGTCGGCGCCGCGCACGGACAGCTTGGTCTCGAGCTCGGGGTAGTGCGACTGGAAGCCGAGCTTGACCTGCGGCCCGCCCATCGCCTCGATGTCGTGCAGCATCTCGTCGGCCCGGCTCTCGCCGATGCCGAAGGAGTGGAAGCGCTTGAGGCGCGTGACGTGCTTGAGGCCGGCGCGCTCCAGCAGCCGGGGCAGGATCTGCTCGTCGAACATCCTGCGCATCTCGCGCGGCACGCCCGGGGTGAAGTAGAAGCGGGCGCGCCCGATGGTCACCGCGAAGCCGCAGGCGGTGCCGATCGGGTTGTCGATGAACTCGGCGCCCTCGGGCAGCGCCGCCTGCTTCTTGTTGGTCGCCGGCATGGGGCGGTTGCGGCGGGCGTAGAACGCCTCCATCCGCGCCAGCCAGGCCTCATGCATCACGAGCTTCACGCCGCAGGCCTCGGCCGCGACCTCCTGGCTCAGGTCATCGACCGTCGGGCCGAGCCCGCCATTGACGATCACCGCGTCCGCGCGCTCGGCGGCCTGGCGGAAGGCGGCCAGCAGCGCGGCGCGGTCGTCGCCGACGGTGGTGCCCCAGTAGGGCTCGAGCCCGACCTCGACGAGGCGACGCGCCATGTGGCTGTAGTTGGTGTTGATGGTCTTGCCGGTGAGGATCTCGTCGCCGGTGCAGAGGATCTCGATGCGCATGGGGTCAGAATCCGTCGCGGAGGACATGGGAAAGCTGCTCGAGCTGCGGCGCGTGCTCCCCGCCGGCCAGCCGCAGCACCAGGTGCGTGGCCCCGGCGCGCACGAAGGCCGCGAGCCATTCGGCCACGCCCTCGGCCGGGCCGGCATAGTTCACCTGCTTCTTGCGCATCAGGTCGGGCCGCTGGGCGTAGTAGTGCGCCATGAACCGGTCCATCCGTGCCTCGGCCCGCGCCGGGTCGGGATCGATCGCCAGGGTCAGGTAGGCCGCGCCGGTGATGGCGCCGGGATCCCGCCCGGCCCCGGCCGCGGCGTCGCGCATGGCGCCGAGCGTCGTGGCGTAGTCGGCCGGCAGGTGGCTGTTGGGGAACCAGCCGTCGAAATGCCGCCCCACGCGGGCGATCGCCGCGGGCGAGGATCCCGCGATCCACAGCGGCGGCCCGCCCGGACGGTGCGGCGTCGGCCCGAGGGTCGCGCCGCGCACGCGCCACAGCCCGTCATGCTCGACCGGCTCGCCGCGCCAGAGCGCGCGGCAGAGCCGCAGCCCCTCCATCATCCGGCCCAGCCGCTTCTCCCAGGGCACGCCGCAGGCCTCGAATTCCTCGCGGATGTTCTGCCAGTCCGAGGCACTGCCGACGCCGAGGATCAGGCGGCCCTCGCTGATCCGGTCGATCGTCGCCACCTGGTGCGCCAGCAGCACGGGGTTGCGCAGCGCCGGCAGCAGCACCGCCGTGCCCATCTCCACGCGCCTCGTCCGCGCGGCGACGGCGGCCAGCAGGGTCAGCGGGTCGTGGCGCGGGCGGGCGGTGACGGAATCGCCGACCCAGACGCTGTCGAAGCCGAGCGCCTCGGCGCGCTCGGCCAGCGCCAGCAGCGGGCCGGTCGCGGGCTCGCCCTCCATCACCCGCTCACGCGTGGGCAGCAGGTAGCCGATGCGGGTCATGCCGCGTCCCCCTCTCCGATCGCATGGCGGTACCGCGCCCGCGACGGCGCCCGCCGAAAAATCATCGGGCGCGGCGCTGCGGGATCGGGGCGGCCGGGCATTCTCTCACGACCTCTCACTCAGCGCCGGTCGTGATCTCGCCGCGCTCGATGGTGAAGGTGGCCTCGACCAGCGGGCGAAGCAATTCCGGGTTGCTCTCGGTGATCAGGATGGCGACGTCGGGCAGCCCCTCATGCAGCCGCCGGAGCGCCTCGGCGTAGCGCAGCGCCAGCGCCGGGGCGAGGCCCTGGAAGGGCTCGTCCAGCAGCACCGCCCGCGTGCCGACCATCAGCGCGCGGCCGAGCGCCACCATCTTGCCCTGCCCGCCCGAGAGCCCCGCGGCGCGGCGCGGCGCCAGCTCCTTCAGCTCCGGCAGCAGGGCGAAGACGACATCGAGGCGCCGCTGCACCTCGGGCGCCGCCAGCTTCAGCACCTGCGCCGGCAGCAGCATGTTCTCGCGCACGGTGAAGCTGCCGAACAGGCGCCGATCCTCCGGCGCGTAGCCGATGCCGAGGCGGGCGCGATGGTGCGGCGGCGTCGCGGTCGCGTCCTCGCCGGCGAGCAGCACCCTTCCCTCGCGCGTCGGCAGCAGGCCCATCAGGGCGCGCAGGGTCGTGGTCTTGCCCGCGCCGTTGCGCCCGATCAGCGCCACCCGCCCGCCCTGCGGCAGGGAGAGCGAGACGCGGCGCAGCACGGCGACGCCGGCGATGTCGACGGAGGCGCCTTCGAGGGCGAGGGCGGCGTCACGCATGGGGGGGGCATTTCGGCAGGGGGCGCAGGGCGGGGACACTTCCCCGCCCGACACTCCCCCGCGCACGGGGAAGGGCCGGGGCTCCCTCCCCCGCCCCGGTGGGGAAGGGAAGGGGTCGGGGTGCCGGGGGGTCCGCGATCATCCCGCTAGGCATGCCGGTCGATCCCGATGACCTCGCGCTGCACCGCGGGATCGTTCAGCACCTCGGCCGGCGGGCCGAGGGCGGCGATGCGGCCCTGCGACCAGACGGCGACGCGGTCGGCGAAGCGCTCGACCACGTCCATGTCGTGCTCGACGAACACCGCCGTCACCGCCGTCTCGCGCAGGACCCGCACCAGGGTCTCGACGATCGCCATCTTCTCCGAGGCCGCGACGCCGCTGGTCGGCTCGTCCATCAGCAGCAGCCGCGGCTTCAGCGCGACCGCCATGGCGATGTCGGCCAGCTTGCGCGCGCCCTCGTTCAGCGCATCGGCGCGCGCCTCGGCGACGGGCAGGAGGCCGAAGCGGTCGAGCACCGCCATCGCCTCCGCCCGCCAGCCGGCGCGCAGCAGGGGCGCGAGCGGCGACCAGATTCCCTCGCGCGCCGCGATCGCGAGCGTCGTGTTCTCGAGCACCGTGTGCTCGGTGAAGAGCTGGGGCAGCTGGAAGGAGCGCGCGATGCCGCGCCGGACGATGGCGCGCGGCGGCAGGCCGGTGATCGGCTGGCCCTCATAGGCGATGCTGCCGCCCTGCGGGCGCAGGTAGCCGGTGGTCATGTTGATGAAGGTGGTCTTGCCCGCGCCGTTCGGGCCGATGATCGCCAGGAACTCCCCGCGCATCACGTCGAGGTCGATGCCGTCCGCCGCCCGGACGCCGCCGAAGGCGAGCCGCAGGCCGCGCGCCGAGAGCAGCACCCCGGTCATGCCGCGCGCTTCCGCAGCGCGCCCGAGAGGATGCCCCACAGCCCGCCCGGCGCGAACAGGATCACCAGCAGCAGCACCGTGCCGAGGATCATCTGCCAGGCCTCCGCGACCGCGGCGCCGGCATAGATCCGCACCAGCTCGAAGGTGACGGCGCCGAGGAAGGGGCCGAGCACGCCGCCCGCGCCGCCCAGGATCGCGATGAAGACCAGCTCCCCCGACGCGGTCCAGTACCCGAGCAGCGGCGTGACGTGGCGCGTCGTCAGGGCGATCAGCCCGCCCGCGACGCCGCCCATCAGCGCCGAGAGCACATAGGCCGCGAGCAGCACGCGCCGCGCGGGGATGCCCATGAACTCGAGCCGCGTCTCCCGCGTCTTGATGCCGGCCAGCGCCTGGCCCATCGGGCTGGCCAGGTAGAGGCGCGCGAAGGCGGCGAAGCCGAAGGCGAGGGCAAGCGCGGTGGCGAAGATCGCCCATTCGTAGCCGTCGCGCCCGAAGGCCTGGCCGGCGAAGCCCGGCTGCGCCACGCGGATGCCGTCGGTGCCCTTGGTCAGGGCGTAGAATTTCTCGAGCACCGAGTAGAACACCATGCTGAGCGCCAGGTTCAGCATGCCGAAGAAGATCTCGCGGTAGCGCGACACGAAGAGGCCGACGAGGATGCCGGAAAGCGTGGCGATCGCCGCCGCGGCCAGCAGCAGCACCAGCGCCTCCGGCACGACGGGGGCGAGGAACGCCACCGCATAGGCGCCGGCGGCGATGAACATGCCATGGCCGAAGCTGACCTGCCCGGCGCGCAGCAGCAGCAGGATGCCGATCACCGCGATGCCCTTGGCGAGCGCGATGGTGAGGACGAAGCGCAGCCAGGGCGCGAGGAACGCCGCCAGCACGAGCAGCGCGCCGAGGGCGAGGCCGAGCAGGGTCTCGGTGCGTCGCATCCGTCAGATCCGCCGCGTCGCGGTCACGCCGAACAGGCCCTGCGGGCGCACCAGCAGGACGGCGACCATGATGAGATAGGGCACCACCACCTCGAGCTCCGGCTCGAAATAGACCGCGATGGAGCGGCCGAGGCCGATCATCAGCGCGCTGAGCGCCGCGCCCTCGATCTGCCCGAGGCCGGCGGTCGCGACGACGGCGAAGCTGAGCACGATGGTCTGCGCGCCGATCCCCGGCACGATCGCGCCGGTGGGGGAGGACAGCGCGCCGCCGAGCGCGGCCAGGGCGGCGCCGAAGGTGAAGGTCAGCAGGAAGACGCGGCGGGCATCGATGCCCATCGCCGTCGCGGCCTCCCGGTCCGTGGTGACGGCGACGATCACGCGCCCCGTCAGGGTGCGGCGCAGGAACCAGGCGAGGCCCGCCAGCACCACCACCGCGACGCCCGGCAGCACGAAGAGCTGGTAGGCGGTGAAGGGCACGACGTCGCCGGCGAAGGGCACGTCATAGGTGCCGAGCCAGCGCATCGCCAGGTCGTGCTGCACCGGCTGCACGCCCCAGATCAGCTTCTGGACGTCCTCGAGGATCATGAACAGCGCGAAGGTGACGAGCAGCTGCAGCACCTCCTCCTGCCCGTAGATCCGGCGCAGCACCAGCGTCTCGATCAGCGGGCCGAGCACCGCGCCGACCAGCGCCGCGGCGACCAGCAGCGCCAGCAGCGACGCCCAGGGCGGCAGGCCGAGGGAGGCGAAGAAGATCCCGACCGAGGCCGCCGCATAGGCCCCGATCGCGTACAGGCTGCCATGCGCCACGTTGACGATGCGCAGCACGCCGAAGACGAGGTTGAGCCCGACCGCGACGAGGAAGATCAGCCCCGCCGAGGCGAGGCCGTCGAGCAAAGCGAGGCCGAGCAGCCCCGAATTGTCCTGGAACCACTCGGCCACGCGGCGCGCCTCAGGGCTTGTGAAGAAATCGAATTTGCGAAGGAGCACCGGTTGGAATCATCGGGGAACTCTCTCCAGGATCGGTGCTGACGGGCATGCTTTCACGAACTCTCAGCCCGCGATCGGCGCCGGCACGCGCTCCAGGATCTCGGGCTTGAGGGTCTTCAGCCAGTCGACGCTCTTCATCCCGACCGGGGTCGAGACCATGGCGGCGGGGAAGATCACCATGTCCTTCGGGATCGCGTAGGGGGTCGCATCGACATGCGTGCTGACGCCGACGATCTGGTCCTCGAGCCCCTGCCCGTCCTCGCGCAGCGTGATGGTCGAGGTCGGGCTGTCGAAGGTCAGGCCGCGGAAGGCGGCGGCGAGCTCGGCATCGTTCGGCCAGGCGCCGCCCTTGGCGGCGAGCGCCTTGTCGTAGGCCGCCTTCAGCGCGTTGAAGGCCTGCACCATGTGGTGCACCGGATAGATCACCGGCTCGTTGAAGCGGGCGCGGTAGGCCTCGTTCAGCGCCTTCAGCCGCGCCGGGTCCTTCGGCCGCGGATGGTTGTTCCAGTGGTCGCCGCGGGTCCCGATGATGTGCCCGGCGGGGAAGGTGCGGCCGAGGATCGGCAGCGACGCCTCGGCGACCGGCAGCACGAAGAGCGAGCGCTCGAACAGCCGGCGCTCCGCCGCCTGGCGCGCCAGGGTCACCAGGTCGCCGCCCCAGTGGCCGGAGAAGATCACGTCCGGGCGCGCCGCCAGCAGGCGGGTGATCTCCGTCGTGAAGTCGGGCGCGCCGAGGCGGGGGAAGAGCTCGGCGACGACCCGCACGCCGGGCTTCAGCGCCTCGATGCCCGCCCGCCACATCTCCCAGGAATCGCGGCCCCAGGCGTAGTCCTGGTTGATCACCGCCATGGTCCGGAAATCGGGCTTCGTCTTCAGCAGGTAGAGCAGCGGCGCCAGCACCTCCGGCGTGGCGAAGCCCTGGCTGCGGAAGGCGAAGGGCTGCGGCGCCTCCTCGAAGATGCGCTGCGTCGCGCAGTCCCAGAGGATGGTGGTCTTCTGCAGGTCCTTCGACAGCGGCGTGCAGGCCAGGCAGGAGCCCGAGGAGATCGAGGCGAACATCACATGGACGCCCTCGCTCTGCACCAGGCGGCGGAACTCGCCGACCAGGTGCTCGGTGCCCGGCCCCTCGTCCACGAAGAAGGCGCGCAGCCTGACCCCGCCGATGCCGCCCGCCTTGTTGATCTCGTCGATCATCATCTCGGCGGCCTGCTTGCCGGGGACGCCGAAGACGCTCGCGGGGCCGGAGAGGAAGGTGGTGATGCCGATCTTCAGCTCGGCGGGCCTGGCGGGCTGCGCCTCCGCGCCCGACCCGGCCATCAGCAGCGCGCCGGCGGTGGCGGCGGCGCCGAGCATCGCGTCGCGGCGGGTGATCGGGGCGGCGGGGACCTTCGGGGTCATGGGCGCGTCTCCTCCTCCGGCGGCCCGTTCGCCGGGGCCGTCCTGGGCGCGCACAATGCCCGAGGGCGGGGCGCGCGCAAGGGGGTGCGCTGGCCGCGCGGCCCGGCCGGGGGCATAGTCCCCGGGTGAGCCCGCCCGCCTGGCGCGTCCTGCCCATCGCCCTCGGCACCATGATCGTGCCGCTCGATACGGCGGTGAACATCGCCTTCCCCTCGATCACCGCCGCCTTCGGCCTGGCGCTGCCGGAGATCCAGTGGGTCGTGATCGGCTACGTGCTGACCTATGGGAGCCTGATGCTCGGCATCGGGCGGCTGGGCGACATCTTCGGCCATGCCCGCGTGTTCCGCGCGGGGCTGGCCTGGAGCGTGCTCGCCTTCCTCGCCTGCGCCGCCGCGCCCGACTATGGCTGGCTGCTGCTCGGGCGGGTGCTGCAGGGGATCGGCGCGGCGCTGGTCATCTCCTGCGGCGCGGCGCTGATCACGGCCCCCTATCCGGAGGCGATGCGCCCGCGGATGCTCGGCCTCTATGCCCTGGCCTTCGCCGCCGGCTCGGCGATCGGGCCGCTGCTCGGCGGCGTGCTGGTCGCGCGCTATGGCTGGGATGCGGTGTTCTGGTTCCGCGCGCCGGTGGCGCTCGCCGCGCTGGCGCTGCTGCCGCTGGCCCCGCTCGCCGCCGCCCCGCCCTCCGGCGCGGCGCGGGAGCCCTTCGATGCCGCCGGCGCGGCGCTGCTGGCGCTGGCGATCGGCACGTTCCTGCTGGCGGTGAACCAGGCGCGTCACCTGGCGGCGGGCGAGACCTGGGCGCCGCTCGGCCTCGCCCTGGCGGCGGTGGCGTCGGCGGCCGGGTTCGTCTGGCGCAGCCGGCGGAGCCCCCGCCCGGTCGTCGATCTCGCGCTGTTCCGCCTCCCAGGCTTCGCGATCGTCAACGCGGCGAACGCGCTGGTGAACCTGGCGGGCTTCGCGGTGCTGCTCTTCGTGCCCTACTGGCTGACCCGCATCGCCGGGCTGCCGACCGGGATCGCCGGGCTGGTGCTGGCGGCGGGGCCGCTCGGCGGGATGCTGGCCTCGCCGGTCGCCGGGTGGCTGGTGGCGCGGCTCGGGCCGCCGCCCGTCGCCTGGGGGGGCGCGGCGCTGTCGGGGCTGGGGCTGCTGGCGATCGGGGCGTCCTGGACGCCGGGGATGGCGGCGCCGCTGATGGCGGGGGCGCTGCTGGCGCAGGGCGCCGGGCTCGGCCTGTTCCAGGTGGCCTACACGGATACCGTCACGGGGACGATGCGGCGGGCGGATCGCGGCGTGGCGGGCAGCCTCGCGATGGTCACGCGCACGCTCGGCATCGTCACCGCCGCCTCCCTGCTCACCCTGCTGTTCGACGCGTTCCAGGCCGGGATGGGTGGGGGCGCGCGCGACGAGGCCGCCTTCCTGCACGCCTTCCGCCTGACCTTCCTGGTCGCGGGGGCGGTGCCGCTGCTGGTGGTCGGGGCGGTCGCGGTGCGTTGCGGCGCAGCACGAAGCCGGTAAGGTCGCGGCACGACAACGGAGCGGCGGATGGCCACGGCCCCATCGACGATCGTGCTCGGCGCCGGGATGGTCGGCGTCTCGGTGGCGCTGCATCTGCGCCGGCGGGGGCGGGAGGTGCTGCTGCTCGACCGGCGGGGCCCGGGCGAGGGCGCCTCCTTCGGCAATGGCGGGCTGATCCAGCGGGAGGCGGTCTATCCCCACCCCTTCCCCCGCGCCCTGGCCGAGCTCGCCCGCATCGCGCGCAACCGCTCGACCGATGCGCACTACCACCCGCTGGCGCTGCCGGGCTTCGCCTCGCCGCTGCTGCAATACTGGTGGCATTCGGAGCCGGCGCGCTACCTCCGGGCCGTGCAGGCCTATGCGCGGCTGATCACCACCTGCATCGACGAGCACCTGGCCGTCGCGCGCGACGCGGGCTCGACGGCGCTGCTGCGGCCGATCGGCTGGATCCGCATGTTCAGCGACCGGCGCGCGCTGGACGCGACCCTGGCCCAGGCCGAGGTCGCGCGGCGCGACTGGGGGGTGAACTACCGGGCGCTCGACAGCCGCGCGCTGGCCGAGGCCGAGCCGCACCTGCTGGTCGAGCGCGCCGGCGCGGTGCACTGGACCGACCCGCTCTCGGTCAGCGACCCGCACGCGCTGACGCTGTCCTACGCCGATCTCTTCGCGCGGGAGGGCGGCAGGGTCGCGCTCGGCGACGCGATGAGCCTGGCGCGCGCCGGCGCCGGCTGGCGCGTGCGGACGGAGGCGGGCGAGGTCGAGGCGGCGGAGGTGGTGATCGCGCTCGGCGCGCATTCCGCCGAGCTGACCCGGCGCTTCGGCTACGCGCCGCCGCTGTTCGGCAAGCGCGGCTACCACATGCATTACGGGCTGCGCGGCAATGCCGTGCTGCACCGCCCGGTGCTCGACACGGATAGCGGCTTCCTGCTGGCGCCGATGCGCGCCGGCATCCGCCTGACCACGGGCGCCGAGTTCGCCCGCACCGACGCGCCGCCGACGCCGGTGCAGCTCGAGCGGGCGGAGCCGGTGGCGCGCACGCTGGTCCCGCTCGGCGATCGGGTGGAGGGGGTGCCCTGGATGGGCGTGCGCCCCTGCACGCCGGACATGCTGCCGATCATCGGCCCCCTGCCGGCGCAGGCGGGGGCGTGGTGCGCCTTCGGGCATGCGCATCAGGGGCTCACCCTCGGGCCGACCACGGGGCGGCTGCTCGCCGAGATGATGAGCGGCGAGGCGCCCTTCGTGGATCCGGCACCCTATCGGGCCGAGCGGTACTAGGACGGGGCAGGACCCGGTTTCGATGGCGTCGGGAGCAGGACGGGCGCCCGGATGATCCGATCCGGGCGCCGCCTGCCCTAGTGTCCCGACTCTGAAGTTCCCAGGCACTTCTCTTGAACGGCGATGGTGCG
>CAZMCV010000024.1:0-35745 GCA_964564645.1 uncultured Acetobacteraceae bacterium
GCGACATCGCCATGATGTTCCAGGATTTCGCGCTGTTCCCGCACATGACGGTGGCGAAGCAGGTCGGCTTCGGCCTCGAGATGCTGAAGAAGCCGAAGGCGGAGATCCGCAAGCGCGTGGCCGAGGTGCTGGCCGCCTTCGAGATCGCCCAGCTCGCGGACCGCAAGCCGGCGAGCCTGTCGGGCGGTCAGCGCCAGCGCGTGGCCCTGGCGCGGGCCATGATCACCGAGCCGCGCATCCTGCTTCTCGACGAGCCGATCGGGGCGCTCGACTACTCGCTGCGCGAGGCGGTGATGATCGAGCTCAAGCAGGTACAGCGCCGCGCCGGCATTTCCTTCATCTGGGTCACGCACGACCAGAACGAGGCGTTCAGCCTCGGCGACCTCGTCGTGGTGATGAACCATGCGCGGATCGAGCAGCAGGGCACGCCCGAGGAGATCCTCCAGCGCCCCCGCACGCCCTTCGTCGCCGGCTTCGTGCAGGGCAACAACGTCTTCCACGGCAAGGTCGCCGGCACGGTGGGCGAGGGGCTGCTGCGGGTCGAGACGGGCGCCGGCGCGTTCCTCGTTCCCGGCCGCGCGCGGCCAACGGGCAGCGCCGCCAGCTTCTCGATCCGGGCGGAGCTAATGCGCCCGGCGGTCGCCGCGGGGCAGAACCGGCTGGAGGCGCGCTGCATCACCGTCGAGTATTTCGGCTCGATCCGCCGCTACATCCTGGAGCGGCCGGATGGCGAGGTGCTGAAGCTCGACCAGTTCGGCGCCGAGGCGCCCTGGATCCGGCCGGGCGAGGTGCCGGCGATCGCCTGGGCGCCGGAGGATGGCGTGCTGCATGATGCGCCACCTTCTGCGGCGGATCCGGCCACGACCACGCCGCGCGTGGCGCAGGCGGCATGAGCACCATCCGCCCACGCTCCGCCGCCGCCTACTGGCTGGCGCTGCCGGCCGGGCTCTGGATGCTGGCGGCCGTGGTGGTGCCGGTCTGCATGATCGTCTGGGTCAGCTTCTGGGGCGGGCGGGCCTTCTCGCCCTCCAGCCCGCTGACCCTCGACAATTACCAGCGCTTCTTCGCCAACCAGACCTACCTGAACCTGGTGCTGGAGACGCTGCGGCACACCGCCACCATGATGGTGCTGTGCGGCGTGCTCGGCTACTGCATCGCCTACTTCCTGGTGGTGAAGGTCCGCTCGCCGGGCTGGCGCACGGCGCTGTTCCTGGCCTTCATCATCCCGTTCTGGACCAGCGCGCTGATCCGCGCGATCGCCTGGGTGCCCTTCCTCGGCGTCAACGGCGTGATCAACCAGGCGCTGCTCGGCCTCGGCTTCGTCGAGAAGCCGGTGGAGGCCTTCCTCTACTCGCGCACCGGCATCTCCATGGCGCAGGTCTCGCTCTACACGCTGATGGCGAGCGGGCCGGTGGTCTACATGCTGGCGCAGATCCCGCCGGCGCTGCGCGAGGCGGCGACGACCTTGAAGGCGCCGCCCATCGTCGTCTTCTGGCGCGTGATCTTCCCGCTGACCCTGCCCGGCGTCGTCATCGGCCAGGTGCTGGTCTTCCTGAACGTGATGGCGGACTTCGCCACGGTGCAGACCATCGGCGGCAACAAGCTGGCGCTGCTGGCGAACCTCGTGATCAATTTCTACGAAGGCGCGCAGATCCGCGCCGCCTCGGTCGTCGCGGTGCTGCTCATGCTCTGCATGCTGATCGGCGTCTTCGCCGCGCTGCGCGTCGTCGATATCCGCAAGCTGGGGGCGAGCTGATGGACGGATCCTCCCCGGCCGCGGCCTCGATCCGCGCCGCCCCGCGCCGTCGCCTCGACCATCGCGCGCGCTCCCGGCTGATGGCCTGGCTGCTCGGCACGCTGACGGTTGGCTTCCTGCTCTACCAGTGGCTGCCGATCTTCACCCTCTCGCTGCTGTCCTTCAGCGGGCCGACGGGCGGCACCACCTTCCCGATGAACGGCGTTTCCCTGCACTGGTACCGGGAGCTGTGGGACGCCTCCATCATGAACGACTTCAAGCCGCCGCTCGGGCGTTCCTTCCTGCTGGCGCTTGCCTGCGCGGCGACGACCTGCGTGCTGTCGGTCGCCTCGGCGCAGGCGATGCGCGGACGGTTCCGCGGGCACAACCTGTTCTTCTACCTGCTGCTGCTCGGCATCATGGCGCCCGGGCTGCTGGTCGGCTTCGGCTTCGCGCTCGCCTGCCGGATGCTCGGCATCGAGACGGCGTGGAACACCACCGCCTTCCTGGTCCATGTCTCCTGGACCCTGCCCTTCGGCTTCCTGACCATGCTGGCGATCTTCAACCGCTTCGACCCGAAGCTGGAGGAAGCGGCGCTGACGCTCGGCGCCGGCCGCTGGACCACCTTCCGCCGAATCACCCTGCCGATCGTCATGCCGGGCGTGATCGGCGCGGCGCTGTTCGGTTTCTCGCTGTCCTATGACGAGTTCCCGCGCAGCATGTTCACCACGGGCGCGGACATCACCCTGCCGCTTGCGGTGATGGCGCAGCTCGACCGGCAGCTGACGCCCGAGCTCTACGCCATCGGCACCGCGACGACCGTCACCTCGCTCTTCGCCATCCTCTGCTGCACGGCCGCGCTCTGGGCGCTGCGCCGGCGGCAGCGGCGCTGACCGCCACCCGATCCAACAGGGAGACCGAGCATGACCATCACCCGTCGTGGCATCCTGGGGGGCGCGGCCGCCGGCCTCGCCGCCCCCGCGCTCGGCCTGCCGCCGCGCGAGGCCTGGGGCCAGTCGAAGGCGATCAACCTCGCCGGCGCGAGCTTCGACATGCGCGAGCCGATCCTGAAGGAATATGCCCGGCTGACCCGCGTGACGCCACGGCCCTGGATCAACCCCTCGACGCAGGCGCGCGTGGACCGGCTGCGCGTGGCGCAGGTGGATTGCGCGACCCTCGATGCGCCCTTCTCCCTCTTCGCCTGGGAGGAGAAGCTGATCCAGCCGATCGACACCACGCGGCTGCGCAACTGGGACAAGCTGAACCCGCTGCTGAAGGATGGCCGTTCCTCTCCCCTCGCGCCGGTCGGGCTCGGCGCCAATCCGGGGCGGACGATGTACATCGACGAGGCGCGGACCAAGACGACCTACGCGCCGCTGTTCTTCCAGATGGATTCCATCGGCTACAACAGCTCGGTCGTCGATGCGCCGAACAACGAGCTGTCCTGGGGCGATTTGTTCAACCCGAAATATCGCGGCCGCGTCGCGCTGTTCGGCATCGACTGGCTCGGCATGCTGGATGCCGCGCTCGGGATGAAGGCGCTCGGCCTGCTGCCGGCCGAGACCGATCCGACCAATCTCAGCGTGAAGGAGGTGGACACCGTCATCGCCTTCCTCATCGAGAAGAAGAAGGAGGGGCATTTCCGCGCGCTCTGGAAGGCCTATGGCGAGCTGGTGAACCTGATGGCGGCGCAGGAGGTCGTCATCGCCGATGCCTGGTGGCCGGTGGTGGTCGAGGTCGCTTCGAAGGGCATCCCCGTGCGCTACGCCGTCGCGAAGGAAGGCTACCGCGCCTGGTGCGTCGGCCAGGCGATCAGCCACAATTGCCGCGACCTCGACCTGGCCTATGAGTGGATCAACTTCTGGATGGACGGCTTCGCCGGCGCCCGTCAGTCCGAGATCGGCTACTACTCGACGGTCAACACCTACAAGCCCTTCCTCGACGAGAAGACCTACGCCTCGCTCTATGAGGGGCAGGGCCGCGATGGCGGAACGCTTTCCGACCGCGCGGCGAAGATCTATGTCTGGAACACGCGGCCGAAGAACATGGAATACTACACCGAGAAGTGGAACGAGTTCCTGGCCGCCTGAGCAGCGACGGGGCGGAGGGCGAGGGATGATCGAGAGCGAGCTGACGGCACGCGGCATGTGGCTGGCGCTGAAGTCCGGGCCGGCGCGCCGGCGCTTCGGCTTCGGCCGCCGTGCGGCACTGGTGAATGTCGATCCCCAGCGCGCCTACACCGAGCCCGCGACCTTCCCCGCCACCGCCTACGAGACCGATCCGCGCCAGACGGAGCACATGAACCGACTGGCCGCGCTCTGCCGGTCGCGCGGCTTTCCCGTCATCTGGACCTATGTCGCCTATCTGCCGGATGGCGCCGATTGCGGCGTGTGGGGCACGCGCACCGACACGCCGGACAGCCTGCAGAACATCAAGGAGGGATCGGATCGCGCGCAGCTCGACCCGCGGCTCGAGATCGCGCGGACCGATGTGGTGATCCGCAAGCGCATGGCCTCGGCCTTCTTCGAGACCAATCTCCGCTCGCTGCTCACCTTCCATGGCGTCGACACGGTGGTGGTGACCGGTGGCTCGACCTCCGGCTGCGTGCGCGCGACGGTGGTCGAGGGTCTCTCCTGCGGCTTCCGCATGATCGTGCCGGAGGAATGCGTCGCCGACCGGCATGAGAGCCCGCATTTCGCCAATCTCTACGACATGGCGGTGAAGTACGCCGATGTGCTGCCGGTCGCCGAGGTCGAGGCCGGGCTCGCCGCCATCAGCGGCTGAGCTTGCCGGCCCGCGCCCGAGCCTCTAGGCGGGCCTGACCGGCATCGGGGGCAGGCGCATGAGCAGCGGCACCAACCAGCGCATCGACGGCAAGCGGCTGTGGGACAGCCTGATGGCCATGGCCGAGATCGGCGCGACGCCCAAGGGTGGCGTCCGCCGCCTCACCCTGACCGAGGTGGACCGCCAGGGCCGCGACCGCTTCCAGGCCTGGTGCGAGGCGCTGGGCCTGGCCGTGCGGGTCGACGCGATCGGCAACATGTTCGCCCGGCGCGAGGGGCGGGATCCCTCGCGCCCGCCCGTGCTGCTGGGCAGCCATCTCGACAGCCAGCCCTCGGGCGGCAAGTTCGACGGCGCGCTCGGCGTCATCGCCGGGCTCGAGGTGATGCGCACCCTGAACGACCTGAACCTCGTCACCGAGGCGCCGGTCGAGCTGGTGAACTGGACCGACGAGGAGGGCAGCCGCTTCGGCCATTCGCTGATGGGCAGCGGCGCCTGGGCCGGGATCTATCCGCTGCCCAAGGTCTACGGGCTGAAGGATGTCGACGGCGTCAGCGTCTCCGACGCGCTCGACGCGATCGGCTACAAGGGACCGCACAAGGCCGAGCCCTTCCCGGCGGATGCCTATTTCGAGCTGCACATCGAGCAGGGGCCGATCCTCGAGAAGGAGGGCAAGCGCATCGGCATCGTCACCGGCGCGCAGGCCCAGATCTGGTGGGACGCCGTGGTAGAGGGCCAGGATTCGCATGCCGGCACCACGCCCCCCTATGCGCGCCGCGACGCGCTGGTCGCCGCCGCGCGCGTGATCGAGCTGGTGGACCGCCGCATGCGCGAGCGCGGCGATGATGGCCGCGGCACGGTCGGCTTCCTCCAGGTCGTGCCCAACAGCCGCAACGTCGTCCCCGGCGAGGTGCGCTTCTCGATCGAGTTCCGCCATCCCGACACCGCGCAGATCGAGCATCTGGCCGGGACCTTCCCCGCCGAGGCCGAGGCGCTGGTGGCCGCCACCGGCTGCCGGCTGCGCCTGACGGAGCTGTTCCGCTTCGCCTTCCAGCCCTTCGATGCGGAGTGCGTCGAGCTCGTGCGCCAGGCCGCGCACCGGCTCGGCCAGGGGGCGCGGGAGATCGTCTCCGGCGCCGGGCACGATGCGGTCTATGTCGCGCGCAAGGTGCCGACCGCGATGATCTTCACCCCCTGCAAGGACGGGCTCAGCCACAACGAGGCCGAGAGCATCGAACCGGAGGAGGCCGAGGCGGGCTGCCAGGTGCTGTTCGAGGCGGTGCTGGCCCGCGCCAACCGGCCGCTGCGATGAGCGGCTTCGCGCAATCGGTCACCTTCCTCTACGCTGAGGATGTGGCCGCCTGCCGCGTCTTCTACGCGGAGACCCTGGGATTGCCCGTGGCGCTCGACCAGGCGGGCGGCTGCGTCATCTTCCGCGCCGCCGGCGAGGCCTTCCTCGGCCTCTGCCCGGCGCGTGGCCCGCGCGAACTGGCCGATCCCCGCACGCCGGGCGGCGTGGTCTTCACCCTCGTCGCCCAGGATGTCGAGGGCTGGCATGCGAGGCTGGTCGCCGCGGGCGCGGAGGTGCTCGGCCCCCCGGCCTTCTCCCCCGCCGCCCGCATCACCGGCTTCTTCTTCCGCGACCCCGCCGGCTACCTGCTGGAGATCCAGCGCTTCGAGGATCCCGCCTGGCCGCGCCCGGGCTGAGCCGCCCGTTCAGCGCGCCAGCAGCCACTCCGGCAGCCCGGTGACCAGGGTCACCGGGAACAGCGTGATCAGCACGACGGTCACCACCAGCATCAGGAAGAAGGGCAGGGAGGCCATGGCCACCTCCGTCTGCTCCTTGCCGGTCATGGTCTGCATCACGAACAGGTTGAAGCCCAAGGGCGGCGTCACCTCCGCGATCTCGACCAGCAGCACGATGAAGATGCCGAACCAGACGAGGTCGAAGCCGGCGAGCTGGATCATCGGCACGACGATCGAGGTGGTCAGCACGATCATCGAGACGCCGTCGAGCGCGGTGCCGAGGATGAGATAGGTCACCGTCAGGATGGCGATGATGCCGTAGGGGCCGAGCTCGAGGGCGGAGACGCCCTGCGCCAGCGCCGCCGGGATGCCGGTCAGCGCCATCGCCTTGGTCAGGAAGGCGGCGCCGGCCAGGATGAAGATGATCATGCAACTGAGCCGCGTCGCGCCCATCAGGCTGTCGACGAAGCTTCGCCAGGTCAGCGTGCCGGTCAGCGCGGCGAGGATCAGGCTGCCGAGCACGCCGAAGGCCGCGGCCTCCGTCGCCGTTGCCCAGCCGACGAACATCGTGCCGATGACGGCGACGATCAGCAGCCCGCAGGGGATCAGCTGCGCGCTCTGCCGCAGCTTGGCGAGGAAGGAGATGCGCGGCTCGGCCGGGGGCTGCTTCGCCGGGTTCAGCAGCGCCCAGGCGATGATGTAGAGGCTGAACAGCGCCATCACCATCAGCCCCGGGATCATGCCGGCGATGAAGACGCGGACGATGGAGACCTCGGCCGCCACCGCGTAGACGACCATGATGATCGAGGGCGGGATCATGATGCCGAGCGTTCCCGCCGTCGCCAGGCTGCCGATCGCCACGCGCTCGTCATAGCCGCGGCGCTTGAGCTCGGGCAGCGCGATCTTGCTGACCGTCGCGCAGGTCGCCGCCGAGGATCCGCTGACGCTGCCGAAGATGCCGCAGGCCAGGATGTTGACGTGCAGCAGCCGCCCGGGGATGCGGCGCACCCAGGGGGCGAGGCCGTTGAACAGCTCCTCCGACAGCTTCGTGCGGAACAGGATCTCGCCCATCCAGACGAACATCGGCAGCGCCGCGAGCGTCCAGGATCCCGTCGCCTCCCAATAGGCCGAGGCGAGGAAGAGCCCCGGCTGCGGATGCACCATGCTCGTCGCCAGCCAACCCACGGCGGCGAGCGAGAGCGAGATCCAGAGGCCGGCGCCGAGCAGCAGGCAGAGGACGACCAGCAGCAGCAGGCCGAGGGTGAGGAGGTCCATGCCGGCTCAGACCTCGGCCGAGAAGTCGCCGGCGGCGGCGCGCGCCTCGGCCGCTTCCACGTAGGAGGGCTTGTGCCCGCCCGCCACGCGCACGAGCTCGTCGAGCATCGCGACCAGCAGCAGCCCCGCGCCGATCGGCATGGCGAGCTTCGGGATCCAGAGCAGGAAGGGGACGGTGCCCTGCGCCACCTCCTCGATCTCCAGCGAGAACAGCATGTCCTGCAGGGTCCACCAGGCGATGGTGCCGACCAGCAGCGCGGCCGCGGCCAGCACCACGATCTCGGCCAGGCGCCTCGCCCCCGGCGGCAGCCGCTCGATCGCCAGGCCGACACGGATCAGCTCACCGCGCTTGAAGGTCGCGGCCAGCGCGAAGAAGGTCGCGGCGACGCAGAGATAGGCGGTGAGGTCGTCGGCGCCGGGGAATTGCAGGTGAAGCTCCCGCAACACGACCTGCGCCATCATGACCAGGAAGATCGAGAGCAGCGCGAGCGCGGCGAGAAGCGCGCTCAGCGTGTAGAGCGCATCCAGCGCACGGCGCATCACGCGCGATGCGTCCCGCGCCGGCAACAGGCGTCAATCGCCATCGTGATAGCCCCCGAACCGATCCCCGACACCCGGACCTTGCGCCGGGCCGCGGGACGCTCGCAAGGGGGGCGGGACGGGCGGAATGGGCACGGCACCCGCGACCTGCCGGCAGGCTGGGCAGCCCCTGCCCGGCAACCGGGCGGAGGGCCCCGTGCCCGCCGCCGTCTCAGCCCTGGCCGGCGCGCAGCCCGTCGATCAGCTTGCGCCCGTCCTCGCCGGCCTTCTGCACCCATTCCTCGGCCATGGTGCGGCTGATCGCGGCGAACTGCGCCTGGAGCTCCGGCGAGACGGTGCCGATCTGCAGGCCCTTCTCGGCCAGCCGCTTCTCGGCGGCGGTCTGCGCCTCCTCGGCATAGCGCCAGCCGCGCGCCTCGGCGGTCTTCGCGGCCTCGAGCAGGGCGGCGCGCTGATCGGCCGGCAGCCCCTCGAGCGCGCGGCGGGAAATCAGGACGGCGTTCTTCGTCATCGAGAAGGTCGCCGGCGTGAACACCTTCGCGTAGTCCCAGGCGCTGGTGTCGACGCCGGTCTGCGCGCTGGTGACCATGGCGTTGGCGATGCCGGTGGCGAAGGCCTGGGCCAGCTCGGCGACCTGGACCAGCACCGGGTTGGCGCCGACGAGCGCGGCGAAGCGGTTGGTCATCGGGCTGAAGGTGCGGAAGCGGCTGCCCTTCAGCACCTCGACACTGGTCAGCGGCGCCTGGGTGTAGAAGCCCGCGGCCGGCCAGGGGACCATGGACAGCAGCGACACGCCCTGGCGCTGCAGCCGCGCCTCCACGAAGGGGCGCTGCTGGTCGGCCAGCCGCTTCGCCGCGGCGAAGTCGGGCACCAGGAAGGGGATGGCGTCGGCGTCGAAGAACGGGTCCTCGTTGGCGTAGGCCGTCAGCAGGATCTCGCCGAGCTGCACCTGCCCGGTCTGCACGCCGCGCTTGATCTGCGGCATGGGCAGCAGCGAGGCGTTGGAGTTCACCTGGATCGCCAGCGCGCCGCCGGTGGCCTTCTCGATCTCGGCGACCATCTCGCGGATGTTGCGGGTGTGGAAGTTCCCGTCCGGATAGGCGGTGGCCATCTGCCAGCGCGTCTGCGCGCGGGTCGGGCCGGGCGCGAGGAGGAGAGCGGGCGCGGCGAGCAGCGCCGTGCGGCGCGTGGTGCGGATCATGCGGAAGCCCCGGGTTTCTCGTTCGACGCGGCCTTAGATGCGCGGCCGGGCGCGGCGCGGCAAGATGGGTTCGCGGGCGGCACGGGTCGCGCGCCGTGCCGGCGCCTCATCCGGAAGCGGCGGCGCGGTAGGCCTCGATCAGCTTCCGCCCATCCTCGCCGGCGCGCTGGACCCACTCCTCCGTCATGGTGCGGCTGACGGCGGCGAGGCCCGCGAGCAACTCCGGCGTCGGGGTCTCGATGCGCATGCCGCGCTCGGCCAGCCGCGCCTGGGTGGTGGCGGTCGCCTCCTCCGCCATCCGGTAGCCGCGCTCCTCGGCGCGCGCGGCGGCCGCGGCCAGCGCCGCCTGGTCGGCCGGCGACAGCGCCTCCACCGCGCGGCGGTTGGCCAGGATCGCCGTCTTGGTCATCGAGAACCCGACCGGCGTAAAGACCTTCGCATAGTCCCAGGCCGAGGTGTCGACCCCGCCCGCCGCCGAGGTGACCATCGTGTTGACGACGCCCGTGGCGAAGGCCTGCGCCACCTCGGCCAGCTGCACCAGGGTCGGCGTCGCGCCGACCAGCGCGGCGAAGCGCTGCGTCATCGTGTTGAAGGTGCGCATCTTCATGCCGCGGAACGCCTCGACCGAGGCGATCGGCGCGTTGGTGTAGAAGCCCGCCGGTGGCCAGGGCACCATGTAGAGCAGCATCAGGCCCTGCCGGGCGAAGCGCGCCTCGACATAGGGTTTCGAGAGCGCATGCAGGCGGCGCGCTTCGGCGAAGCCGGTGACCAGCTGCGGCACGGCGTCGACGTCGAAGAAGGGATCCTCGTTGGCGTAGGCCGAGAGCAGGATCTCGCCGAGCTGGACCTGGGCCTGCTGCACGCCGCGCTTGATCTGCGGCATGGGCAGCAGGCTGCCATTGGGGTGGAGCTGGACCTGCACCCGCCCCTCCGTCGCGGCCTGGAGCTCCTCGAGCAGGGCGCGGATGTTGCGGGTGTGGTAGCTTCCCTCGGCATAGGGGGTGGCCATCTGCCAGCGCGACCCGGCCGGGCCCTGCGCGCGGGCCGCGCCTGCGGCCAGGCCGAGCGTCGTCGCCGCCGCCAGCGCGCCGCGCCGTGTGATCCCCGCCGCCATCGCCCGCCCTCCGCTGCCGCCTTGCGGGGGCAGGATGCCGGGCGGGGCCGTGCCGAACAAGGCGGCGACGCCCGCCGGGGCGCTGCTAGAGCGGGTAGTCGCGCGCCGGGTCCACGCCCGCGCCTTCCAGGAAGCGACGCAGCGCCACCACCTCCTCCTTGGAGAGGCTGTGATGGGTGTCGTGGAAGCCATGGGTGTGGCCGTTCAGGGTCACGCGGATCTGCCCATGGCCGCCATGCGCGACCTCGGCGCCGAGCTCCTCCAGGGTCGCGTGGACCAGCCTGGGATCGAGATTGCTACTGACGGGGTGGGCGAAGATCCCGTGCAGCACCTTGCGGTGACGATGGTTCATGCCGGCAGACCCTTCCGAGGCGTTCCGATGCCCGGGGAATAAGGCCCGCCGGCCCGTCCGCGTCCTTGCGCCAGGTCAAGCCCCGGCGCCCATCTTCATCCCGCCTGCGTGACGTAGGCCTTCAGCTCCTGCGCCTCGTGCTCGGCCTCCTCGATCCGCGCCTTGACCAGGTCGCCGATGGAGACGAGGCCGGCCAGCGCGCCGCTGCCATCCTCGGCCAGCACGGGAAGGTGGCGCACGCGGTGCCGGGTCATCAGCGCCAGCGCCTCCACCACCAGGGTGCGCGGGGTCACGGTGACCAGGTCGCGGGTCATCAATTGCTCGGCCGGCAGCAGGCTGGTGCCCGGCCCGTGGCCGGCCATCCCGCGGACGATGTCGCGCTCGCTGAGGATGCCGAGGATGGTGCCCTGGGCGTCGCGCACCAGGGCGGCGCCGATGCGGTGCTGGGCGAGGGTGCGGGCGACCGAGAGGGCTTCGTCGCGCGGGCCGACCGAGACGACCTGCGTGCCCTTGTTGGCGAGGATCGCGGCGATGATCATGGCTTTCCCTCCGCGGCCAGAGGGCGGGGCCACGGGACGACGGGTCGTCGCCCTCCAGCCATCCGCCAGCCTGCTGCCGCGCACGGACGCGATGCAAGGAAAAGTGCGCGGAAGGCGGTCAATCCGCCGTGCCGGCCCCGATGGACCCGTGCCAGGACGCGATGATGGGGGGCGGGGAGGAAGTGCCTTCACCGCCCGCCGAGGCGCCCCGCGGCCGGAGGAAGCCCCCCGACCCGCCCTAGGTCGCCGCGGCCGGCTCGGTCCCGGTCAGCTGCGTCCGCACCAGGTCGGCGAAGCGGCCACCCTGCCGCACCAGCGCATCGAAGCCGCCGCGCTCGGCGATGCGGCCGCCCTCGAAGACCAGGATCTCATCGGCGTCGCGCACGGTGGACAGCCGGTGGGCGATGATGAAGGTGGTCCGTCCCGCCATCAGCGCCCGCAGCGCCTTGGCGACCCGCGCCTCGGTCGCCGCGTCGAGCGCGCTCGTCGCCTCGTCCAGGATCAGCACCGGCGGATCCTTCAGCAGCGCCCGCGCGATCGCCAGGCGCTGGCGCTGTCCGCCCGAGAGCGAGGAGCCGCGCTCGCCCACCATCGTGCCGTAGCCATGCGGCTGGCGCAGGATGAAGTCATGCGCCTCGGCCAGGCGGCAGGCATGCTCGAGCTGCTCCTGCGTCGCATCCGGCTTGCCGACCAGGAGGTTGTCGCGGATCGAGCGGTTGAAGAGCATGCTCTCCTGGAACACCACGCCGATGTTGCGCCGGAGGCTCTCCAGCGCGATGTCGCGCAGGTCATGCCCGTCGAGCGTCACCTGGCCCTCGACGGGGTCCCAGAGGCGCTGCAGCAGCGCCATCGCGGTGGACTTGCCCGCCCCCGTCTGGCCGACCAGCGCGACCGTCCGGCCCGGCGGCGCCTCGAAATCGACATCGGCGAGGATGCGCGGCCCGCCCGGATAGGCGAAGGCGACGTGGCGGAAGGCGACATCGCCGGAGGCGCGCGGCAGGACCAGCGCGCCGGGCTTCTCGGGCACCGAGCTCTTGGCGTCCAGCACCTCGAAATACTCGGCGATGGCCGGGCCATGGAACAGCATGCGCGAGACGAAGCCGACCGCGCCCTCCAGCCGCCCGATCAGCAGCGTGGCGAAGCCCATGAAGCTCACGATCTCGCCGACCGAGGCCTTGCCTTCGAGATGCAGCATGGTGCCGAGCAGGAAGATGGCGATCACCGTCACCGTGCTCGCCGCCCGCGTCATGACGGAGACGACGGCCCACCAGTTCAGCACGGGAAACTGCACGTCGAGCACGCGCCGGACGATGTCGCCGAACAGCCGCGCCTCGGAGTTCAGCCGGGTGAAGGACTGCACCACCATGATGTTGGTGAGCGCGTCCTGCGCGTTGCCGGCGAGCTGGGAATGGTAGTTCTCAACCTCGCTCTGCGCCTTGTCGGTGCGGCTGATCACGAAGGCGACGAGGACGGAGAAGACGATCACGAGGCCGATCAGCAGCAGGCCGAGCCGCCAGTTCATCGCCAGGGTCAGCGGCAGCAGCACGATGACGGCGATGAAGGTGTTCAGGTGGTCGCGGAAGAAGGCCAGCCAGGTCGCGAACATGTGGTCCGTGCCGGCCAGCATCACCTTCATCAGCCGCCCCGACTGCACGTCGCCATGGAAGGACAGCGGCAGGGCCAGGACATGCTCGAAATACCGCCCCATCGCGGTCAGGCGGTTGCGGTGCGCCATGCGGTCCGACAGCAGCGAGATCGCGACGTTCGCGCCGATCGCCGACAGCCCGACCGCGGTCCAGAGCGCCAGCAGGGACATCGCCTCCGCCCAGACCGCGTCGTGGCTCGATCCCGCGGCGTGGGTGAGCACGTCGACCACGCGGCCGAACAGGACGGGCTCGAGGAATTGCAGCCCGGCGAGCGCCACATTGGCGCCGGCCAGGCCGAAGGCCACCCAGCGGTCGGGCGCGAGCACGCCGAGGACGCGCGTGTAGAGGCTGACGAAATTCATCCGCCGCGTCTCCCTGGTCCCGGCCGGACCGCCGCGGCGCCATCGTCGCGCCCGGGCGGGGCGCGTTCCGTCGGGATGGTCCGCCGGCGCGTCCCTACCGGTGCCCCGGCGGCGCGGCAAGCCTCGCGGCGGCGCCGCGCCGCCCGGGCTTCCGCACGGCGACGCCCTCCTCTATGCCCGGGCCCGCCGCACCGGCCTGGAGAAGGAAGCACATCTTGGGGTCCATTAGACGCCGCTCCGTCCTCGGCCTTGCCGGCACGGGCCTGCTCGCCGCGCCGGCGCCATCCGCGCGCGCCCAGGCCGCCTATCCGACGCGCACCGTCCGCCTGATCGTGCCCTTCACCCCGGCCGGCACCACCGACATCGCCGCGCGCATCCTGGCCGAGCGGCTGACCCAGCGCCTCGGCCAGCAGGTGGTGGTGGAGAACCGGCCGGGCGCGGGCGGCAATGTCGGCGCCGATGTGGTCGCGAAGGCCGAGCCGGACGGCACCACCCTGCTGATGGGCACGGTCAGCAGCAACGCGATCAACTACTCGCTCTACGGGCCGCGCATGCCCTACCGGCCGGAGGATTTCGCCCCGGTCGGGCTGGTCGTGCAGGTGCCGAACCTGATCTTCGTCACGCCCTCCCTGCCGGTGAAGACGCTGGCGGAGCTGGTGGCCTATGCCAAGGCGCGGCCCGGGGCGCTGAACAATGGCAGCTCCGGCATCGGCACCTCGCTGCACCTGACGGGGGAGCTGCTGAAGACGGTCGCCGGCTTCACCAGCACCCATGTCCCCTATCGCGGCTCCGGCCCGATGCTGCAGGAGGTGATCGCGGGGCGGATCGAATGGGCGGTGGACAACCTGCCCTCCGTGCTCGGCCATGCCCGGGATGGCAGGCTGCGCCCGATCGCGCTGACCGCGTCCGCCCGCAGCCCGGCGCTGCCCGAGGTCCCGACGACGACCGAGGCCGGCTACCCGGCGGTGCAGGCGACGGCCTGGTTCGGCGTGCTGGCCCCGGCGCGCACGCCGCGGCCGATCGTGGACCGCCTGGGGGCGGAGGTGGATGAGGCGGTGCGGGACCCGGCGGGCTGGGCGCGCTTCGCCGATCTCGGCGGGATGCGGCCGGGGCTGACGCCCGAGGGCGGCACGAGCCCGGCGGCCTTCGAGGCCTTCATCCGCGCCGAGATCGCCAAATGGGCCGAGGTGGTGCGGGCCTCCGGCGCGACGCTGGACTGATCCGCGCCGTGCCTCCGGCGCGAATCGGGCGCGCCGGCACAACCACGACGGAGGCGAGGTCTCGCCTTTTCGCGCGGTGGCGGCGTTCCATGACCAATCGTTACAAGTCCGGTCTCGCCAGGACATGGAATCTCATCCTGTATGGGACGGCGCCGCGCTGGGACGGCGCCCAGAACGGATTCCGACGGGAGCAGGACCATGGCCGTGATCACCGGTACCGCCTTCGACGACGCCATCAGTATCCTGCTGGTCACGTCGGGCGTCAGCGGCTTCCCGACGAGCGGCGCGGACACGATCAGCGCGCTCGACGGCAACGACACGGTGAACGCGGCGGCCGGCGCCGATTCCATCCATGGCGGCGCCGGCGATGACAGCCTGCTGGGCGATGCCGGCAACGATACGCTGAACGGTGGCGGGGGCTCCGATACCGTGAATGGCGGCGACGGCAACGACCTGATCCTCGCCGTGCTCGGCACGCCCGAGACGATCATCGGCGGCGCCGGCAACGACACGCTCGACACCTCCGCCTTCGCCGGGAACTACCTGGTCAACCTCGCCACCGGCCTGACCAATTTCGCCGGCGAGAGCTTCACCCAGATGGAGGCGCTCGTCTCCGGCGCGGGCAGCGACACGCTGGTCGGCACGGCCGGCGCCAACACCCTGAACGGGGGCGGCGGGAGCGATACGGTCGATGGCGGCGCGGGCAATGATTCGCTTCTCGGCGGCGACGGCAACGACACGCTGAACGGCGGCGGGGGATCGGATACCGCGAATGGCGGCGCCGGCGACGACCTGGTCTTCGCCGTGATCGGCACGCCCGAGACGATCATCGGCGGCGCCGGGATCGACACGCTGGACACCACCGCCTTCGGCGGGAACTACGCCGTGAACCTCGCCACGGGCGTGACCAATTTCGCCGGCGAGAGCTTCACGCAGATGGAGAACATCGTCGCGGGGATCGGCAACGACACCCTGGTCGGCACCGGCGGCGCGAACGTCATGAATGGCGGGGCGGGCAACGATTCGGTCAACGGCGATCTCGGCGCCGATTCCCTGCTGGGCGGCGACGGCAACGATACGCTGAACGGGGGCGGCGGCGCCGATACCTCGAATGGCGGCGCCGGCGACGACCTGATCTTCGCCGTGCTCGGCACGCCCGAGACGATCCTCGGCGGCTCCGGCGTCGACACCCTCGACACCACCGCCTTCGGCGGCAACTATGCCGTGAACCTCGCCACGGGCGTGACCAATTTCGGCGAGAGCTTCACGCAGATGGAGAACATCGTCGCGGGCATCGGCAACGACACCCTGACCGGCACCGACCTCGGCAACGTCATGGAGGGCGGTGCCGGAAATGATTCGATCCTCGGCGGCGTGGATGTCTTCGCGACCGGCGATCTGCTCCTCGGCGGCGACGGGAACGACACGCTCCGCGGCGATGGCGGCCATGATACCTCGAACGGCGGCGCCGGCGACGATTTCATCTACGCCAACAACGTCATCTTCGCGATCGCGGTGCAGCCCGAGGTGATCATCGGCGGCGCCGGCATCGACACCCTGGTCACCACCGACAAGAACGCCGACTACCTGGTGAACCTCGCCACCGGAACGACGAACTTCTTCAACGAGAGCTTCACCGGGATGGAGAACGTCCTGGCCGGCGGCTTCAACGACACGCTGATCGGCAGCGCGGACGCAAATTACCTCAGCGGCGGCGCCGGCAGCGATTCGCTCGATGGCGGCGCCGGCAACGACACGCTCTACAGCGACACGGATTCCGGCGGCGGCCTCGATACGCTGCTCGGCGGGGCGGGCAACGACGAGTTCCAGGTCCAGATCGGCGCTGCGCGGACGATCGTCGGGGGGACCGGCACGGACACGCTCGTGCTCGGCTTCGCCGCCAACTTCGCCCTGAACCTGGCGACCGGCGCGACCAATGTCGCGGGCCAGAGCTACACCCAGCTGGAAGACGTCTTCTCTGGCGGCGGCGCCGACACGCTGGGCGGCACGGCCGGCGCCAACCGCCTGGAGGGCAATGCCGGGGCCGATTCCATCATTGGCGGCGCCGGGCTGGACACGCTGCTCGGCGGCGCGGCCAATGATCGCCTGAATGGCGGCGCGGACAACGATGTGCTGGATGGCGGGGCGGGGACCGACACCCTGACCGGCGGGGCCGGCGTGGATCTCTTCCGCTTCACGACGGTGGCCGGAAACGACCGCATCGCCGACTTCGTGGCTGGCGTCGACGAGATCCAGCTCGACGACGCCGTCTTCACGGGCCTGCCCCTCGGCGCGCTCGGCGCGCCGAACCTGGTCGTGAAGGCCGGCGCCGCCACGAATGCGCCGGCCGGCACGGCGCAGGTGATCTACGACACCAACACGGGCGGCCTCTGGTTCGATGCCGATGGAATCGGTGGCATCGTTGGCGTGCGCGTCGCCACCCTCGCCGGGATCCCCGCGCTGCTTGCCGGCGACATCGTGGTGATCTGACGCCGTGGCCGTCGCGGGCGGCCCTTGAGCGGTGGGGCCGCGCGCGCCACAACCTCCCTGGCCGGCACGGGCGCATCGCCGCGCCCTCCGCCCTCTCAGGGAGGAGTTGACCCATGCACCCGACCCGCCGCGGCGCGATCCTGGGCGCCGCCGCCCTCGCCGCCGCGCCGCTGCCCCGCGACGCGGCCCGCGCCCAAACGGCCGAGGCCTGGCCGACGCGGCCCATCCGCCTCGTCGTTCCCTTCACCCCCGCCGGCACCACCGACCTCGTCGCCCGCCTCGCCGCCGAGCAGCTCGCCGCCCGCCTCGGCCAGCAGGTGGTGGTCGAGAACCGCGCCGGCGCCGGCGGCAATGTCGGCGCCGAGCATGTCGCGCGCAGCGAGCCCGACGGCTACAGCCTGCTGGTCACCACCATCGGCACGGGCGCCATCAACTTCGCCGTCTTCGGCGAGAGGATGCCCTACCGGCCGGAGGACCTGGCCGCGGCCGGGCTGCTGACCCGCGTGCCCAACGTGCTGATGGTCAACCCCGAGCTGCCGGCGAAGACCGTGGCCGAGCTCGTCGCGCTCTCGAAGAGCCGGGCGGGCGGGCTGAACTACGGCACCGCCGGCTTCGGCTCCTCGCCGCATGTCTGCGGCGAGCTGTTCAAGCTGATGACCGGGGCGGACATGACCCATGTCCCCTATCGCGGCAGCGCGCCGATGCTGACCGAGCTGATCGCCGGCCGCGTCGATGTCGGGATGGACAACATCCCCTCCTCGCTGGCCTTCGTGCGCGACGGCAAGCTGCGGGCGCTCGCCACCACGGGCGCCACCCGCAGCCCGGTGCTGCCAGAGGTGCCGACGCTGCGCGAGGCCGGGCTCGACGGCTTCGAGGCGACGGCCTGGTGGGGCATCCTCGCCCCCGCCGCGACCCCGCGGCCGATCGTGGCGAAGCTCGGCGCGGCGGTCGACGGGATCGCGCGCGATGCCGGCTTCCGGGAGAGGCTCGCCGGCTTCGGCGCCGAACCCGCGGGGCTGACCCCGGAAGGCGGCAGCACGCCCGAGGCCTTCGCGGCCTTCCTCAAGTCCGAGCGCGAGCGCTGGGCCGAGGTGGTCCGCCGCTCCGGCGCCAAGGTCGACTGAACCAGGCTTCCGGGAGGACCAGGAACGACATGACCGCCACCACCCGCCGCGCCCTGCTGGCCGCGGCGCCCGCCGGCCTCGCGCTGCCGCCCTTCGTCGCGGCGCGCGCGCAGGAGGCTGCCTGGCCGCAGCGCACCATCCGCCTGGTCGTGCCCTTCCCGCCGGCCGGCACGACCGACATCGCCGGGCGGCTGCTGGCCGAGCGGCTCGGCCAGCGCCTCGGCCAGACGGTGATCGTCGAGAACCGCGCGGGCGCGACCGGCAATCTCGGCGCCGAGCATGTCGTGCGCGCCGAGCCGGATGGCTACACGCTGCTGGTCTGCACCATCTCGACCGCCGCCATCAACTACTCGCTCTGGGGCGCGCGGATGCCGGTGAAGCCGGCCGATCTCGCCGCGGTCGGGCTGCTGATCCGGGTGCCGAACGTGGTCTGGGTGCCGGCCGCGTCGCCGGCGAAGACCATGGCCGACCTCGTCGCCGCGGCGAAGGCGAGGCCGGGCGCGCTGAACTACGGCTCCCCCGGCAGCGGCGGCAGCCCGCACATGACGATGGAGATGCTGAAGCTGCGCGCCGGGGTCGACATCACCCATGTGCCCTTCCGCGGCGCCGGGCCGATGCTGGTGGAGGCGGTGGCCGGGCGGCTCGACACGGGCTGCGACAACATGCCCTCCTGCCTCGGCCATATCCGCGACGGCCGCCTGCGCGCGCTGGCGGTGACCTCGGCGAAGCGCACCGACGCCCTGCCCGACATCCCGACCCTGACCGAGGCGGGGATCCCGGATTTCGAGGCGACGGCCTGGTTCGGCGTGCAGGCCCCGGCGCGCACCCCGCCGGCGGTGATCGCGCGGCTCGGCCGGGAGATCGACGCGATCACCCGCGACCCGGGCTACCGGGCGCGGATCGCCGAGCTCGGCGGCGCGCCGCCGGACCTGACGCCGGAAGGCGGCACCTCGCCGGAGGCCTTCGAGGCCTTCATCCAGGCCGAGATCGCGCGCTGGGCCGAGGTGGTGAAGGTCTCGGGCGCGAAGCTCGACTGAAGCTGCGTGGAGGAGTGTCCTTCAGGCTTGGCCCTGGAGGCGTTGCTCCAACGGTTCCAGAGGCTGTTTTTCGGGTTCAGCGTTTGCACCGGGCCTGGTCCGGGCGACGGCGGGAGGACTGGGGCGCTTCCCCGGGGGGAAGAAGACGCTTCTTCCCCCCGGGCCCCCCATCATCGTCTTCTGGCAATTGTCCGGGGCGGTGCGGGAAGGGCGGCGGCAGGCGCCGCGCGGCGGTTGGCCATCCTCTCCTGGGAACGGCGGGCCCTCGCCATCGTTCGGCCCGCTGTATCGCGCCGGGGCAGTTCCCACCTCCCTGCCCGTCGCGCGAGGAGGCCATGCCGACATGACCCAGCCAATTCCCGATCCGTCCCGCCCGAACGCCTCCGCGCGCCTGCGCCAGGGCGCGACCGGCGGGCTCGCCGTCGCCCTGGCCTCGGTCGCCGCGGTCGCGGGCCTCGTCCTGCAGAACCGCGCCGATGCGAGGCGGGCGGAACGCGAGCACCCGCCGCGCGGCCGCTTCCTCGAGGCCGGGGGCGTGCGCCTGCACCTCCTCGACAGCGGCGGCGGCGCCCAGGCGAAGGCCCCGGTCGTGCTGCTGCACGGCAACGCGGTTGATGCCGAGGACATGGTGGCGAGCGGGGTGTTCGACCGGCTCGCCGCCGGCCGCCGCGTCATCGCCTTCGACCGCCCGGGCTTCGGCCACAGCGACCGGCCGCGCGACCGCGCCTGGACCGCCACCGCGCAGGCCGCGGTGATCGCCGAGGCCATCGACCGGCTCGGGCTGGAGCGCCCGCCGGTGGTGGTCGGGCACTCCTGGGGCGCGCTGCTGGCGCTGACCCTCGCGCTCGAACATGCGCGGCAGGTGGCGGGGCTCGTCCTCCTCTCCGGCTACTACTTCCCGACGTTGCGGGCGGATGTCGTGGCCTTCTCGCCCCCGGCGATCCCGGTGGTCGGCGATGCGCTGCGCTGGACGCTCGGGCCCCCGGCCGGGCGGCGGATGGCCCGGGCGATGATCCCGCTCATGTTCCGCCCGGCCGCCGTGCCGCCCGGCTTCCTCGAGGCGGTGCCGGTGGAGCTGATGGTCCGCCCCTCGCAGATCCGCGCGGCGTCGGAGGATGCGGCGGCGATGATCCCGGGCGCGGAGGCGATCCAGGAGCGGCTTGCGACCTTCGACGCGGGGAAGGTGGCGATCCTGGCGGGGGAGGGCGACCGCATCGTCGATGTCGGCCGCCAGGCGATCCGCCTGCACAAGGCGCTGCCCGGCAGCGGGCTGCGGATCCTGCACGGGCTCGGCCACATGCTGCACCACGGCGCCCCCGAGGCGGTGGTGGAGGCGGTCGAGGCCGTCGAGCCAGACGGCGTGCCCACCGTCCTTGCCGAGGCGCCGGAGGGGTCGGAGACCCCGGCCTACCCGTAAGCAAACCTCTGGAGGTTTGCGCACCGACGAATTCCTAAGCGGGCTTTCATTCCAGCGGCTTGGCCCACCCAATGGGTGGGCCAAGCCGCGAAAGCCTGCTTAGGGCAGGGCAGGGTCCGGTGGCACCGCCCGCGGTTCCACCGGATCATGCGCCACCTGCCCGGATATCGTTGGCTTCCCGAGGAGGGCATGCGCCCGGATGCCTGCATCCGGCCGCAGCCTGCGCCGCGGCGATGGTCCCGGAGGTCGCCTGCGATCTTCGATGGCGGGTCGGGGAGTGGCGATCCGGGGCGCCGCCGTTGCGGCGCTGCAGCATCCTCCTATCCTCTGGGCATGCCCGCCCCGCGCACCCTCGCCGAGCTCGAGGCCGATGTCGCCCGCGACCTCGCCCTCACCGCCCATCCCCGCGCCCCCTGGCTGCCGGTCGAGCACCGCTGCGCCGGCCGACCCGTGCTCGACTGCCTGGTGGTCGGGGCGGGGCAGGGGGGGCTGGCCGTCGCCTTCGCGCTGAAGCGCGACCGGGTCGACAGGCTGCTGGTGATCGACGCGGCGCCGGAAGGGCAGGAGGGGCCCTGGGTCACCTGGGCGCGCATGAAGACCTTGCGCAGCCCGAAGGACCAGACGGGGCCGGACCTGCGGATCCCCTCGCTGACCTACCAGGCCTGGCACGAGGCGCAGTTCGGCGCCGCGGATTTCGAGGCGATGCGCCTGATCCCGAAGGAGATGTGGCAGGACTACCTGACCTGGTTCCGCCGCGTCGCCGCCATCCCGGTACGCAACGGCGTCGCCGCCGGGCGCATCGGCCCCGCGCGCACGGAGGCGGGCCTGCCCTGCCTTGCGGTCGAGACCTCGGACGGGCCGCTCTTCGCCCGGAAGGTGGTGCTGGCGACCGGCCAGGACGGGATCGGCCGGCGCTGGATGCCGGATTTCGTCGAGGCGCTGCCCCCGCATCTCCGTGCCCATGCCTGGGACGGGATCGACTTCGCCGCGCTGCGCGGCAAGGTCGTGGCGGTGCTCGGCGCCGGCGCCTCGGCCTTCGACAACGCCGCGGTGGCGCTGGAGCGCGGGGCGGGCGAGGTCCATCTGTTCTGCCGCCGCGCGGAGCCGTTGGTGGTGCAGCCCTATCGGTGGCTGACCTTCGCGGGCTTCCTGCGCCATCTCGGGGACATGCCGGATGAGTGGCGCTGGCGCTTCATGCAGGCGATCCTGTCGATGCGCGAGGGCTTTCCGCAGGACACCTATGACCGCGCCAACCGCTTCCCGAATTTCACGATGCATCTCGGCCGGCCCTGGACCGGCGCGCGGGTCGGCGCCGATGGCCGCGCGGTGGTCGAGACACCGCGCGGCGATTTCGCCGCCGACCTGCTGATCTGCGGCACCGGCGTGCGCATGGATGCGGCGGCGCGGCCGGAGCTCGCCGGCTGCGCCGGCAACATCGCCACCTGGGCCGACCGCCACGCGCCGCCGGCCGAGGAGGCGAATGCGCGGCTGGGCGAGTTCCCCTACCTCGCTGCCGATTTCGCCTTCCAGGAGCGGCGGCCGGGCGAGACGCCCTGGATCCGCGACATCCATTTCTTCGGCTTCGGCGCGCAGATGTCCTTCGGGCCCTCGGGCAGTTCGATCAACGCCATGGCGATCGCGGCGCCGCGCTGCGCGGCCGGGGTCACGCGCGGCCTTTTCGCGCAGGAGCTGCCGCGGCTGTGGGACGACCTGAACGCCTATGACGTCGTGCAGGTCGTCCTCGATCCGGCGAAGATCGCGGCGGAATAGGCTACTTCATCGCCGAATAGGCGGTCGGGATCAGGATGCTGGACTGCATCTCGACCACCGCGCCCTCGACGCTCTTCAGGAACCCGTTCCACTCGGCGTCCTGGAACAGCGCTGCGCGCTTCGCCGCGCGGTCGGCGCCGTCGGCGTAGTTCCACATGTGCAGCACCTCGTTCGGCTGCGGCGCCTCGCCGACCCAGAGGCCGACGTTCGGCGAGTACTTCTCCCGCACCGGCATGATCCCGAGATACTTCTCCGCCCAGCCGCGCGCCTGGCCGACCTGGGTGCGGTAGATCCGCAGCTCGTAGATCCCGCCCTCCTTCGCCGGGGGGGTAATCGGCTTCATCGGGTGCATGAAGCGGATGTCCTGGCTTTCCAGCAGGGGCAGGATCCGCGGGGTGTATTCCGTGGTCCAGGCCTTGTTCTTCTGCAGCTCGGCGCGCAGCCGGGCCCGCTCGTTCAGGCTCTCATAGGACCAGATGTGCCACACCTGGTTCAGCGCGCCGTGCTCGGTCGTCCAGTAGCCATGGTTCACGCCGTAGTCGTTGCCGCGCGCCGGCCGCCCGATGGTGCGGGCGTATTCCAGGTATTCGGGCATCTTGCCCGGCTTCAGCGTGTACATCCGCAGCTCGTGGATCATGGTGCGTCCTCCCGTTCCCTCGGCACGCCGCATGATGCGGCACGGAAGGGCGCAGAAAAAGGCGGGATGGGTACGGCAAGCAGGTTCGCTGCCCCCCGCGCTACGCCCCCCGCAGCAGCGCGGCCAGCGCCGGATCGACCCCCACCATCTCCCGCCCCGCCGGCGCGGCGTAGCTGCCCACCCGCGGCTTCGGCAGGCCGAGGGCGATCAGCCCCTCCACCATCGCCACCGCGCAGGCCACGCCGTCGAGCAGCGGCACCGGCGCCTCCCGCTGCAGCCGCGGGCCCATGCCCGCCAGCGCCGCGCCGCCGAGGACCACGGAATCGGCGCCCCCGGCGACCAGCCCGGCGATGAGCTCGTCCATCGCCCGCGCCACCGCCTCCGGGTCGCGCACCGCGTCCTGCGGCGTGAGCGTCGTCGCGGCGAGGCCCGAGAGGCGCCCGGCCAGCCCGTGCCGCGCGACCAGTTCCCGATAGGGCTCGACCGAGCCCATGGTCGCCAGGCCGAAGCGCCCGCCCAGCATGCAGGCGGTCAGGCAGGCGGCCTCCGTCATGGCGACCACCGGGCAGGGCATGGCCTGGCGCGCCGCCTCCAGCGCCGTGTCGTGGCTGACGGCGAGCACGACGCCGTCGACCTGGCCGGCATGCTCGGCGAGCAGCGACAGCAGGCCGTGCGCCGCGACCGCGCCCTCGGCGCGCGTGGCGATCACCGCCGGGCCGAAGCGCGGCGTCGCCGCGACGATCTCCGTCCCCGGCCGCGCCGCGGCGCTGGCGGAGGCGGCGCAGAGCTCGGTGATCGCCGCCGTCGTGTTGGCGTTGGCGATGAGGATGCGCGGCATCAGCCGCCCACCATCGCGCGCGCCGGCCCGGCGCCGACGCCGCCGCGCGGCGCCCCGGCCGCCGTCGTGCCGAACACCGCGCCGTAGCTCTGCGGCAGCGCGCGGGAGTTCGGCATGGCGAGCCAGAGCCGCAACAGGTGCCGCCCGGCGCCACCCTCCTCCGCCGCCGGCGCCGGGTCCGCGCCCTGCTTCCAGACCAGATGCGGGTTGCGCAGCAGCAGGTCGCCCGGATGCAGCGGGACCGACAGCGCCTGGCCCGCCGCCGCCGCCGCCGCCTCCAGCGCGGCCAGCGCGGCCCGCTGCTCCGGCGTCATCGCCGCCTCCGCGAGCGCGGCATGGTCGCAGCGGCCGACGAAGGCGCCGGAGGTCTGGCTGAACACCGGCATCAGCGCCTGGCCCTCCGGCGCGGTCGGGATCCGGTAGGGCAGGCCCGCATGCAGCACCGCCAGCGCCGCGCGCTCGGCCCGGAGCAGCGCGTTGTGCAGCGCCGGCGCGGAGACCAGGGTGGCGCGGCCGCCCGCCTCCGTCTGGCGCAGGCAGAGCAGCGCGACGGCATCGGCCGGATCGGCCTGGAAGCGCACCGGGCCGCCGCCTTCCGCCGGGCCCGGCCCGTCCAGGCGCGTCACCAGCCGCCCCGCCACATCCTGCGGCAAGGTCACGCCGATGCGCGCGCCGAGGGCCAGCAGCACGGCCTCCGCGCCCTCCGGCCCGAGCCGCTCGAGCGGCAGGCCGCGGATCAGCACCAGGCCGCGGCCATGCTCCAGCCGCTCCGCCACGGTCTCGGCCAGCGCCGCCAGGCGGGGCGGGATCGGGGCGGCCGGCGCGGCGGCCAGCGCCTCGAGCCCGGCCGTCTCCTCCGCCCCGATGGGCAGCATCCAGTCGGCCGGGGTGAGCGCGGCGCCGGTCCATGCGGACAGGCCGGTCTGGGGCGTGAGGCGGGGGGGCATGATCATGCCGCGGAGCCTAGCAGGCCGCCGCGCCGGCGCAGCAGGATTTCCCATTGCCCCGATCGACCATCTTGCGCCCGCGCCCTTGCCGCGGCGCGTCGCGGGCCGCAGGCTGCCCGCCGCCCCGATCCCGATGCCCGATCCTGACCACGGAGACCGCCGCGCATGGACGCCCTCGCCCTCGACCTGTCCTTCGATGCCGACGCGATGGCCGAAGGCCTCCAGGCCTGGGTCGCCTGCGAAAGCCCGACCTTCGACGCCGCCGCCGTCAACCGCATGATGGCGCTGGCGGCGCGCGACATGGCCCTGCTCGGCGCGCGGGTGGAGACCATCCCCGGCCGGATGGGCTATGGCGACTGCGTGCGCGCGACCTTCCCGCACCCCCAGGCGGGGCGGGAGAAGGGCGTGCTCGTGCTCGGCCATCTCGACACCGTCCATCCGGTCGGCACGCTGGCCGGCGGGCTGCCCTGCCGGCGCGAGGGCGGGCGGCTCTACGGCCCCGGCGCCTGCGACATGAAGGGCGGCAATTTCATCGCGCTCGAGGCGATCCGCCAGCTGCTGCGCGCCGGCATCGCCACGCGGCGCCCGGTGACGGTGCTGTTCACCTCGGACGAGGAGGTGGGCAGCCCCTCGACGCGCGACCTGATCGAGGCCGAGGCGGCGCGCCACGCCGTGGTGCTGGTGCCCGAGCCCGCGCGTGCCGATGGCGGCGTGGTGACGGGCCGCTACGCCATCGCCCGCTTCAACCTGCGCACCATCGGCAAGCCGAGCCATGCCGGGGCGCGGCTGGCCGATGGCCGCAGCGCCATCCGCGAGATGTGCCGCCAGGTCGTGGCGATCGAGGCGATGACCACCGACGCCGCGACCTACTCCGTCGGCGTCATCCATGGCGGGCAGTGGGTCAATTGCGTCGCCACCTATTGCGACGCGGAGAGCCTGTCGATGGCCAAGCGGCAGGAGGACCTGGACGAGGCGGTCGAGCGCATGCTGGCCCTCAAGCCGACCGGCAACGATGTCCAGCTGGTGGTCACGCGCGGCGTGACGCGGCCGGTCTGGGAGCCGGATGCGAGGGTGATGGCGCTGTACGAGACCGCGCGCGACATCGCCCGGCGCATCGGCTTCGACCTCTCGCACCAATCCTCGGGCGGCGGGTCGGACGGGAATTTCACCGGCGCGATGGGCATTCCGACGCTCGACGGGCTCGGCGTGCAGGGCGCGGGCGTGCATACGCTCGAGGAGCACATGCTGGTCGAGAGCCTGGTGCCGCGGGCCAGGCTGTTCGCGGGGCTGCTGCAGGCGGTGTGACCGGGCGCACGGCGCCGCGCCAAGGACGGGGCGAGGCTGGTCCGGCAAGGGGAGGTGGGACCCATGGACGATGCCGGGGCGAACGTCGCCGATACGCCGCTCGACGCCTGGCGCGACGACTACCCGGCGCACCGTCCCCTGCCGGAGGACGGTGTCTTCGAGCTCGGCCTCTGCATGGCCGGCGCCGTGTCCGCCGGCGCCTACACCGCCGGCGTGCTCGACATGCTGATCGAGGCGCTCGACGCCTTCTCGGCCGAGCGGGCGCGCCGCGCGGCCACCGGGGCGGCGCCGCTGCACCAGCTGCGCGTGCCCGTGCTCGGCGGCGCCTCGGCGGGCGGCATGTGCGCGGCGATCGCCGCGGTCTTCCTCGACGCGCGTTTCCCGCCCGTCCGGCCGGACACCCCGCGCGAGGCGCGGGCGGGGAATCCGCTCTGGCGTGCCTGGGTGGAGGAGGTGGACATCCGCCCGCTGCTCGGCGCCGAGGATGTCGTGCCCGGCCGCCCGCTGCCCTCGCTGCTCGACTGCACGCTGCTCGAGCGGATCGTGGACGGGCTGCTCGACCAGCGCCCCGGCATGGAGACCGCCGCACGCCCCTGGCTGGCGGACCCGCTGCGGGCGGTGCTGACGCTCGCCAACCTCCGCGGCGTGCCCTACGCGCTGCGCTTCGACGGCTCCGGCTTCCGCCACTGGATGTCGCACCACGCCGACCATGTGCGCTACGCGATCGCGCTGGACGGGGCGGCGGGCGCGGCGGCGGGCGATCGGCGCAAGGTCGGCGAGGCGCCGCTCGACCGCGCGGCGCCGAAGGGCAGCCCGGCGCGGGAGGCCTTCAAGGCCGTGGCCCTCGGCACAGGCGCCTTCCCGGTGGCGCTCGCCGCGCGGGTGCTCGACCGCGCCGCGGCGGACTACCTCTACCGCGCCGCGCTCACCCCCTCGAGCCCCTTCGACCTCGACCCCTTTCCCGCGCCACCGCCCGCCTGGGTGGAGACCCTGCGCCCCGCCTGGCCCGACCCGGCGCCGCACGCCTACGCCGCGCTCTGCGTCGATGGCGGGGCGATGAACAACGAGCCGCTCGACCTGGTGCGGCGCGTGCTGGCCGGCTGGGGCGGGCGCAACCCGCAGGCCTCCGAGGCGGCGCGGCGGGCGGTCGTGCTGGTCGATCCCTTCGTCAATCCGGGCCAGCCCGGCCCCGCGGCGGCGACCGGCCTCGTCGGCAGCATCATGCCGCTGTTCAGCGCCCTCATCGCCAATTCGCGCTTCAAGCCGGAGGATCTGGCGCTGGCGGCCGATCCCGCCATCGGCAGCCGCTTCATGATCGCGCCGAGCCGCGGCGAGGGCTGGCAGGCCGAGGGCGCGATCGCGGCGGGGCACCTCGGCGGCTTCCTCGGCTTCTTCGCGCAGGGCTACCGGGAGCATGACTGGTTCCTCGGCCGGCGCAACGCGCGGAACTTCCTGCGCTGGGTCTTCGTGCTGCCCGAGGACAACCCGCTGTTCGCCGGCGGGCGCTGGGCGGAGGAGGACCGCGCGCGCTGGGGCGTCGAGCGCGCCGGCGCCGAGGGCAAGGGCCGCCACCTGCCGGTGATCCCGCTCTGCGGCGAGGTCGCCGAGCGCGACGAGCCCTTGCCGCCCTGGCCCGCCGGGCGCTTCGAGGCGGCGAGCATCCGCCCCGACATCGAGGCCCGCGTGCGGGTCGCGGTGCCGGCGCTGCGCGACGCGCTGGTCGGGCCGGCGCTGTCCGGGCGCGGGGTCTGGCCCTGGCTCGGGCGCGCCGCGCTGCGCAGCATCACGCCGCTGCTGCGGCCGCGGGTGTCCGACCTGGCCTTCGAGCGGGTCCGGGCGGCGGTCGCGGCGCTCGATCGCGGCGGACACGCCGGCGAGCCCTGACGGGCCCGCCCCCCGCGGGCCTCGCCGGATCCGCCCTGTCCCGGTACGGATCCGGGTCACCATGGCCCGGGGCCGGAAGGCGATGGGGGGGAACGGGGCGACACCCTGTCGTCATCCCCCCGCCGCCGCGTCGAGGATCGGCCGTTGCGGTGCCGGCGCCCCCGTGGCGGAGAGGGACGCCTCCGCAGGCGCTGGCGCGGCCCCCGCCCGGCGGCAAGGATGTCGGGGCCATGACCCTGCTGCTCCAATCGCTGCCGCTGCTGCTTCTTCTGGTGCTTCTCGGGACGGGGCGGGCGGGGCCGGTCGGTGCCTGCCTGGCCGCGCTCGTCGCCGCCCTGCCGGCGGTGCTGGTGTCGCTGCCGGCGGGCGGCGCCGCCCTGCTGGGCTTCCTGGCGGAGGAGGCGGGGCGCGCCGGCTTCCTCGCCCTGCAGCCGGTCGGCGTGGTCACGGGCGGGCTGCTGTTCCACGCCGCGGTCGCCGCCGAGCCCGCCGATCCTGCCCGGCCACGCCCCGCGACGCCGGCGCGGATCTTCGCCGTCACCCTGCCGATGGGCGCCTTCCTCGAGAGCGTCACCGGCTTCGCGGTGGGCGCGGTCTTCGCGCTGACGGCGCTGCGCGGGATGGGGCTCGGCGGGGCGGCGGCGGCGGCGCTGTCGCTGCAGGCGCTGGTGCTCGTGCCCTGGGGCGGGCTCGGGCCCGGGACGGCGCTGGGGGCGGTGCTGGCGGGCGTGCCGGCGCAGGAGGTGGCGTTGGTGACGGCCTGGCCGAACGCGGCCTGGCTGGTGGCGCTGGCGCCGCTGCTCTGGTCGCTCTCGGCGCGCGCCGGCGTGCCGGTGCCGCCGCGCGAGCGGGCGGCGCAAGCGGCGATGCTCGGCCTGCTCGCGCTGCTGCTGGTGCTGGGCAACCGCTTCCTGCCCTTCGAGGTGGTGGGCATCCTCGCCACGGCGCCGGTGCTGGGCTGGGCGCTGTGGCGGTCCGATCCGCCGCGGGATGCGCGACGCGCCCTCGCCGCCGCGGCGCCCTACCTGGCGCTGACGGCCTGCCTGCTGCTGGCGCGGCTCTGGCCCGGGGCGCCGGCGCTGCGGCCCTATGCCGACCTGCCGGCCTTTCCGCTGACCCATGTCGCCATCGTGCTCTGGCTGGTCGCCGGGGCGCTGCTGCTGCTTCGCCACGGGGCGCGCGGGGCGGCGTCGGGGCGGGCCATCGGCGCGCTGCGCCGCGCCGCGCGGCCGGCCGTGGCCATGCTGCTCTATGTCCTGCTCGGGCGGCTGGTGGCCGGCAGCGGCGCGGCGGCCGCGCTGGCGGAGGCCGCGGCGTCGGCGCTCGGGCCGGTGGCGCCCTATGCGGTCGCGCCGCTCGGCCTCGTCGCCGGGATGGTCACGGGCAGCAATGTCGGCGCCAACGCTGCGCTGGCCGCGCTGCAGGCGGCCTTGGGAGCGGAGGCGGGTCTGCCGGCGGCGCTCGCGCCGGGCGTGCACAATTTCGCCGGTGCCGCGGGGGCGGGAATGAGCGTCGGCGTCACCGCGATGATCTGCGGTCTGCTCGCGGACGGGACGCGGCCCGGGCAGGTGTGGCGGCTGCTGCTGCCCTCGATGGCGATGGTGGTGCTGTTCGGCGCCGGCGCGGTCGCGCTGCTGCGTTGAGCCGCGCGCCACCGCGCGATCGCGCGGAGCATGCTGCGGCGATCGGGCGCCAGCGACGATGCGACGACGATGCAGCGACGACGCAGCGACGATGCACGGACCATGCAGCAGGATGAGCTTGCCACGACGCTTCGTCCATCTGCATGTCGGCGCGCAAAATGCGGGATTAAAACGATGCAACTTGGCATTTCCCCGGCCTGCTTTAAGCAGACTCCGCCGGCGAGCCGCTTCAGGGCGCGCCCAAGCCCTGTCATGACGGAAACGCCCATCCATGGACGAACTCCTCGCGGCTGCGCCGCGCTTTCTAGAGATTCTCTGGCTCAACATCGTGCTGTCCGGCGACAATGCGGTGGTGATCGGGCTCGCCGCCGCCGGCCTGCCCGCGCATCAGCGCGGCCGCGCGGTCATGTTCGGCATCATCGCCGCCGCCGTGCTGCGCATCATCTTCTCGATCTTCGCCACCTATCTGCTCGGCATCTGGTGGGTTGCCTTCATCGGCGGCGCGGCGCTGCTCTACATCGCCTGGGGCTTCTGGGGGGAGCTGCGCGGCGGCCACGACAAGGACAAGCATGGCGACCATGGCGAGGTGAAGGAGAAGACGCTCGCCCAGGCGCTGTGGCAGATCACGCTGGCCGATGTCTCGATGAGCCTCGACAACGTGCTCGCCGTCGCCGCGGTTGCGCGCAACGACATGACGATGCTCATCATCGGCCTGCTGATCTCGATCGTCCTGATGGGCCTGCTCGGCGGCTTCCTCGCCCGCATCCTCGATCGCTACAAGATCATCGCCTATATCGGCGTCGCGCTGATCGTCTATGTCGGCTTCGAGCTGATCTGGGAGGGTTCGATCGCCGGCAATGCCGCGCTCCAGCTCGGGTTGCCCCTGCCTGCGCCGGACCATCACTAGTGGCGCGGTCGCCGCGGACGGCGTCCGTCATCCGTGACGTCGGCCGCCCCGCCCGCCGCGAAGCCCGTGGCCCGGTCGCCGTCGTCGGGACACGACGGCCGCGACCGGGCCGCTAGCCCGGGCGGGCCCGCGCGATGGCGGAGACCACCGACCCGGAAGGCCCGCCGGCCGCCGCCCCGCCGCGGGCCGCGGCGCGCTCGGCCGCCTCCCGGCACTTGGCGCGCGATCCCGTGCTGCGGCAGGTGATCCGGGCGATCGGTCCCTGCACCCTCAAGCCCGTGCGGCGCGAGCCCTATGAGGCGCTGGTCCGCGCCATCGCCCACCAGCAGGTGCATGGCCGCGCGGCGGACGCGATCCTCGGCCGCTTCCTCGCCCTCGTCCCCGACCACGCCTTTCCCCCGCCGGCGCGCGTGCTGGCCCTGCCGGCCGAGTCGCTGCGCGGCTGCGGCTTCTCGCAATCCAAGGTCGCGGCGATCCGTGACATCGCCGAGAAGGCGGCCGGCGGGCTGGTGCCGACCCGCCGCGCCGCCGCCCGCCTCCCGGATGCCGACCTGATCGAGCGGCTGGTGACCATCCGCGGCGTCGGGCGGTGGACGGTCGAGATGCTGCTGATCTTCACCCTGGGCCGGCCGGACGTGCTGCCGGTGGATGATTTCGGCGTCCGCGAGGGCTGGCGCGTGTCGGCCGGGCTCGCGGCGCAGCCGAAGCCGAAGGAGCTCGCCGCGATCGGCGAGGCCTGGTCGCCCTGGCGGAGCGTCGCCGCCTGGTATCTCTGGCGCGCGGCGGACGCGGCCAAGCGCAGCGCGTTCAAGCCGCAGTAGGGGAACGGCGCGATGATGGCGCATCGGGTCGCGGATCACCGGGCCGCGATTGGGCGCTTCAGTCGGCCGCCATGATGGGATAGGGAGGCTCGGCGCGCGCCGGGCCGCGGCCCCTGGGCCGGCGGAGGCGGACCCGCCGGGATCCGGCGGGATCGCGGGGGGGGGACATGGCGCGCGCGGCACCGATCGAGGCGGGGCATCGTGGTCGCCGATTCGGGCGAGGCGGCCGGCGCCGCTTCACGGGTGGGCCGGCGAGGACCGGCGGCGGGATGCCGGTCCCGGCCGCGCATGGGGACAGGGGATGCGACGAAAGACGATCCTTCGCGTGGCCGGCGGCGCTGCCGCCGGGATGCAGGCCGCCTGGAGCGCGCGCGGCGACGCGCCGGAGGGGCGCGTGCGCATCGTCCGTCACCGCATCGTGCCCGCCTCCTGGCCGCGCGGCCTGAAGCCGCTCACCATCGCCTGCATCGCCGACCCGCATGTCGGCGCCGCCGACACCCCGCCCGGGCTGCTCGAGCGCATCGTCGAGCGCACCAACGCGCTCGGTGCCGACATGATCGCCCTGCTCGGCGATTACGGCGCGGACCACCGGATCGCGCCGCGCGGCCGCGCCGGCATGGCGGAGGTGGCGGGGATTCTTGCCTGGCTGCGCGCGCCGCTCGGCGTCCATGCCATCCTCGGCAACCATGACTGGTGGGAGGATCCCGACACCCAGGCGGCCGGATCGGGGCATCGCGGCACCGGACGGGGCAAGCCGCTGCCCGAGGCGGCCGAAGCCTTCGCGCGTGCCGGCCTGCCGGTGCTGCACAACGCGCAGCGCCTGGTCCTGCATGCCGGCCAGCCGGTCCGCATCGCCGGGCTGGGCAGCCAATGGGCCTTCTACCTGCGCCGCGGCGCGCATCGCGGCGCCGACGATCTGGCGCGCACGCTGGATGGCGCCGGGCGGGACGGCACGCCGACCATCCTGCTCGCCCACGAGCCCGACATCTTCCCGGAGGTGCCGGCGGAGGTCGCCGTGACCCTGGCCGGGCACACCCATGGCGGGCAGGTGCGGATGGGGCGCTGGTCGCCGGTCGTGCCCTCCCGCTTCGGCAACCGCTTCGCCTATGGGCATGTCGAGGAGGGCGGGCGGCACCTGGTCGTCTCGGGCGGCATCGGCAGCTCCCTCATGCCGATCCGCCTCGGCGTGCCGCCGGAGATCACGCTGGTCGAGCTGGTCACCGCGTCGCCGCTCCCGCCGCTGCGCGGGCGGCCGGCGCTCGGGGAGGCGCCTCCGGCCTCCCTCGCCGCCGCGGCCTGATCAGGCCGCGCCCTCGGCGAGGAAGGGTTCGAGTGCGGCCAGGAAGCCCGCCGGATTGTCGGAATGCAGCCAGTGGCCGGCCGCCGGGATGGTGGCGAAGCGCGCGGCGGGAAACAGCGCGCGCAGGCGCGGCACGGCTTCCGGCCCGCGCAGATAGTCGGAGCGTTCCCCCCCGAGGACCAGCACCGGGCCGGCGTAGCGCCGCGCGCCCGGCTCCGGGAAGGCCTCGAGCAGCGGCATCGCGCGCTCGATGGCCTCGAGCGGGATGCGCCAGGCGGGCGGATCCGATCCGAAGCGCAGGTTCTGCAGCAGGAAGGCGCGGATGTTCGGCTGCGGCACGGCGGCGGCGAGGGCGGCATCGGCGTCCCGCCGGGTCATGCCGGCGCGCAGCTCCATCGCGCGCATCGCGGCGAGGTAGGGGCGCAGGGCCGGGGGGTAGGTCACCGGGGCGATGTCGGCAACGATCAGCCGCGCCACCGCCTCCGGATGCGCCAGGGCGAGGGTCATCGCCACCTTGCCCCCCATGGAGTGCCCGAGCACGGCCGCCGGCGAGGCGCCGAGCGCGGCGAGGGTCCCGGCGAGGTCCTCGGCCATGGCCTCGTAGCCCATGGTCTCGGCCCAGGGGCTGGCGCCATGGTTGCGCAGGTCGAGCGCCAGCACGCGCCGGCCGGTCTCGGCCAGCCGGCGCTGGACCGCGCCCCAATTGGCCGCCGCGCCGAACAGCCCGTGCAGCAGCACGACCGGCTCCATCCCCGCGCCCGCCTCGACCGCGTTCAGCCGCATCTCCGCCTCCCCCGAGCCTTCTCCGGCAGGCCGCCGGGTCCGCCGGCAGCACGGGCCGGACAATGATGCCGGGAGGGGCGGGGGGAAGACGCATCTTCGTTCCCCGCCCATCGCCCCCTCATTCCCGCCCCGCCACCGCGCCGCGCGCGGCCATCCAGACGCTGAGCGCGATCAGCCCGCCGCCGACCGGCACGTCCCAGCCCAGCGGCTCGCCGAGCCAGAGATGGGACAGCAGGACGCCGAGCGCCGGCACGCCCAGGAACCCCACCGAGGCGACGACGCCCGAAAGTCGCCGCCCCGCCTCGATCGTCGCCCAGGTGCCGAGCGGGGCGGCGACGGCGCCGACGAACAGCGCCTCCGCCAGCGCGGCCCGGGGAATGCCGCCCTCCGGCGCGCGGAGCAGGGCCAGCGGCAGGATCAGCAAAGCGCCGACGCCGAAGCACCAGGGCAGCAGCTCCATCACCGGGCGGCGCGGCGGGAAGCGGCGGGTGACCAGGATGGCCAGGCTCCAGGCGAGGCTCGCGGCCAGCAGCAGCCCGTAGCCCACCAGCAGGCCGGGCCCCGCCCCGCCGGAGCCGGGCAGCGACCAGGGCGCCATCAGCGCGAGGACGCCGAGCAGCCCGACCGCGCAGGCCCAGCCCTGCAGCGGCGAGACCCGCTCCCCCAGCACCCAGACCGAGAGCGGGATCAGCCAGAAGACCGTGACGTTGCAGAGGATCGCCGTGCGCCCCGCCGGCACGTGGTCCAGCGCCAGATGGGTCAGCGCGAAGAAGGCGCCGAGCTGCAGCAGCCCCACCGCGAAGACCGTCGGCAGGTCGCCCCGCGACGGCGGCCGCAGCCGCCCGAGCGCCGCCAGCACCAGCCCCGCCGAGACGGCCGCCAGGCCCGCCCGGTTCAGCGCGAACCAGAGCGGCGAGGCGCCGGCCACCAGCGCGTGCTTGGTGACCGGCCAGATCCCGCCGAACAGCAGGACCGAGACGGAGAGGTAGCGCAGCCCCTCGAGCGGCGAGGCGACCCGCCGGCTCAGCCGGCCACCTGCAGCACGATCTTCCCGATATGCTGGCTGCTCTCCATCAGCCGGTGCGCCGCGGCCGCCTCGGCCAGCGGGAACACCTGGAAGACCGGTGGCGCGCACTTCCCCGCGTCGAGCAGCGGCCAGACCTTGTCGCGCAGGTCCATGGCGATCGCGCCCTTCTGCGCCGTGGTGCGCGGGCGCATGGTGCTGCCCGTCACCACCAGGCGGCGCAGCATGATCGGACGCAGGTCCACCTTCTCCGCCTCGTGCCCGTTCAGGAAGGCGATGATGACCAGCCGCCCGTCCATGCGCAGGCAGCGCAGGTTCCGCTGGAAATAGGGCGCGCCCACCATGTCGAGCACGACGTCGCAGAGCTTGCCGTCGGTCAGGCGCTTGACCTCCTCGACGAAGTCCTGGGCGCGGTAGTCGATCGCCGCGTCGGCGCCGAGGTCGAGGCAGGCCTGGCACTTCGCCGCGCTGCCGGCGGTGGCGATCACCCGCGCGCCGAAGGCCTTGGCCAGCATGATCGCGGTCACGCCGATGCCCGAGGAGCCGCCATGCACGAGCACGGTCTCGCCCTCCGCCAGCCTGCCATGGCCGAACAGGTTGGCCCAGACGGTGAAGAAGGTCTCCGGCAGGGCGGCGGCGCGCACCGCGTCGAAGCCGACCGGCCAGCGCAGGCACTGCGCCGCGGGCACCGCGCAGTACTCGGCATAGCCGCCCCCGTTCGCCAGCCCGCAGACCCGGTCGCCCGGGGCGAAGCCCGTCGCCTCGGGCCCGGCCGCGACCACCTCGCCCGCCACCTCGAGGCCGAGGATCGGGCTGGCGCCGGGCGGCGGCGGATACTCGCCGGAGCGCTGCAGGACGTCCGGGCGGTTCACGCCGGCGGCGAGGACGCGGATCAACACCTCGTCGGCCTTCGGCGCGGGCACCGGGCCGGCCGCCACGACCAGCACCTCCGGCGGGCCGCCGGCGCCATGGGCGATGTGGGTCATCTTCGCGGGGATCGCGGCGGTCATGGCGGTTCTCCCTGGTGCCGTGGGCGCCGGCCTGCATCGCGCCGCGCGTCCGGTGGGCAGCCATCCTTCGCCCCGCCGCCGGCGTCAAGCATTCGCGCCGGGGCGGGATGGACAGCGCGGCCGGTCGCGCGTTCACTCCGATGCATTCCTGCCCTGTCCGGAGTCCGGGAGAGACGGATGGCCGCGCCGCGTCGCCGCACCCTGCTGCTGGCCGCGCCCGCCGGGGCCGTGGCTGCGACGGCCGCGGCCCTGGCGGGCGGCGCGATCGGTCGCGCCCTGGCGCAGCCCGCCTCGCCG
>CAZMCV010000025.1:0-33541 GCA_964564645.1 uncultured Acetobacteraceae bacterium
CGCGCCGAGGCTCGCGCGCCGCCCCGGATCCGCCAGGCGCGCGACCGCGGCGGCGATGGCAGCCGGGTCGGCGGTGTCCACCAGCTCGCCGCAGCCGGCCTCGCGCACCACGGCGGCGACCTCCGTCGCATGGGCCGGCGCGATCACGGGCAGGCCCGCCAGCATCGCGTCGAACAGCTTGTGCGGCAGGGCGAGCGCGTGGTTGGTCTCGCCGGGCTGGAACAGCACCAGGGCGATGTCGCATTCCGCGACGCGGGCCAGGGCGTGGTCCTGCGGCATCCAGGGCAGCCGCTCCACCCGTCCCTCCAGGCCGCATCCGGTGGCGCAGGTGACGAAATCCGCCTCCGACCCGTCGGTGAAGCGCCCGACCAGGCGAAGCCGCGTGCCGGGCGGGCAGAGCGCCAGCGCCGCCAGCATCTGCGGCCAGCCGCGGGACCGCGCCATGGCCCCGGCATGGACCAGGCGCAGCGGGCCGGGACCATGCCGCCGGGGCGTCACCGGCAAAGCGGGGGCGTAGTTGCGCACCGGCACGGTGCGCGGGGCCGCGCCGAAATCCCCGGCCAGCCCGTCCTTCGCCACCACCACCGCATCGGCCGCCCGCCCGGCCAGCCGGCAGGACAGGCGGAGCGCGGCGCGGAAGGGCGGACGCAGCCAGGCGGGCAGGCGCGGGTCGAGGCGGCTCGGGTAATGCTCGTGCACGTCGAGGACGGTCCGCGCCCCGGACCATCGCGCGGCGAGCAGGGCGGCCACCCAGGCATCCGGCTCGCTGGCATGCAGCACGGCCGCGCCGCTCCGGGCCGCGCGGCGGGCCAGGGCGGGAATGCCGGCGATCCGGCCAAGCCAGCCGGCGCGCGGGGGGAAGGTGTCCAGCACGACGCCGGCGATGCGCGCGCCGCGCGCCTCGGCCGGGCCGGGGCAGAGATGGCGCACCGTCCAGCCGGCGGCGGCCAGCGCCGCGCCCTCCTTCCGCACCACCCGCACATCGTCGGGCGGATGCGCGGCGGAAAGCATCACGACCAGGGTCGGGTTCATGCGGCCTCCTCCCACCAGGTGCCGAGATGCGCGGCCATGCGCGTGCCGGCCTGGCCGTCCCAGAGCGGGATCGGCCGCGCCCGCGGCCAGCCCCCCGCCAGCACGCGGGCGACGGCCCCGGGCAGGTCGCGCGGGGCGACCAGGCGGCTCGAGCCCAGCGCCAGGGTCACCGGCCGCTCGGTCGAGGGCCGCAAGGTCAGGCAGGGCAGGTCGAGCGCCGTCGCCTCCTCCTGCACGCCGCCGCTGTCGGAGGCGATGAGGCGCGCCCCGGCCATCAGCGCGAGGAAGTCGAGATAGGGCAGGGGCGGCAGCGGGATCACGCCGGCGGGCAGCGCCAGCCCGTGCTCCGCCAGCCGACGACGGGTGCGCGGATGCAGCGGCCAGGCGAGGGGCAGCAGCGCCGCCGCCGCGTCCACCGCGTCGAGCAGCGCCGCGAGCGGGCCGGCCGCGTCCACATTCGCCGCGCGGTGCAGGGTGACGATGCCGTAGCCGCCTCGTACCAGCCCCTCCGGCAGCGGGCGATCGCGCGCGGCGGGCAGGGAGCGCCGCAGCGTGTCGATCATCGCGTTGCCGACGGCGCGCACCGCGCCGGGCGGGTGCCCCTCGGCCAGCAGCCGCGCGGCGGAGGCCTCGTCCGGGGCCCAGAGCAGGTCGCTGACGGCATCGACCGCGCGGCGGTTGATCTCCTCCGGCATGGTGCGGTCGCCGTTGCGCAGCCCGGCCTCGAGATGCGCGACGGGCAGGCCGAGCTTGCGGGCGGCGAGCGCCGTGGCCAGCGTCCCGTCCACATCGCCCGCCACCACCACCAGCGCCGGGCGCCGGGCGCGCCAGGCGGCCTCCGCGGCGATCATGGTCCGCCCGGTCAGCTCCGCATGCGTGCCCCCGGCCACCCCCAGCGCGATCGCCGGCGCCGGCAGGCCGAGATCCGCCAGGTGCCGGCCGAACATCGCCTCGTCATGGTGCTGGCCGGTGTGCAGCAGCACCTTGCGCAGCGGGAAGCCTGCCGGCAGGGCGTGCCAGAGGGCGGCGAGCTTGGGCAGGTTGGGCCGCGTGGCGGCGACCAGATGCAGCTCCGGGGTGCGCAATCATCCACCTGGGGTTGTGGATCACCCGATCCTGCTACCATGCGCTGCACGGCCCGCGCCAGATCATTTCGGGGGCGCGAGGCGGCGCAGCGCCTCCGCCGTCGCCGGGTCGGCGGGGTAGAAGGCCTCGAGCGTCAGCTCCGCCAGGGTGATGTCGACGGCGGTGCCGAAGACAGAGGTGGTGCCGAGCAGCGAGAGCTCCACCCCTTCCCCGCCCGCGCGGAGCCGGAGCGGCAGGACGAAGGAGGCAACCGGGTCGGGCCGTGGCGGCGGCGCCCCGGCGAGCCCCGGCGGCCGGTAGCCCTGCAGCTCCGCCAGCAGCGCGATCAGCGCGGGATCGGCCGTCGCCTCCACCTGCCGTTGCAGGCGCTCGAGGATGTGGACGCGCCATTCGGCCAGGTTCGTGATGCGGGGCGCGAGGCCGCCCGGATGCAGGGTGAGGCGGAGCACGTTCATCGGCGGCGCCAGCAGCGCGGGCTCCGCCACCGCGCCGATCAGCGCCGGCACCACCGCATTGGCCGCGACCAGGCACCAGTGCCGGTCGACGGCGAGCGCGGGGAAGGGCTCATGCGCGCGCAGCACCGCCTGCATCGCCTGGTGCGCGGCGCCGAGCGCGGGATCGTCCAGCCGCCGCTCCGGGAAGGCCGGCGCGTAGCCGGCGGCGACGAGCAGCGTGTTGCGCTCGCGCAGCGGGATGGCCAGGCGCTCGGCCAGATGCAGCAGCATCTCGCGGCTCGGCCGGGCGCGGCCGGATTCGACGCAGCTGAGGTGGCGCTGGGAGATCTCGGCCTCGCAGGCGAGGTCGAGCTGGCTGAGGCGGCGACGCTGGCGCCATGTGCGCAGCAGCGTGCCGGCGCCCGGTGGCCGCGTGCCCGCGGCGGCACTCACGCTTGCGGCCATGCGATCCTTCCCCCTGCCACGCGGCGAGCTTAGCGCGTCCCCGTGATCGGTCCGATGACCTGCGAGGTCATCGCTTCGTGCCCCCGGCCGGGGGAGGGTGCGCCGCATCCGGCCCGCTGGTGGGCCAGGGTCCGAAGGAGACCGCGGAGCCATGATCGAGCATGACGGGCTGATCGAACGCTACTTCGCCGCCTGGAACGAGACCGATGCGGCGGCCCGGCGCGCGCTGATCGCGCGCACCTATGCCGAGGATGCCCGCTACCTGGACCCGAAGCTCTCGGCCGAGGGGCATGCGGCGATCGACGAGATGGTGGCGCAGGTGCACGGGATGTTCCCGGGCCACCGCTTCGCCCGGCGGGGCGCGGCGGATGCGCATCACGACGCGCTGCGCTTCGCCTGGGAATTCGGGCCGGAATCCGGCGGGGCGCCGGTGGTGACGGGGGTGGACTTCGCCACCCTGGCGCCGGACAGGCGGCTTGCCTCCGTCACCGGCTTCTTCGATGCGGTGCCCGCCGCCGCGGCGGCGGGCTGAGGGGAGGGCCGTGCGATGAGGACGATGATCCGCCATCCGTTGTTCCTGCGCCGCGTGCTGCTGGCCGATGCGGCGCTGAGCGGGGCGACCGGCGCGCTGCTGGTCGCGGCGACGGCGCCGCTGGCGCGGCTGTTCGGCCTGCCCGCGGGCCTGCTGCTCGGCGCGGGGCTGGTGATGCTGGGCTGGGCCGCCGTGGTGGGCTGGCTCGGGCTGCGCCGGGCCGGGCCGCCGCGGGCCGCGGTGTGGACGGTTGCGGGGCTGAACGCGATCTGGGCGCTGGACAGCCTGCTGCTGCTGGCCATGCCCGGCTGGGTGGCACCGACGACCCTCGGCGTCGTGTTCGTACTGGCGCAGGCGGCGGTGGTCGCGGACCTGGCGATGCTGCAATGGCTCGGGCTGCGGGCCGCCCCCCCCGGGCCGGCCGGCGCTGCGCTGGCCGCCTGAGAGTTTGTGAAAGAATGCCCGTCAGCCTCGCTTCTGGTGGATATTCTGCAATGATTGCAACGGGCGTTCTTTCGCGGGTTCGAAATCTTCACGCGCTCTGACGGGCGCGGGGGAGGGGATCCGGCGCCTCCCCCCTGCACCCGGAATGCGCGACGCCGCCGGGCGAGGGCCGGAAGGCCCCCCGCGGTGGCGCGCCCGACCGCGCGGCCGACGGGCACGACGGCACGATCCGCCAGGCGAGGAACACGATGTCGGCGGCCGCGAGCGTGGGCGCCCCGATCAACGTCAGGATCGTGATGAGCCTGCCGGCGGCGATGCCGTTCAGGTCGATCGACAGGCGCCCGGTCGCGGTCTTGTAGACGAGTTGCGCCCCGGCGACGGTGGCCGCGCCGAAGGCGAAATCCGCCGGATCCAGCGCGCCCGCCGGGAAGAAGGCCGTCGCCGCCAGCTCCAGCGCATCGATCCCCGAGGCGAAATCGCCGATGTCGTCGCCGAGATCAGCGAGGCCGAGCAGCCGGAACACATCCGCCGCCGCCGCCGCCCGTGACGCCGGCGCCGAGCGCACCAGGCTGGATGGTGTCGTTGCCGCCCGTGCCGGTGATCGTGGGCATGGGGCGCGCCTCCCGCGGTTCATTTCGGTCCGTGCAAGCCGCGGGGTCCGGCCGGTCTCAAACCTCATCGCAAATTGTTGCACGGGCAACCGGTCCCGGGCACGGCCCTGCCGAAGCTCAGCGCCCTGCCTCCGCCTCCCGGTCGGCCGGGCAGGCGGCGGCGCGGCGCTGCCGCCAGGCGCTGCGCAGCACGGCATAGGCGTCGAGCGACTGCGCCTCCACCTGCCCCAGCGCGTCATGGACCGAATCGTAGTCGAGGAAAGCCTCGCCCGCGGCCCATGCGCCTGTGACGTCCGGCCCGAGCGCCTGGGACAGGGCGAGCCCCGTCGCCGCCATCGCCCCCGCGTCGCGCAGGCTGGAGGGGCCGAGCAGCGGCAGCACGAGGTAGGGCCCGCTGGGAACGCCCCAGGCGCAGAGCGCGTCCGCCGGGGTGAGGCGCCGCGGCGCGTAGCCCATGGCGGCGGCGCGGTCCTCGACCCCGCCGAGGCCGAGCGTCGAATTGATCCCGAAGCGGATGGTCGCGTTCGCGGCGACCGCGACCTCGCCGGCGGCCAGCCCGCTCAGCGCGGTGACCGGCTCGCGGAGGTTGGCGAAGACCTGCGCGACGCCGCGGCGGAAGGCGGGCGGGGCGGCGGCGCGCCAGGCCTCCACCGCGGGGGTCAGCACCCAGGCGCGGAGCGCGCCGTTCAGCGCATGCGTGCGGCGGTTCAGCCCCTCCAGCGGATCGTCCTCGGCGCGTGCGGGGATGGCGGCGAGGAGGAGCGCCGCGGCGGCGGCGGCGAGGAAGACAGGGCGCATGCGGCAGGGCAGCATGGTCAGGGCGCCGGCGTCCAGCTCTGCTTCAGGCAGCGCAGCGTGAAGCTCGTGCGGGTGTGCCGCACGCCGGGCAGGCGGTAGAGCTTCTCGCGCAGCAGGCGTTCATAGCCCGCCGTGCCGCCGACCGCGGCCTTGATCACGTAGTCGTACTCCCCGGTGACCAGCCAGGCCTCGATGATCTCGGGCATGTCGGCGACGGCCTGCTCGAAGCGGGTCAGGCTCTCCTCGTCGTGCTTCTCCATCATCACCTCGATGATGACGGTGTCCGGCATGCCGAGCGTGGCCTGGTCGAGGATCGCGACATAGCCCTTGATCACGCCCGCCTGCTCCAGCCGCCGCACGCGCGTCCAGCAGGGGGAGGGGGACAGGCCCACCTCCTCGGCCAGCTCGGCATTCGTCAGGCGGGCGTTGCGATGGAGGGCGCGGAGGATGCGGCGGTCGATGGCGTCCATGGCCGGCGATCCTAGCGGCGCCGCGATGATGGCACGAGGGTTGCTAGCCCGCCCTGCCGCAACCGGGACCGGGGCGGACCAGCATGGACATCGGCGTCTTCATCCCCATCGGCAACAATGGCTGGCTGATCTCCGCCAATTCGCCGCAGTACAAGCCCTCCTTCGAGCTCAACAAGCGGGTCACCCAGCGCGCGGAGCACCATGGGCTCGACTTCGCCCTCTCGATGATCAAGCTGCGCGGCTTCGGGGGGAAGACGGAGTTCTGGGACTACAACCTCGAGAGCTTCACCCTGATGGCGGGCCTCGCCTCCGTCACCAGCCGCATCGGGCTCTACGCGACGGCTCCGGTGCTGGCGATCCCGCCCGCGATCGTCGCGCGGATGGCGACGACGATCGACAGCATCTCCGGCGGGCGGTTCGGGGTGAACCTGATCACCGGCTGGCAGCGGCCCGAATACTCGCAGATGGGGGTCTGGCCCGGCGACCACTACTTCGAGAAGCGCTACGACGTCCTGACCGAATACACCACCATCCTGCGCGAGCTATGGACCATCGGCCGCTCCGACTTCAAGGGCGAGCACTTCCAGATGGACGACTGCCGCATGCTGCCCATGCCGCAGAAGCCCATCAAGCTGATCTGCGCGGGCTCCTCCGGCCAGGGCATGGCCTTCTCGGCGCGATTCGCCGACTACAATTTCTGCCTCGGTGCCGGGGTGAACACGCCGACGGGCTTCGCGCCCTCGGCCGAGCGGCTGCAGGCGGAGGCCGCGAAGACCGGACGGAAGGTCGGCACCTTCGTCCTGATCATGCTGATCGCCGACGAGACCGACGAGGCCGCCTTCGCCAAGTGGGAGCACTACAAGGCCGGCGTGGACCAGGAGGCGGTGGCCTGGCTCGGCCTGCAGGCCGCGGCCGACACGCGGTCCGATACGCATATCGGCGAGGTGGTGAACCCCGTCTCCGTCGTGAACTTCAACATGGGGACGCTGGTCGGGTCCTATGCCTCGGTCGCGCGCATGCTGGACGAGATGGCGGAGGTGCCGGGTACGGCTGGCGCACTGCTGACCTTCGACGATTTCGAGAAGGGCATCGAGGATTTCGGCACGCGGATCCAGCCGCTGATGGCATCGCGCCGGCATGTGGCGGCGGGGCTGCAGGCGGCCTGACCTGACCGCCGCGGGCGGGGCGTGCTATCCCCCCGCCCATGCCGACAGAGATCCGCCTGAACGCCTTCGACATGGCCTGCATCGGCCACATCCAGCACGGGATGTGGACGCACCCCAGGGACCGGTCCACGGACTATCTCTCGCTGGAGTACTGGACCGGCCTCGCGCGCACGCTCGAGCGCGGGCTGTTCGACGGGCTGTTCCTCGCCGATGTCCTCGGCGTCTACGACGTGCTCGGCGGCAATGCCGATGCGGCGGTGCGCAACGCGGTGCAGGTGCCGCTGCTCGATCCGCTGCTGCTGGTGCCGGCCATGGCGGCGGCGACGACGCATCTCGGCTTCGGCGTCACCTGCGCGACGGGCTACGAGGCGCCCTTCCTGCTGGCGCGACGCTTCTCGACGCTCGACCACCTGACCCGCGGGCGGATCGGGTGGAACATCGTGACGGGCTATCTCGACAGCGCGGCGCGGGCGATGGGCCGCCCTGCGCAGGGCCAGCACGACGACCGCTACGACGCGGCCGAGGCCTTCCTCGGGGATGTCTACGCCCTCTGGGAGGGATCCTGGGCCGCGGATGCGGTGAAGCGCGACCGTGCGGCCGGCCTCTATGCCGACCCCGCCAGGGTGCGCAGGGTGCGCCGGCCCGGGATGGAGGCGATCCACCTGGTCGAGCCTTCGCCGCAGCGCACGCCGGTGCTCTACCAGGCCGGCGCCTCCGACCGCGGGCGCGCCTTCGCGGCAAGGCATGCGGAGTGCGTGTTCCTGAACGGCGGGCGCAAGGACAACGTCGCGCGGCTGGTGGCCGACCTCCGCGCGCGGGCGGCGCCGCGGGAACTGCGCATCTTCGTCGGCGCGACGCTGGTGGTCGGGCGGACGGAGGCGGAGGCGCGCGACCTGCTGGAGGATTACCGCCGCCATGTCAGCGTCGAGGGCGCGCTGGTGCAGTCGGCCGGCTCCCTCGGCATCGACTTCGCGGCCTTCGGCATGGACGAGCCGATCACCGGCGAGAGCAACGCCGTGACCTCGAACATCGAGGCGCTGACCCGCGCCTTCGGCCCTGGCTGGACCAAGCGGCACCTGGTGGACAGCTTCCTCCTCGGCAGCCGCCAGGCGCCCATCGTGGGCAGCGCGGAGCAGGTGGCCGAGGAGCTGATCGCCTGGGTCGAGGAGACGGGGGTGGACGGCTTCAACCTCTCCCGCACCGTCATGCCGGAATGCCTCGACGCGGTGGTGGACCTGGTCGTGCCGGCGTTGCAGGAACGCGGGCGGTACAAGCGGGACTACGCGCCGGGGACGTACCGGGAGAAGCTGTTCGGCGCGGGACCGGGGCTTCAGGCGCCGCATCCGGCAGCCGCGTGCCGGGTCCCGATGGAGCGCTGACCCGGCGAGGCGAGGCCGGCCGGCCTAGCGGGGACGGCGACGGAATCGGATCGCCTCGCGCCAGGACGATGGCGGACCGACCGCAACTCACCACGCCGGGATCGCACGCATCGGGGCATTGCATCACGGAATTTGCCATCATTGCGGTGATGGGATCTTTGTAACTCTCGCATCCGGGAGTGATTGGGGCTGGACATCCCGTTAACCGCGAATCTAAGCTGAAACGATCAACCGGAGCTTGTGGCTTCGGAACACTCCGATGCCAGGTCGACCCACGAGGCCCCATGCCCGAGGCGCCTTCCGCCTACGCCCCGCCAAGCGGGGCCGCGACCCTGCCGGCGACCCTCACCGGAGCCGAGGGTGCCGGCCCACTCCGTCACCTCGTGGCGGACCTCCCGGACCGCATCGCCCCCGACCTCGCGGCCACGCTGGTTGCCCAATCCGCCGCCCGGGTGCCGGAGCGCCATCGCGCGCTGCTCGAGGCCGAGATCCTGGCCCGCGCCGGGGACGGCAAGCGGGCCTGCGAATTGCTCTTCGCCTCCGACGCGACGGAGCCCGGGCTGGTCGAGCTCGGGCTGACCAGCCTCCTCGACCTGCTCCGCGACGCCTTCCGCCAGGCGATCGCCACCGCGGATGCGGCGCGCGACCGCCGCGACTGGCCGAGCGCGGCCGAGCATTACGAGCTGGCGGTCTCGCTCCGCCCCGACGCCACCTTCGCCCGGGTCCAGCTCGGCCATGCCCTCAAGGAGGGCGGGCGCCTCGACGAGGCGGAGCGCGCCTATCTCGCCGCCGCCGCCGCCACGCCGGAGGATGACGACATCCCCCTCCATCTCGGCCATGCGCGCAAGCTCGCCGGCGACACGGAGGGCGCCGCCTCCGCCTATGCCCTCTGCCTCCGCCTCAACCCGGCGAATGCGCATGCGGCGGCGGAGGTCGAGGGGCTCGGGATTGCCGCGCGCAGCCTGGGCGGCGACGCCGGGATCCATGCGGCGGGGACGGATCGCCGCCGCTGCCATGTCGCGGTCGAGGTCGAGTCGACCCGCCTCGGGCGCCTGGTTGGCCGGGCCCGCCGCCAGGACGATCGGCCGGGACCGGTCGCGCTTGAGCTGGTGCTGGGCGGCGAGCCGGTGCTGCGCTTCCTCGCCGCCCAGCCCGTCGCCGATGCGCCCGGCCAGGCCGGGCCGGCGCTCGGCTTCGAGGTGCCGCTGCCCGAGCGCTTCGCCGATGGCGTGCGGCGGTCCTTCGACATCCGCGACGGCGAGACCGCGACGATCCTGGCCCGCGGCATCGCCCTCGAGCATCGGCGCCTCGCCGCCGAATCGCCGCTGCACGAGGTGCGCCGGGCGGTCGCCGCGCTCGAGCGGCAGGCGCATGCGCTGCAGGGCCGGATCAGCGAGCTGCTCGCCGCGAACTCGACCGCGATCGAGGAATACGACCTCGTCGCCGCCCGCCACACCACGCTCACGCCCGCCGAGCGCGACGCGATCGCATCCCTGCTGCCGGCCGGCCCGCTGCCCCCGCCGCTCCTGCTCCGCTTCGGGCCGCGGGGCATCGAGGCGGAGGGAGGCTTCGCCGCGCGGCTGCTCGAGAGCCGCGCCGAGATCGTCCTCCTCGTCGCGCACGGCGCCTGCCCGAGCTCCGAGGCGCCGGCGCTCGCCGCGGCGGCGCTGCTGGCGGGCGACGCGGTCCTTGCCTATGGCGACTGGGATGGCCGCGACGCGCTCGGCCGTCCCTGCGCCCCGAGCTTCCCGCCGGGCTTCGACCGCGTGCTGCTGCTGCACCGCGACTATCTCGGGCCCGTCGTGGCCGTGCGCCGCGACGCGCTGTTGCCGCTGCTGCCCACGCTCGACCCGCGCGGCGCCGCGACGCCGCGCGACCTCGCCCTCCGGCTGGCGATGCGGCATCCGCCGGCGCGCTTCGTCCACATCCCGCGCATGCTCGGCCATGTGACGGGCGCGTCCTACCCGCTGCCCGGCGGCAACCGGCCGCCGGCGGACCCGGACGCGGCGCTCGCCGCGCTCGGCGTGGCGGCGGCCTGGCACCTGGAGACGGATGGCCCCGGCCAACGGCTGCGGCTGCTGCCGCCGGCGCCCGGCCCGGTCTCCATCATCATCGCCAGCCGCGACGCCTCCGCCCTGCTCTCGCAATGCGTCCAGAGCATCCTCGGCCAGACCGAGGGCGTGGCGTACGAGATCCTCGTGGTCGACCACGGGTCGCGCGAGGGCACCTTCCGGCGGCTGCGGGAGATCCTCTCGGCCGATCCGCGCATCCGCTTCCTCGATGCCGGCGGCCCGTTCAACTGGGCGCGGCTGAACAACGACGCGGCGGCGGCGGCGCGCGGGCCGCTGCTGCTCTTCCTCAACAACGACACCATGGCGATCCATGCCGACTGGCTTGCCCGCATGGTGGCGCATCTCGCGCTGCCGGGCGTGGCCGCGGTGGGCCCCCGGCTGCTCTACGCCGATGGCACGCTGCAGCATGCGGGCGTCGTCACCGGCCTCGGCGGCGGCGCCGGGCACTACTTCGCCGGCCTCGATGGCGGGGAGCCGGGCTACATGGACCTCGCCGCCTGCCCGCGCGAGGTCGCCGCGGTGACCGGCGCGGCGATGCTGGTGCGCCGCGACGTCTTCGAGCAGCTCGGCGGCTTCGACGACGCCGCCTTCGCCGTCGCCTTCAACGACGTTGATTTCTGCCTGCGGCTGCGCCGCGCCGGCCATGCCGTCGTGCACGCAGCGGATGCGCAGCTCTTCCACCTCGAATCCCAGACCCGCGGCCGCGACCTCGGCTTCGACAAGGCCGAGCGCAACCGGCGCGAGCTGCTCGAGCTGCGCGCCCGGTGGGAGCTGGAGGACGACCCCTTCTACAACCCCGCCTTCGACCGCCACGCGCCGACCTTCACGCGGCTGCGTCCCCCGGCCCCGCTGGCGGACTGGCTGGCCCGCCTGCCGCGCGCGGCGGCGCCATCGCGCCCCGGCGCGACGCCGGCCGCGTTCCCCGCCGGTGCCGAGATGGAGCCGCGATGACCCCCGAGGATTTCTGCAATGTCTGCGGCTGGCGCGGGCGATGGGTGGAGGTGGACAGCCCTTCGGTGCGGGAGAACCTGCGCTGCGGCGGCTGCCGCTCCTCCGCCCGCTACCGCAACCAGGCGGCGTCGATCGTGCAGAACATCGCGCGCGGGCGGCATGTCACGCTGCGGGACATGGTGCGCGACCCCGCGCTGCAGGACCTCGCGGTCTTCGAGCCGGCGCTGCACGGACCCTTCATCCGCTACTTCCAGACCCTGCCCCACTACATGCGCACCTATTTCCGCGAGCACGCGGCGCCCGGGGCGGAGGTGGAGGGCGTGCGCTCCGAGGACCTGACGGCGCTGACCTTCGCGGACGAGTCCTTCGACCTCATCGTCAGCAGCGACGTGATGGAGCACGTCTTCGACTATCCGCGCGCCTTCCGCGAGCTGCACCGCGTGCTGCGCCCGGGCGGCCTGCATGTCTGCACCATCCCCCTCGCCTGGCCCCTGCCGGAGCGGACGGTCGAGCGAGCCACTCTCGTCGCGGGCGAGGTCATCCACCACAAGCCCTCGCGCTTCCACCGCTCGGGCGACGGGCTGCCCTGCCTGGTGTGCACGGATTTCGGCTACGACCTGCTCGGGCTGCTGGCGGGGATCGGCTACGATTCCTGGTTCGAGCGCCCCTCGATGGGCCAGTACCCGACGCATTCCGACGCCCTGCTGGTCAGCCGCAAGCCGGGCACCCGCCGTGGCGACATCGCCGCCGCCGCGGCCCCCGCCGCCCTCGTCCCGGCCTGACGGCGCGGTCAGCGGGATGCCGCCCGGTTGCATCGACGTCGTCTTCGACGGCCACCTGCATGGCTGGTATGGCGGGCCTTCCGGCTCGCGCCTGCTCGTCCGGGCCGATGGAAGGCTGCTCGGCACCACCCGCAACGACCGGCCGCGCGACGATGTCGTGGCCGCCGGCCTGGCGACCGGGCCGGTCGGGTTCCAGTTCCGGCTGCCCGAGGCGCTGCTGGACGGCGAGGAGCATGCCTTCGAGGTGGTCGCCGAAGCCGACGCCGCGGATGGCGAGGCGCTGCGCCGGAGGCTGCCCGTGCCGGTCCGGCACGCCTCGCCGGCCGGCCGCGACGGGACGGCGACGGGGCGGCGCGCGGCGGTCGTGTGCTGGGACCTCGGCCACAACCCGGCCGGCCGCGCGCTCGTCCTATGCCAGCTTCTCGGGCGCAGCTACGCGCAGGTGGACCTGATCGGGCCGCTCTTTCCGCGCTTCGGCGGCAGGCTGTGGGCCCCGCTCGAGGGCCTGGACGGCTTCCGCGTCGTCGCCCGCCGGCTCGAGGGCTTCGACGAGCTCCAGCGCTTCGCCGAGGAGACCGCCGCGCGCACGCGCTACGATTTCGTCCACATGTGCAAGCCGCGCTGGCCCACCCTGGCGATCGGCATGAGCCTGGTGCGGCGGTCCGGCTGCGCCTTCGCCCTCGACATCGACGATGACGAGCTCGCCTTCTTCGGCGAGGGGGAGGCGCAAGCGGCCGATCCCGCGGCGACGCTCGAGCGCCTGCGCCGCGGCGATGCGACGCTGATCGACCGCGAGGCGACGCAGCTCGCCCATGCCGCGATCCCGTCCATGCCGCTGCTGACCGTGTCCAATGTCGCGCTGCAGCGCCGCCATGGCGGGACGATCATCCGCCATGCGCGGGACGAGACCGTCTTCGACCCGGCCCGCCTCGTCCGCGCCCGCATGCGGCTGGCCTTCGGCTACGGCGCCTCCGAGAAGGTCGTGCTCTTCCTCGGCACGATCCGGCGCCACAAGGGTGTCGTCGCCATCGCCGAGGCGATCGCCGGGCTCCCGCGCGACGATCTGCGGCTGTGCCTGGTCGGGCCGGTCACCGAGCCCGCGCTGGTCGAGGAGCTGCGCGGCCTCCTGGGCGACCGGCTGGCGCTGCATGAGGGCGTGCCCTTCTCCCGCCTCGCGGCCACGGTCTCGATCGCCGATCTCGTCTGCCTGCCGCAGGATGTCGGCTCGGCGGTGTCGCACTTCCAGATCCCGGCCAAGCTGACCGATGCGCTCGCCATGGGCGTGCCGGTGATCGTCGAGGATCTCGAGCCCTTCTCCGATCTGCACGGTCTGCCCGGCATCGTCCCGCGGCGCGACGAGCCGCTCGGCGCGGCGATCGAGCGGGCGCTGGCGCCGCCGCGCCTCGCGCCCGAGCGCATCCGCCGCGGCTTCCTGGCCGAGTTCAGCCTGCAGGCCAATGCGGAGCGCCTGGACGCCGCCATGCTGCGCGCGCGCCGGCTCGACCAGGGCCAGGTCGAGGCGATCGCGCGGATGGTGCTCGGGGCGCCGGAGGGCGGCCCGGCCACGGCCCGGCTCGCCGCGCCCACGCCGCTGCGGCGCGCCGGGCGGGACCTGGTGTTCCTCTGGAAGCAGAATGACAGCGGCCTGTTCGGCCGGCGCTCCGACATGGTGGCCCGGCACCTGGTGCGCAGCGGCTTCGCCGGCCGGATCCTGCATTTCGACGCCTCCGTCCCGCTCGCCCGCTTCGAGGGGCTGCGCGCCGCCTCCGAGGAGAGCCCGCTCGGCGCCGAGGGCCTCGTCTACCGCAACACCCTCGCGCGCCATCTCGGGCTGCAGCACGACCTGCGCACCCTCCGCTTCACCGAGATCCATGACGAGCGCCGGCGCGAGCTGTTCGGCACCCGGCTGCCGCGCGCCTCGGAGCTGCCGGACCGGCTGCGCCGCCTGTTCCGCGCGCAGCACCTCTCGGCCGAGGCGCTGCTCTGGGTCTGCCCGGTCGCCTTCGACTTCGAGGCCTTCACCGAGGCGCAGGAGTTCCCGCACATCGTCGCCGACATCATCGACGACCAGCGCGCCTTCGACATGAGCGAGGGGCACCGCCAGCGGATCGAGGCGAATTACCGGACGGTGCTCGGTCGCGCCGACACCGTCTTCGCCAATTGCGACGGCGTGGCCGAACGCTTCCGCGACCATGCCGCCGCGCCCATCCATGTCGTGCCGAATGCGAGCGAGCGGCTGCGGCGCGAGGAGATCGAGCCGATCGACCTGTTCGCCGGCGAGGCCGTGTTCCGCATCGGCTATGTCGGCAACATGCGCGACCGCATCGATGTCGACCTGCTGGCGCGCATCGCCCGGCACGCGCCGTCCTGGCGCCTGGTGCTGGTCGGGCCGACCGGCGGCAGGCGCGACATCGAGGCGCTGGCCCGGCTGTCCAACGTCGTCCTGCTCGGGGCGCAGCGCTACGAGGATGCCTGCGCCATCGCCGCCGGCTTCGATGCCGCGATCGTCCCGCATCTCGCCAACGAGCTGACGGATTCGATGAATCCGCTGAAGCTCTACATGTACCGCGCCCTCGGCCTGCCCGTGGTGACGACGCCGGTGCGCAACCTGACCGTGGACGGCCCCTTCCTGCGCGTGGCGCCCGCGGGGGAGGCGTTCCTTGCCGCTCTCGAGGCGATCGAGGCGCTCGGGCCCGCCCTGCGGCGCGACGCGGCGGGACCGCTGGCCGAGGACCTGGCCGGCGACACCTGGGAGGACCGGGTGCGCGCGATGGCCGCGATCCTGGAGGGGCGGGCCGCCCCGCGCGCCCTTCCCGCCTGGTCCCGGATGGAGGCGGAGGCGGCGCGCGCCCCGGTCATCGCCTGACCGCCGCCCCGCGCATCGCCGTCCTCGGCACCTTCGACGTCGCCAATTTCGGCGACCTGCTGTTCCCGCTGCTGGTCCGGCACCGGCTCGGCGACCTGGCCGGCGCGATCGATGTCTATTCCCCGGCCGGCGGGACGACCGGCTGGGCCGACGCCGCCGAGCCGGTCCACCCGGTCGGCGCGCTGCTCGACCCCGGCTTCCGCGCCGCGCTCTGCCTGATCGGTGGCGGCAATATCGTGCATGTCGCGCCGACCCCCCTTGCCGCCTACCGGGAGAGCGCGGTCGGCGCCGGGCTCGCCTATCCGGCGCTCTGGATCGGCGCGGCGCTGGCGGCGGCGCGCTGCGGCGCGCGGCTGGCCTGGAACGCGCCGGGCGCGCCGCGCCCGATCACCGGGCGCTTGGCGAGCGAGGCCTGCCGCGCGGTGCTGGCCGCCAGCGACTATGTCGCCCTGCGCGACACCGCGAGCCGCGGCTTCCTGCCGGGCGCCGAGAAGGAGACGGTCGCGATCGTGCCGGACACGGCGCTCGACCTGCCCGGGCTCTGGGATGCCGCCTCGCTCGAGGCGGAGGCGACGCTCGCCTTCCGGCGTCGCGGCGCCGAGCGGCCGCCGCGCTGGATCGCCTTCCATGTCAATGACCGCTACCTCGCCGGCGAGGCGCCGGAGGACGTGGCGGTGCGCATCGGCCGGATCGCCGCGGCGCGGGAGGCGTTGCCGGTCCTCCTCGCCACCGGTCCCTGCCATGGCGATGATTCGCTGGCCCGCCGGGTCGGCGCGTCGCTCGGCGAGCGGGTCCTGGTGGTCGACGCGCCGCGCGGCCTGCGCGAGGTCGCGGCGCTGCTCGCGCAGGCCGACGCCTATGTCGGCTCCTCGCTGCACGGGCTGATCGTGTCCCTCGCCTATGGGCGGCCCGGGATCGCGGTCGCCGATGCCGGCATGGTGAAATTCCCGGGCTTCCTCGGGCCCCTCGGCCTGGCCGGGGCGCTGGCGCCGGATTGGGCGGGGGCGGAGGCGCGCATGGCCGCCCTGCCGTCCCGCCTGCCGCCGGAGGTCGGGGCCGCGCTGGCGGCGGGGAAAGACAGGATTGCGGCGCATTGGCAGCGGCTCCGGGCGGTCCTCGCCGGGCCGGCCTCGCCGCGGGCGGAGGCCGGCAGGCGAGCGATCATGGAAGGCACGATCTTCAGGGATCCGGCCGGCAGCGGCGGCTGGACGGAGCATCTCGGCCCGCTGCAGGCGGCGCCGCGCGAGGCCGCCACCCCGCCGCGGCCGGAACCGGCGCCGCCCGCCGCCGCCCTGCTCTGCAACATCTGCGGGCATGACGAATTCGCGCCGGCCCCGGGCGGGCGGCTGACGCGCGAAGGGATGGCGCCGGTCTGCACGCGATGCGGCTCGCTCGAGCGGCACCGCGCCTATCGCCAGATGTTCCTGAAATACCGCGACCCGAGCCTGCGCGAGGCGACCTGCCTGCAGTTCAGCAACGACCTGACCGTCGCGCGCGGCTGGTTCGGGCGGCATGAGCTGAGCGTCTTCGGCGGGCCGAACTCGCTCGACATCCAGGCGATCGAGCGCGAGGACGCGGCCTATGGCGTCGTGGTCGCCAACCATGTGCTGGAGCACGTGCCGGACCACCTCGCCGCCATGCGCGAGCTGGCCCGCGTCACGCGGCCCGACGGGTTCCTCTTCCTCTCCTTCCCGAACCCGATGCACCGCGCCACCACCGACGACTGGGGCTATCCGAAGCCGGAGCAGCACGGCCACTGGCGGATCTTCGGCCGCGACATCGAGGACCAGTTCGCCGCCGTCTTCCCCCGCTGCCACGCCCTCGCCGTGGTGGACCGCGATCCGGTCACCGCGGTCGCCGAGCTGGCCTATATCGTCACCGCCTCGGATCGCTGGTTCGCCGCGGCCTTCGAGCGCGGCCTCAAGCCCCGGGTGGTGAAGGTGCGCACGGCATGAGCGCCGTCCCCCGCCCGCCCGGCCACAAGGCGCCTGCCTGCGCGCGGCGTCCCGCAGAGAGGATCCACGCCCATGGGTGAGGCGCTGCTGCACGAGACGCCGCGGGACGCGGCCTCGCCCTGGAGCGACGGCCTGCCGGAGGAGATCGCCGCCCTCGGCACGCTGCTCGATCGGCATGAGGAGCCCCACCCGCCCGTCCGGCTCACGGAGGCGCTGCGGCGCTGGCCGGAGGCGGCGCCCCTGCACCTGCTGCGGCTGCGCTGGCTCGAGCGGCGCGGCGACGCGCCGGATGCGCTCGCCGGCGCGCTCTCGGAGGCCGAGGCGCATTGCGGCACGCATCCCTGGGTCGCCGTGCGGCTGTTCCGGCATCGCCTCGCCGCCGGCGAGCGGGCGGCGGCCTGGGCGATCTTCGCCGAGACCATCTGGCAGGAGGAGGCGCTCGAGGCCTCGGCGCCGGCGCTGCTCAACCAGCTCGTCGCGGCGACCCCGGATGCGGCGGAGCGGCGCCAGCGGCTGGAATCGCTGCTGCATGGCGGCGGCCAGGCCCGGGATCGCTTCCTCCTCGTCAAGCTCGCCGCGCTCGCCTTCCGCGCCGACGACCGGATGGCCGCGGCAAGGCTCTATGCCGAGGCCGAGGCGCTCGGCCCCCTCCCGCCGGGCAGCATTCCCCTGCAGCTCGACCTGCTGCTGGCGGCGGGGCGGCATGCCGAGGCGCTCGCGCGCGCGCAGGCGCTGCTGGCCGAGCAGCCGGACCGGCCCGAGCTGGTCCGCAAGGCGGCGCTGGCCGCGCATTTCGCCGGCGATCGCGCGGGGCTGGCCAGGCTGCACCGCCAGGCGATCGCGCGCTGGCCGACGGATTGGATGACGCTCTGGCGCTACAATCGCTGCGGCGTGACGCTGGCCGAGGACCGGGCGCTGTTCGACGACCTCCGCGCGCGCGTGACGGAGGAGGAGGCCTGCCGCGATCCGCGCTGGGCCTTCCAGTTCGCCGTCGCCTGCCTGCGGCATGGCGCCACCTCCCGGGCGCTCGCGCTGCTGCGCGACACCGCCCTCGCGCCGGCGACGGCGCATATGGCCGAGCCGCTCTGCGCCGCGCTCGGATCGCGCCCGCTCGCCGCCTGGTCCAACCCGCGCGGCATCTCGGACGATGTCACGCTCGATCTCCAGCTCGTCGAAGCGCCGGGGGCGGTCGCGACCGTCGTGGTGCTGGGCGGGGTGCAGGGCGGCCTCGGCTACCTGCCCTATTCGCATGCCGACGCGCTGTTCCGCCCCCATCCGGTGAACCTCGCCTATCTGCGGGACCCGCGGAACCGCGGCTTCCGCCACGGCATCCCGAGCCTCGCCGCGGACGAGGCGGGCACGGTCGCGGCGCTCGGCCGCCTGCTGCGGGAGCGGTGGGGCAGCCTGCCCGTGGTCACCCTCGGCGCCTCGCTCGGTGGCCTCGCGGCGCTGCGCTACGGCGCGCTGCTGGGCGCGGCGCGGGCGATCTCCTTCGCCGGGCCGGTGCATCTCGACCGCCGCCCCGACGCGCCACCCGATGGGCGCGCCGGCCTGCGCGCCGTGGTCTATGCCGGCTTCGTCGCCGAGGCGGAGGCCGCCACCGGGGGCGGCACGGCGGATGTGCTGTCCCTGCTGCGCGACGCCACGGGCACGCGCTTCATCCAGTGCTTCGGCGCGGAGAACGCGCAGGACCGCCAGGCGGCGGAGCTGCTGCGTGGCCTGCCGCATGTCGAACTGCGGCCGATCGCCGGATGCGCCGATCACTTCGTCGCCTTCCGCATGATCGCGGACGGGCAGTTCGACGCGCTGCTCGCCGCCGCGGTCTCGGGACCGGGCTGACCCGATGGCGCCGCGCCGCGTGCTCGTCGCCGGCATGTTCGACCTGGCGAATTACGGCGACCTGCTCTTCCCCCTGCTCGCCCGGCAACGGCTCGAGCCCGCGGGGATCGAGGTGACGGCGGTCGCGCCGCGCGCCGGGCCGCCGCCGATGCCGGGCGCGGCGCCGACCATCGGCCTCGGCGACATGCTGGCCGCCGGCCGGGAATTCGACGCGGTGCTGATCGGCGGCGGCTACATCATCCACACCCATCCGCTCGACTTCTTCGAGGCCTACAGCGCGGCGGAGGCCGGCGCCTGGGCGGGACCCGGGCTGTGGCTGGGCGCGACGCTCGCGGCCTGCCTCTCCGGCGCCCGCATCCTCTGGAACGCGCCCGGCGTGCCGCACCCCTTCGGCCCGCGGCGCCGGCCGCTGATCGACGCGGCGCTGCGCGCGGCCGACTACCTCTCGCTGCGCGACCGCGGCGCGGCCGAGCTGCTCGCCCCGCCGGCCGGGCTCGAGGTCGCGATCGTGCCGGACCCGGCCGCGGGCCTCGCCGCGCTGTGGCCGCGCGAGCGGCTCGCCCGCGACGCGCAGGGTCTGCTGGCGCGCAAGGGCGTGGCGCCCGATGCGCGCCTGCTGGCGCTGCACCTGCGCCGCCGCTCGGTCGCCGGCCTCGACCTGGCAGACCTCGCCGCGTCGCTCCGCGCCTTCGTCGCGCGCTGGCGGCTGACGCCGCTGCTGGTGGCGGTCGGGCAGGGGCATGACGATGCGGGGCTGGCGCGCGAATTCGCGCCGCTGCTCGGCCCCTCGGCCGTGCTGCTCGACGATCCGTCGGAGCTGCGGGAGGTCGCGGCGGCCCTGGCGCAGGCGCGCCTCTATGTCGGCGCGTCGCTGCATGGCTACGTCACCTGCGCCGCCTATGGCGTGCCCGGCGTGCTGGTCGCCCGCCCGGCCTATCGCAAATTCGCCGGCTTCCTCGAGCACACCGGACGGACGCAGGACCTCGCCCGCGACTGGCGGCAGGCGCTCGAGGTGGCGGAGCGGCACCTGGCCGCCCCCGAGGCGCAGGCGATGCCGCCGCGGGTGCTGGCCGCGCTCGACGCGCATTGGGACCGGATCCGGGACGGGATCCTGGGGCCGGCGCGGCACGGGGCGGCGCGGCGCGACTTCCTCGATGCCGTGCTGCGCTCGGGGCTCGAGGCGGGTGGCCCGGGCTGGGCGCTGGCGCCGATGCTCGGCCGGCCACCGGGGCTCCCCGCCATGACCGCGCGCGAGCCGGAAGCCGCTTCCCTCCATGCCAGGAGATGGTCCGCATGACCGAGCCGAGATTGCCCGTGGCCCCGGAGGTGCTGCGCGCCTGGATGGTGCGCTACCTCGGCGCCGTCCTCGACCTCCCCGAGGCCGGCTTCCCGACCGCCGCCACCTTCGACACCTACGGGCTCGATTCCGTGGAGGCGATCGTCATGGCCGGCATCATGGAGGAGGAGTTCGGCGTGCAGATCGACCCGATGCGGCTCTTCGAGCATCCGAGCATCGACGCCTTCGTGGCCGCCCACGCCACCCTCGCCGCGACCGCCGATGCCGCCGGGTGACACGGCGGCGGCGCTGCGCGAGCGCTACGCGCGCGACGGCGCCGTCTTCCCGGTCCGCGTGACGGCGCCGGCCGAGATGGCCGGGCTGCTCGGCCGGCTCGAGGCGGTCGAGGGTGCGCGCGCCGGCCGGCTGCCGCCCGCGCTGGCGGTCAAGCCGCATCTGCTGCTGCCCTGGCTGTGGGATCTGGTGCACGACCCGCGCGTGCTCGACCCCGTGGAGGCGCTGCTCGGCCCGGACCTGATCTGCTGGGCCTCCAGCTTCTTCGCCAAGGAGGCGGGCGCGGCGGCCCATGTGCCCTGGCACCAGGACGCGACCTACTGGGCGCTGGAGCGGCCGGAGGCGCTGACCGCCTGGATCGCCTTCACGCCGTCGCAGGCGGGCAATGGCTGCATGCGGGTGATGCCGGGCACGCACCGCGCGCCGCTCCGGCACCGCGACACCGGCGACCCCGCGGCGATGATCTTCGGGCGCGAGGCGGTGGAGGCGGAGCTGGACGAGGCGGCGGCGGTCGACGTGGTGCTGGCGCCCGGCGAGATGTCGCTGCACCACGCGCTGCTGATCCATGGCTCCCGCCCCAACGCCGCGGGGCCGCGGCGGGTCGGCTTCGCCATCCGCTATCTGCCGGGCGAGATGCGCGGCGCGGCCGGCGGGATGCGTGGGACCGCGACGATCGTGCGCGGCCGCGACCATGGCCATTTCGATGCCGAGCGGGCGCCGGAGGCGGAGCTGCACCCGGCCGCGCGGGAACGCCACCGCCGGATCCTGCGCCGCTGGCACGACATCGTCGTGCAGGAGGTCCGAACCAAGACCGTGGCCCCGGCGGCATGACCGCCACGGAGCCGCAGCCCGACGCCGCGCCGCGCACCGCGCATGGGCTGACCGCGGCGCAGCGCGCGGCCTATGCGCGGGACGGCTTCCTCTGCCCGCTCCCGGTCTTCGACGCGGCGGAGATCGCCGCGCATCTCGACCGGCTCGAGGCGCTGGAGGCGCGCATGGCCGGCCGCCTGCCGCCCGCGCTGAACGCCAAGCCGCACCTGCTGCTGCCCTGGCTGTGGGAGATGGTGCACGACCCCCGCATCCTCGACCCGGTCGAGGATCTGCTCGGGCCGGACCTGCTTTGCCTGGCCACCAGCTTCATCTCGAAGCGCGGCGGCGCCGATGACGATCGCTACGTGTCCTGGCACCAGGACGCGACGCATTGGGGCCTTTCGGCGCCGCGCGCGGTCACCGCCTGGGTCGCCTTCACGCCGAGCCGGCGGGAGAATGGCTGCGTCCTCGCCCTGCCGGGGACGCAGGACCGCCGGCGCGACCATGCCGACAATGGCGACCCGCGCAACATGCTCGGCCGGCGGGAGGCGGTGCTGGAGGATGTGGACGAGGCGGCGGCGGTGGCGCTGGCGCTCGAGCCGGGCGAGATGTCGCTGCACCATCCGCTCGTGCTGCACGGCTCGGCGCCGAATCGTTCCCCGGCGCGGCGGACCGGCTTCGCCATCCGCTACATCCCGGCGGAGGTGGGCCTGGCCGATGGCTCGACCGGTTTCGCCGCCCTGGTCCGCGGTCGCGACCACGGGCATTTCGAGCCCGAGCGGCCGCCTCGGGCGGAGTTCGACGCGGCGGCGGTGGCGCATCACCGCGCCACCCTGCGGCGCATCATGTCGACCATCTTCGGCAGCGCGCGGGAGGGCCCCGCGCTTGGCACCTGACGGGTCAGGCATCCCCGCGTGGGACGGCGCGCCATCGGCCGGCATCCCGCCGGTCGGCCCGCCGCGCCGCGATCCGCTGCAGCAGGCCTGGCTGGTCACGCGCCACGCCGAGATCCAGGAGGCGCTGCGTGGCGATGCGCTGCTGCCCGCCCGGCCGATCCCGGTGCTCGAGGCGCTGGGCCGCCGGGTCGAGGGCGGGCTCGACAACCTGACCCGCGTGCTGCGCCCCAACATCCTCTTCCTCTCGGGCGAGGCGCATGCCGCCGGGCGCGCGGCGATGCGCGGCTGGGTCGCGGCGCTCACCGCGCAATGGACCGAGGCGCGCATCGCGGCGGAGGCCGATGCGCTGCTCGACGCGATGCCGGCTTCGGGCTGCGTCGAGATGATGGGCTGCTTCGCCGATGCGCTGCCGGATGCGGTGCTCGGCGCGGCGCTCGGGCTCGGCCAGGCCGGCCTGCGGGATCTGCGCGCGGCCGCGGCCGAGATCAGCGAGATCTGGCGCCCCATCCCGCCGCTGCGCGACGCGCTGCGGCTGGAGGCGACGGCGCGGGAGGGGCGGCGGCGGCTGGCCGCGGCGCGTTGCCCCGCGCGCGGGCCGGCGGAGGCCGCCTCGTCGCTGCCGGACTGGGAGTTCTTCGCCGCGACGGCGGTGGCGGAGACGACGGCCGCCGCGCTCGGCGGCGCGATCGCCTGCCTGGCCGATGATGCAGCGCTGCAGGTGCGGCTGCGCGAGGCCGGGCCGCCGCTGATCGAGGGCTTCGTCGAGGAGGTGCTGCGGTTGCATGGCCCCGTCCGGCAGCTGCATCGCCGCTGCGCGGCGCGGCCGCTGTACCTGGGCGGCCAGGCGATCGCGGCGGGGGAGGCCGTGATCCTGCACGTCGAGGCGGCGCAGCGCGACCCGGAGGCCTATCCGGATCCCGACAGGCTCGATCCGCATCGCCGCGGGCCGCCGCTGCTGGCCTTCGGGCTGGCGGAGCATGCCTGCCTCGGCCCGCGCCTAGCACGCCGCCAGCTTCGGGTGGCGCTCGACCGGTTGCTGCGGCGCTGTGCGCTGGCGCCGGGCGGCGCGCGATCCGTCGGCGGCACGCCGCATGTCCGCCGGTGGCGCGCCCTGCCGGTGGCGGTGCGGAGGCTGGCGTGACCGGGCCGGCGCTGAGCGTCGTCGTGGTCAGCCACGAGATGGCGCGGGAGTTGCCGCGGACCCTGCTTTCCCTCTCGCCCGGCCACCAGGCCGGGATGGCGGGCACGCCCTACGAGGTCATCGTGGTGGACAACGGGTCGCGCGCGCCGCCGCGGGCGGAGGCCTTCGCCGCGCTCGGGCTCGACCTGACCGTGCTGCACGCGCCGGCGCCCGGCGTCTCGCCGGTCCCGGCGATCAATCTCGGCCTCGCCGCGGCGCGGGCGCCGCTGATCGGCGCCTGGATCGACGGGGCGCGGCTCGCCTCCCCCGGGCTGCTGGCCGCCTGCCGCGACGCGGCGCGGCTGCATGCGCGGCCGGTCATTGCCACGGCGAACCACCATCTGGGACCGGAGATCCAGCCGCTATCCTGCCGCCAGGGCTACGACCAGGCGCGGGAGGACGCGCTGCTGGCCTCGATCGGCTGGCCGCGGGACGGCTATGCGCTGTTCGGCATCTCGACGCCGGTCGACCGGCAGGGCCCGGCCGGGCCGATGCTCGAGAGCAACGCGCTGTTCCTGCCGCGGGTGCTGTGGGAGGAGACGGGCGGCTACGACCCGGCCTTCACCGCGCGCGGCGGCGGCTTCGCCAATCCGGACATGCTCGCCCGCGCCTGCGCGCTGCCGGGGATCCAGCTCATCCGCATCCTCGGCGAGGCGAGCTTCCACCAATTCCATGGCGGCACGACGAGCAGCGACCCGGACGGGCTGGCGCGGCGGCTGATGGAGTTCGGCCGCGACTATGTCCGCCTGCGCGGTCGGCCGGTCAGCGCAGTGCGCCGGCGCGGCTGGCTCTTCGATGCGCGGCGCGGGGAGGTGCTGGCCGAGGCGCCGGCCTAGCGGCTGTCCATGCAGTAGCGCGCCCAGTCGAGCAGGACGGGCCGCGGGTCGATCGTCTCCGGCGTCTCGAACACCGCGGCGCGGTCGACCATGCGTATCGGCTTCAGATGGCGCTCGACGACGTCGTAGCGTTCGCCGCGGCCGGCATAGTCGTCGAACAGAATCGTCGTGCCCGGGGCGGATTGCAGCAGCGAGGCCAGGAAGCACGCGACCCGGAAGCGCCCGTCCACGAGAATCAGGTCGGGGCTCGCCTGCTCGGCGCGGATGGCCTCCCAGACCTCGGTGGCATAGCCCGGCCAGGCGCGACAGCGCTCGGTGCCGGCCGGGTAGCCCAGGTCGCGGGTCGGGCCGATCGCGGCGACGACCATCCGGAACCGCGTCTCCCTGCGGTCGCGCTCGACGGCGGCGCAGACCGCGCGGGCGAAGGCCGCGTCGGATTCCACCGAGAAGACCCGCTTCACGCCCAGGCGCACCGCCAGCCGCGTGCTCCCGCCCGAGCCGTATTCGAGATAGCAGGCGCTGCGCCGCAGCCGCTCCTCGAGGAAGGCGACGGTCTCGGGCGGCATGAGCGGCCGCGACCCGACGCGGATCGGCTTCGCCTCGGGGTTGGGGGCGTCGACGGTCAGGGTGTCGGGCATGGTGCGTCCTATGCCGGGATGGGTTGCGCCTGCCGGGCCTGCCGCTGCTCCAGCGCCTCGGCCATGACGGCGCCGGGATCGTCGAGGTACCGCCGGAGGTTCCGCCGCTCGCGCTCGGTGCCGAACTGCGCCTCGCCGCCCGGGTCGAGCCGCAGATGCCCCTTCAGCAGCCGCGCCGCCTGGTCGGGCGGCGGGGCGGTCCCGCTGCTCAGCGCCTGGATCTCGCGGACCCAGAGGCGGACATTGCCGGGGGGAAGGTCCTCGAGCGCCGTGGCGAGCACGCGGTCGAGCCCCTCTCCGGCGGCGAGGAAGCGGTACTGCCGGAGCTTCTCGAGATTGGCCCGCACGCGCTGCGCCGGCAGCAGGCGCTTCATGTGCCGCACCAGCAGGTTGCCCGCCTTCGCCGCCGTGAGCGCGAGGGTGTCGAGCTGGAAATTGTGGCAGACCACGCGCGGCAGCGGCGCCGCGCTGGCGATGAGCGACTTGCCCGTGGTCAGTCCGGCCGGGACCGGGATGTCGCCGCGGAACAGGATGAAGCGGTCGTCGTAGCCGCGGTAATTGTCGAGCCAGAGGCCGAGCACGACCTCCTGCGGCGGCAGGGCGCGGAGCCGTCCGAGGATCGCCTCGGGCGGCAGGTGGCGCGCGCCGTCGTCGTCCATCCAGGCCAGGAACTCGTCCGTGTCGAGGATCGCGAAGTAGTCGCAGGATTGCCGCAGCGCCTCGTAGAGCTCCGGGTAGGCGGCCGGCCGGTGCAGGTCGTTGTGGAAGCCGCCGAAACGCGTGACGACGCCGGTCTCCGCGAAATCCCGCAGCACGGCCAGGACCTCCGGGTCGGTCGAGCCGTTGTCGAAGACCAGCAGGTTCCCGGGCCCGGCGATCCGGGCGTGCAGCGCGATCCAGGGGCGGAGGAATTCGCGCTCGTTCTTGGTCTTGAGCACGATCTTGAGGGGCGCCGCGGTGCCGCGGATGCGCTCGCAGATGCGCGCCCGGTCGCGGTCCCAGCAGGCGAGGTCGGCGCCGTCCATGTCTGTCTCCGGAAGTGCCGGCCGCGGCCCGGGATCGGTGCGGCGCGTCAGCAGGCCGCGCCGGCGGCGGCCGGCTCGGCCCCGACCGCGGGCGCGCGCGGCAGCAACAGCCAGGATTGCCGGCTCGATCGCACCTCGAAGCCGTGATCGGCGGCGAAGCCCTTGACCGCGACCTGCATGCGCAGGACGCCCGCCTCGTCCGGCCACAGCCAGTCATCGCCGCAGAGGATCGCCTCCGGGAAGAGCCGGTGCGCCTCCTCGAGGTCGTCGCGCCGCTTGTCGGCGTCGATATAGATGAGCTCGGGCTCGATCGCGCGCTTCTTCAGGTAGGCGAAGGCTTCGGGCGCCCGGCGTCGCACCGGGATGAAGCGCGCCTTGTGGAGGCGCAGGTTGTTCATCGCGACGCAGAAATTGCCGTGCCGGCGGATGACGCTGCAGATCGTCGCGAGCTGTTCCTCGGTGAGGTGGTAGACGGTGCGCGCGCGCAGCGGGTCCTGCGCGATCTCCTCGAGATAGGCAGCCGAGTTGAGGTCCCAGGGATCCACGCCGATCACCGTGAGATCGGGCACCGCGCGCAGCCATTGCAGGGTGGAGCCGCCGAGGAAGCATCCGACCTCCACCATCAGGCGGATGCGCCGCTGGCGCAGGATGTCGACGATGATCTCGCGCCCGCCACGCCCGCCGCCATCGAGCGGAAGGTAGAAGGGCTCGATCTCGCCATAGCCGAATTCCGGCCAGGGATTGTCGCGCCGCAGCGCGTTCAGGCCGAGATTGATGCGCGATTTCGGGCGCTGGCGCGGCGCGGGCTCGTCCGCCGCCGGGGCGGGGCCGGGTTGGGTCTCGGTCATCGTCATGGTCTCGTGCTGGGCGGCGTCGCGGCCGGTGCGGGACATCGGGGCGGTCACGCCGTGCCGCCGGCCGGCGATGGCAGGTGCGTGCGCAGCGCGCCCTCGGCGAAGAGGGAACGGGCGCGGTGGCGCTGGATCTTGCCGCTCGAGGTCCGTGGCAGGTCGCCATGGCGCAGGAAATGGATCTCGGGGGACAGCCCCGTGCGCTCCGCGACCCGCCGCTTCAGCGCCAGCGCCAGGGCGGCGAGGCCGGCTTCGCGCAGCAGGGTCGCGTTGGACAATTCGCAGAGCAGCAGGCTGCGCTCGCCGCCCCCGGCATCGGCCAGGCTGAAGGCCGCCGCCGCCCAGGGGGAATCCGGCGGGGAGGCGGCTTCCAGCGCCGCCCCCTCGATATCGGCGGCGTGCACCTTCCGCCCGTTCGTCGCGATGACGTCCTTCAGCCGGTCGAGCACGACAAGCTCGCCATCGACCAGCATGCCGAGATCCCCCGTGGCGAGGGCGCGGCCGCTGGAATCGCCCGGCCGGTCGCCCGGCAGCGGCAGCACCGCGCGGGTCTCGCCCGACCAGCATCCGGGCGAGAGATGCGGCCCGCCCACCCAGATCTCGCCGGCGAGGCCTTCCGGCAGCCGGGCGCCCGTCTCGGGATCGTGGATCGACACGGTGCAGCCCGGGGGTGGCCGCCCGCAGGAGACCCGCGAGAGCGGCCGGAGGGAGGCCGGCCGGTCGCCGGCCTGCGGGAGCGCGGCCTGGCGCAGGCCCTCGCCCTGCCGGCATGCCGTGACCAGCAACGTCGCCTCGGCCATGCCGTAGCAGGGGAGGAAGGCCCTGGCCTGGAACCCGGCGGGCGCGAAGCGCGCGGCGAAGGCGCCGAGCGTGGCGGCGTGGATCGGCTCGGCCCCGCAGAAGGCGATCCGCCAGGCGGCGAGATCGAGGCTCGCCGCCTCCTCGGGCGTGATCCGCCGCAGGCAGAGCGCGTAGCCGAAATTCGGCCCGCCCGAGGAGACCGCCCGGTGGCGTTCGATGGCGCGGAGCCAGCGCAGCGGGCGTTGGATGAAGGCCTCGGGCGGCATCAGCACGGCCGTGCCGCCCTCATGCAGCGGCTGGAGGATGCCGCCGACCAGGCCCATGTCGTGGAATTGCGGCAGCCAGCTGACATTCACGACGGGACCGTCGAGGCCGAAGGCGTGGCGGATCATCGCCAGGTTGGCGGCGAGATTGCCATGCGTCACCACGATGCCGCGCGGCGCACGGGTCGAGCCCGAGCTGTACTGGATGAAGGCGGGCGAGTCCGGCCCGGCGGCGGAGGGTGGGGCGCGCGGGCCGGCGAGCAGCGATGCGATGGTCGCGCCGCGCAACCCGGCGCCCAGATCGGCCGGGGGCGGGCGCCGCGGATCGTCCGGACCGACCAGAACCAGGGCGGGTCGGGCATCGGCCAGCGCGGCCGAGCGGCGTTCCGACACCACCGCGGCGCGTCCATCCGGCAGGGGGATGGCGATCGCCCGGGCCAGGAGGCAGGCGAGGAAGGCCGTGACGAAGCCGATGCCCGGCGGCATGGCGAGGGCGACGGCCTGCCCGGCCAGCCCTGCGGCGGCCATGGCGCCGGCCAGGTCCTCCGCCGCCGCCAGGAGGGCGGCGTAGCCGATGCGGTCCGTCACCTCCTCGCCACGGGCGAGGAAGCGGATGGCGTCCTGCCCGCCCTGCCGCATCGCCTGCCCGCGGAGCGCGTCCAGGAAGCCGGCTTCGGGCGGCGGGGCGTGGCTCATGGCGAGGCGCCGCGGGCCCTGCCGGCCCCCGCGCTTCCCCCTGCCGCCTGCGATCCGTGACACATGGTGCGAGCCCCTGCGCGAGCGCCCATCTCCAGGGTTGTCGGGAAGCTTCTATGCACAACCAATGGTTAGGATACCGAAAACTTTCTGGCAATGTCGAGCGCGCGCTACAACCGAATTGCGGACGGCATTCAACGATGCTCGCCATCCGCGCAAGGAAGGGTCTGCCATGGAGGTCTGGCTGCATGTCGGAACGGGCAAGACCGGAACCTCGGCGGTGCAGGTGGCGCTCGCCCGTCACCGGGACTCGCTGGCCGAGGCGGGCCTGCTCTACCCGATCGGTCTCGATGACGAGGCAGAGGCGCTGGAGGGGGAAATCACCTCGGGCAACGCCAAGTGGCTGGGCTGGTTGCTGACGCCACGGCTGCGCCAGCCGAATTTCGATGCCGTCGTGGTCGAGCGGTGGATCGACGCGGCGCTCGAACGCGCGGGATCACGGCCGCTGCTGCTGTCGAGCGAGACGCTGCAATCCCCCGACGCCGATGCCGGCGCGCCGCTGCTCGCGCGGCTGCGCGCCAGGGGGCGCCGGGTGCGGGTGCTCTACCTCGTCCGCCACATGCTCGACCATGCCGTCGCCGGCTACGCCCAGGGGCTGAAGGTCGGCGGGCGCTCCGAGCGCAACAGCGGGCTGCCGCAATTCCTGGAGCGGTATGAGAGCCCCTTCCTGCGCCAGCTGCGCAATTGGGGGGATATCCTCGGCGGCGAAGGGGACCTCGTCTGCCGGCTCTATGACCGGGAAAGGGAGGGCGAAGGGCTGGTGCGCAACCTGCTGCGCTGCATCGATCCCGGCCTGGCCGCGGCCCTGCCGGCGGAGGCGGCGCCACCCGTCGTGAACCGCACCCCGACCGGGCTCGAGCTCGCGCTGCTCGAGCGCATCGCCCGCGACGCGGACCTGCGACGCGCCGCCGCGGCCTGGACGACCCGGGGCGTGATGAATGCCGCGCCCGCCATGCCGTGGCCGATCACCGTGCCCGAGGCGAGCTTCGCCGCCTTCGCGCGGCGCAACGCCCCCCTGGTCGCGGAGGTGAACCGCCGGCATTTCGGCGACGAGCCGGTGCTGCGGCTGACCTCGGGCCGCATCCCCGTCGGCCCGCCGCCCGCATGGGATTCCGAGGCGGCGCTTGCCACCGGCGCCGCCATGCTCCTCGGCATGGCCCGGGAGGCGCAGAAGGAGGTGACCCGCCTGCGGGCGGAGCTCGCCGCGGCGCGGCGCGGGGCGTGAGCCGGCCGGGGCCTGGCGCGGGGGGTCAGTCCGAGGGCCGCCCGCCGGCCTCCGGGACCGGCCCCAGCGCCTCGGTGTCGAGGAACACCAGGTTGACCGGCGTCTCCGCCACCAGCCCGTAGCCGCGCGCGCGGAGGAAGTCGATCATCGCCGCGGTGTTGCCCGGCAGGTGATGCTCCGAGGGCTCGATCTGGATCACCACCGGCCGGTGGCGCGCGAAGTCGAGATCGGCGAGCACGGGCAGGTCCAGCCCCTCGATGTCGAGCGAGAGGAAGTGCGGCGCGCGATCCTCCAGGTGGTCGCGGATGATCCGCCCGATGCGCAGCGCCGGCACCTGGGCGAGCCGCCGCTCGCCCACGCTGCCGCCGGCCCAGCCCTGCACGAAGCTGCGGTCGAGCGAGGACAGCTCCGACAGGTTGGAGATCGACAGCGTCACCTCCTCCACGTCCTCCGTCTGGACCGCGCCATGCAGGACGAGATCGCCGGAGCGGACGGCGCGGAGCGGGCCGATCAGGTCCGGATTGGCCTCCACCAGCACGCCACGCATGCGATGGCGGCGGTGCAGCAGGTAGGTCGCGCTGGTGGCGATGGGATGATTGCCGCCGATCTCGAGATAGGTGGCCGATGCCAGGTTGCGCCCGTGGTTGCGCGCCCAGGCGACGAGCAGGGCGGAGACGATCACATCCTCGGCGCATTGGCCGAAATGCTCGACGAAGAAGACGGGAATGTCCGGCATGGCGATGCCCGCCGCGGCGGAGGCTTCGTACACGAAGCTGTTGATGCGCCGCGCGGAGGCGCCGGTCCGGCCGCCGAGCCGCGACCGCGCCTCCTCGGACGCGGCCAGCGTCGTCAGGAGCTGGGCGGCGGAGGCGTGGCCCGCATGGGCGGCGATCGCCGCCTCGCTTTCCGGATCGCGCCCGAGAATGGCGCGGTAGGCGGCGATGATGTCTTCACGGGAAACGCCCGGCACGTTCGCGATCCCCGCTGGTTGTCGATGCGGTGATCATCGGCAGGGCGCGCGGCGATGTCCAGCCGGTCCCCGCCCCGGGGATCCGGCGCCGGCATTCGCGACGTGTGCGGAACCGGTGGCGTCGGGCAAGCTTGTGCCCGGCGCGTCGCGCGGGCACCGCCGCCGTGCGGATGGAGGATTCCGATGACCGATCATGTCATGCGGGGGCATGGTGAGCTGGTCCGGCAACTCTACCGGGAGATCCTCGGGCGCGACGCGGATGAGGCGGGGCTGCTCGCCTGGAGCCAGGTCGCCGACGCGCAGGGCGCCGATGCCGTGCGCCGGGGCCTGACGGACAGCGTGGAATACGCCGCCCGCCTGGCGCGGCCGGACGGAACCCTGGCGCCACGCCCCTCGCGCGACGACGTGATCGCCGCCTACCGCCTGTTCCTCGACCGCGCGCCGGAAAGCGAGGATGTGATCGCCAGCCATCTTGCGCTGCCCGACAGGATCGCGCTGATCGAGCGCCTGGCCGGCTCGGACGAGTTCCGGGAGGTCCTCCGCGGACGCTCGGTCGCCCGGCTGGACGAGATGCTGGCGGCTTCGGGACCGCGCTACGTGCTCACCGAGGCCGGTCCATCACGACGCTACTGGATCAACCTGCGCGACAGGCATGTGTCGATGGGAATCCTCAATGGCTCCTGGGAACCCGGCGAGACGCGGTTTGTCGAGACCCATGTGCGGCCGGACATGCGGGTTCTCGACATCGGCGCCAATCTCGGCTGGTTCACGATCATCATGGCCGAACGGGTCGGCGCGGAGGGGCATGTGACCGCGTTCGAGCCGCGGCGGGACATCCACGCCTGCCTGCGCCGCACGGTCGAGGCCAATGGCTGCCGCAACGTCACCCTGCACGAAGTCGCGCTCGGCGCCGAGGACGGCGTCATGGATCTCGTCTGGGACCTGGACGACGCCAATCCCGGCGGCACGCGTCTCGACGGCGCGGATCCGGCCGGGCGGAGCGGCCGCACCATCGCTCAGCCCACGCAGGTCCGGCGTCTCGACGCGCTGGTGCGGGATCCTGTCGACTTCATCAAGATCGATGTCGAGGGCGCGGAGAAGCTGGTGCTCGACGGCGCGCGGGCCCTGCTGCGGCGCAAGCCGCCGGTGATCTTGTCGGAGCTGTGCCCGCGCCTCCTGCGCGAGGTGTCGGGCATTGAGATCGGTGCGTATTTCGGCTACTTGACGGAATTGGGATACCAGTGCTGGACCCTTGACGCGTCAGGGCAGACCCGGGCGCCGATCACCGCCTGGCCGCATGAGGATGACCGCGAACTGATCTCGGTCGTCCTGCGGCCCGGGTGAGCCGCGATGCAAGGGATGGCCCGGCCGGCGGGCATTCTGGACGCCGGCGACGATGCCCCATTCGCATCCCCTGCTTCGGGGATGCCGCCCGGATGGCATGGACGATCGAGGCGCAGCGAGCGTGCGATGACAGCGGAATTCGAAGCCGTCATGGTCGCGGCCGCCGGCAAGCGCATCGTGTCGTTCGACTTCTTCGACACCCTCGTGACCCGCCTTTGCGCCGTGCCCGATTCGCTGCTGGCCCATGCCGGCGCGCGACTGGCCATGCGGCACCCGGCCTGCCGCGACTTCCTCGCCCGGCGCAAATCGGCCGAGGACCGGTGCCGGGCGGCGCGCGGATGGCGCGGCGATGTCGGGATCGACGAGATCTATGCGGAGATCGAGCGCGACGCGCACTGGACCCCCGCCATCATCGAGGAGGCGCGCGAACTCGAGGAAGCGCTCGAGCTCGCCGCCATCCTCCCGCGCGCCGAGGTCCAGCGTCTGGCGCGCGAGCTCAAGCGATGCGGCAAGACGCTCTGGATCGTCAGCGACAGCTACCTGCCCGCGGCCTTCCTGCGGCGGTTGCTCGAGCGCGACGGGATGGCGGATGTCTTCGACGCGATCCACGTGTCGTGCGAGCACGGGGCGCGCAAGGACAATGGCGACATGTGGCGCCGCCTGTTCGCCGACCCGGACGTGACCCCGGCCGATGTCCTGCATATCGGCGACAACCCGCATTCCGACCGGCAGACCCTGATCGAGGCGATCGGTCCGGTCGACACGATCCTGCTGCCGCCGCCGCAGGAGGTGGCGCGGGCGGCCGGGCTCTGCACCGCCGGCGGGTCGGGCTGGCGCGCGCATCTGCTGAACGGTCCCTTGCAGGCGCATGCCGGCAACTCGCCCTTCGCGGCCGCGGGGCGGCCGATCGAGGATCCGGAGGAGTTCGGCTTCATCGTCTTCGGACCGGTGCTGGCGGCGTTCTTCGCCTGGATGCTGACCTGCTTCGCGAAGGCGCAGCCCCGACGGCTGTATTTCGCCGCGCGTGAGGGCTGGTTCCTGATCCGCTACTACGAGTTCCTGCGCGACGCCCTGGATCTGCGGACGCTGCCGCCGGCGGCCTATCTGCTGATCTCGCGCCGTGCGGTCGCGATGGCGGCCCAGGAGGTCGCGCCTGGCGCGGGCCGCATCGTCCGGGCCGGCTGCTTCGACGGCTCGGTGCCGGAATTCCTGGCCGCGCGGCTGGGGTTCGACCTGCCCGCCTCGGCGCTCGTCTCGCAGGTCGCGCTGCCGCGTGACGCGGCCTTCGTCGAGGCGGTGATCTCGACCCTGGCCGAGCCGATCCGGGAGCAGGCACGGTCCGAGGCCGCCGCGCTCCGGACCTATCTGCGCGACATCGGCTGCTTCGAGGACGGCGCGGCGGGCATCGTCGACATCGGCTATTCCGCGACGATCCAGTCGGGACTGCAGGACATCCTCGGCCTGCCGCTCGCCGGCTACTACATGTTCACCGCC
>CAZMCV010000026.1:0-33246 GCA_964564645.1 uncultured Acetobacteraceae bacterium
TTTTTTTTTTTTTTTTTTTTTGAAGGGCGAGACAAACCTTGAGGGATTGGCGTTTACCTCCGGGGGCGTCAGCCCCATCTCGGCCAGCGCGTCGCGCGGCAGCAGGCAGCGGCCCTGCCGCGCCAAGGCCGGCACGCTCCGCAGCACGCCGGCCAGGCCGAACAGCGTCCCCGCCTCCTGCAGCGCGAGCATCGCCGGGCCCCCATTGGCGCCGAGCAGGCGCCCGGCCGCCACGGCGAAGCTCCCGGCCGTGCCGCGCAGATAGGCCTCGAATGCCTCCCGCGTCGGAAGGCCCTCCTCCTCGGCCTCCGCCTCCCGTGCATCGGCCAGGGCGGCGAGCTCTTCGGGCGCGAGCAGCCCGGCGGCGATCGCGGCATGCAGCGGGGCCGCCACCTCGTGCCGCAGCGGCGGCCGCCCCTCGGCGGCGGCGGCGACCGTATCGCGCCACCATTGCAGCCGCATCAGCGCGGCGAGCGGGTTGCGCGCGGCCTCCCGCGCGCGGGCCAGCTCGCTGTTGTAGGCGATCAGGGTGAACAGCGCCTCGCGCCGGTCCGCCGGCGCGAACAGGGCGCAGAGAAAACGGTCCGGATCGCGCGCGCGGGCGATCGCCGCCGTCGCGGACAGGTCGGCGTCGGCGGCCATGGTCATGCCATAAGCGGCCCCGGCCGCGGCGGGCAAGGCCCGTGCGAAGGGCAACCCGCCGCGCCCTGGGACGCTTGCTTGACGCTTCCAGGCCCGCCGCCTAGCTGTCGCGCAGCCCCGCCTCGTTCCGGGGGCGCCGGCCCGCCGACCGTCCGACCAGACAATGGGAGAGAGATCATGGCCTTCAGCCTGCCGCCCCTGCCCTATTCCACCACCGCGCTCGCCGGCCAGAACATGTGCCAGGAGACGCTCGAGCTGCACCACGGCAAGCACCACAACGCCTATGTCGTGGCGCTGAACGGCCTGGTCGAGAGCAAGGGCCTCGCCGGCAAGTCGCTCGAGGAAATCGTCGCCGAGGCCGGCAAGCAGGGCGCCGATGGCCTGCCGGTGCTGAACCAGGCCGGCCAGCATTGGAACCACTGCCTGTTCTGGCAGGTGATGTCGCCGAAGGGCGGCGGAGACAGCCTGCCGGCCGCGCTGCAGGCGAAGATCGATCAGGACCTCGGCGGCCTCGCCGCCTTCAAGGAGGCCTTCAAGCAGGCCGGCGTGACGCAGTTCGGCTCCGGCTGGGCCTGGCTGATCGTCGCACCCGACGGCAAGCTGAAGGTCACGAAGACCCCGAACGGCGCCAATCCGGTCTCGACCGGCGAAGGCACGCCGATCCTCGGCTGCGACGTGTGGGAGCACGCCTACTATCTCGATTTCCGCAATGGTCGCCCGAACTACCTCGACAACTTCCTGTCGAAGCTGGTGGATTGGGAGGTGGTGAACACCCTGCTGCAGCAGGGCGGCATGAAGTCCGGCCAGAGCGCCTGACCGCCGCCGCCCGGCCCGCCGCCAGGCGTGCGGCGGGCCGGCGCGGATGGTAGGATGGGTGCCGGAGGTCCGTTCCGCGATGCACCACGCCACCGGACTGCTGAACCACCCCTGGATCGCCCGCCGCAAGCTCGACGTGATCGAGTACGAGCGGATGGGCGCGGCCGGCATCCTGCACGAGGACGACCGGGTCGAACTGATCGAGGGGGAGCTGATCTGCATGGCGCCGATCGGCGACCGCCACGCCGGCAGCAGCATGACCTTGAACATGCTGCTGGTCCGTGGCGTCGGCGACCGCGCCATCGTCTCGGTCGGCAACCCCGTGCGCCTCGACATGCACAACGAGCCGCAGCCGGATTTCGCGCTGCTGCGCCCGAAGCCCGGCGGCTATCTCGGCGGCAAGCCGCGGCCGGAGGATGTGCTGCTGCTGATCGAGCTGTCCGACAGCACGCTGCGCTTCGACCGCACCGTGAAGCTGCCGCTCTATGGCGGCCACGGTATCCGCGAATACTGGATCCTGAACCTGGCGCAGCGCGCCGCCGAAATCTGCCGCGGGCCGCGCGCCGATGGCTATGCGAGCATCGAGACCCTCGGCCCCGACGCCGCGCTGGAGCCCGAGGCGCTGCCCGGCCTGCGCTTCACCGTGGCGGACCTGATCCCCGCCTGATCCGACCCGCTTGGCGCCCGCGCCGGCAACGGGCAAGCTTCGGGGCATGAGCACCGCCCCCGCCGATATCCGCCTCCAGGTCATGTGGAACCGCCTGCTCTCGGTCGTCGAGGAGCAGGCGCGCACCCTGGTGCGCACCGCCTTCTCGACCAGCGCGCGGGAGGCCGGGGACATCTCGGCAGGCGTCTTCGACCTCGAGGGGCGGATGCTGGCGCAGGCGGTCACCGGCACGCCGGGCCATGTGAACTCCATGGCGCGCAGCGTCGTGCACTTCCTGCGGGAATTCCCGGCCGGGACGATGCGCCCGGGCGACCACTACATCACCAACGATCCGTGGAAGGGCACCGGCCACCTCTACGACATCGTCATCACCTCGCCCGCCTTCCACCGCGGGCGGATGGTCGCCCTCTTCTCCTGCACGACGCATGTCGTCGACATCGGCGGGCTCGGCCAGTCGCCGGATGGCCGCCAGGTGTTCCATGAGGGCCTTTTCATCCCGCTGCTGCCCCTGGTGCGCGAGGGCGCCTGGGACGAGAGCCTGATGCGCGTCATCCGCGCCAATGTCCGCGAGGGGACGCAGGTCGAGGGCGACGTCCACGCCCTCGTCGCCTGCAACCTGAAAGGCGAGCGCCGCCTCTCCGCGATGATGGCGGAGCACGGCATCACGGATCTCGACGAGCTCGGCGCCCATATCATCGGCCGCTCGCGCGCCGGCATGGCGCGCGCCATCGCCGCGCTGCCGCAGGGCGCGTGGCGCAGCCACATGCGCATCGACGGCTATGATTCGCCGGTCGACCTGCATGCCGAGGTGACAATTGCCGGCGACCATGTGGCGGTGGATTTCGCCGGCACCTCCGGCGCCTCCGCCTACGGCATCAACTGCCCGCTCTGCTACACCGAGGCCTACACGGCCTTCGGCGTGAAATGCGTGGTGGCGCCCGCGATCCCGAACAATGCCGGCACGCTGGATGCGGTGCAGGTGTCGGCGCCCGAGGGCTCGATCCTGAACGCGCCCTATCCGGCGGCCGTGAATGCGCGCTCGACCCTCGGCCACATGCTGCCCGACGTGGTCTATGGCGCGCTCCACCAATGCATGCCGGGCCGCGTCCCGGCCGAGGGCACGAGCAATCTCTGGAACCTGAAGCTCGGCGCCGGCCATGGCATCACGGGGACCCAGGCGGGGGCCAACAGCCCGCCCTTCATGATCACCACCTTCCATTCTGGCGGGACAGGCGCGCGGCCGACGCTCGACGGGCTCTCGGCCACGCCCTTCCCCTCCGGCGTGCGCAACGTCCCCGTCGAGATCACCGAGACCACCGCCCCGGTCGTGATCTGGCGCAAGGAATACCGGACCGATTCCGGGGGGGCCGGCCGCACCCGGGGCGGCCTCGGCCAGGTGATGGAGGTGGCGCATCGCCATGGCGCACCCTTTGGAATCTTCGCCACCTTCGAGCGCGTGCATCACCCTGCGCGGGGGCGGGAGGGTGGCGGGCCGGGCGCGGCCGGGCGGCTCTCGCTCGGCTCCGGCGCCGTGCTGCGACCGAAGGGCTTCCAGCCTGTGCCGGCCGGCGACAGGCTGGTGGTCGAGATGCCGGGCGGCGGGGGCTATGGCGATCCGCGGGAACGCGCCCCGGCCGCGCTCGCGCGCGACGTCGCCCTGGGGCTGGTCAGCGACACCCAGGCCAAGGAGGCGTACGGGGCGCCGGGTGGCTCAACCCCTTGATCGCCATGGCCGTCGCCCTCGATCCCGCAACCCATGGCCCAATGATTCCAAGGGGCCTTCCGGACATAGTTTAATTTCTTCTGAATCTCCGGGGGGCCGTCGCCGGTCCCGCGGATCATGGCGCGGCTGCCGATGCGCCGTCAGACGAGGCGAAGCTTCGGCGCCACGACGACAAACCGCCCACCCCATGCGCGGAGCGCCGCCATCTCCGCCATGACGACCTTGGCCGGCCAGCCGGGCAGGATCAGGAGAGTGTCGGGACGCTCGCCGAGGGCCTCCGCCGGCGCGCGCACGGGCAGCCGCACCCCGGGCAGCAGCAAGCCCTGGCGCGCCGGGTCCGGATCGACCACACAGGACAGCAATTCAGGCCCGGCGCCGCAGGCATTGAGCAGCGTGACCGCCTCCGCCGATGCGCCATAGGCGACGACGCGCCGGCCGCCGCGCCGCGCTTCGACCAGGAAATCGAGCATCGCCCATTTGGTCTCGACCACCGCGCGGGCGAAGCGCGCATAGGCCGCATGCGCCTCGAGGCCCGCCAGCCGCTCCTCCGCGCGCAGCCGCCCGACCGCGCCGGTCACCGGCTTCGCGGTGTCCTCGACATGGCGCGCGAGGAGCCGAAGGATGCCCCCCCCTTCCGGGGCCTCCTCGACGTCGAAGATCACCAGCCCGTGCTGGCCGAGGATCAGCTCGGCGACCAGCAGGGAAGGATAGGCCGCCAGGTCGTGGCGAAAGGCGCCGAAGCCGACCGCCTGAATGACCCGCAGCAGATGACGCAGCTCGAACGCCGCGACACCGCCGGGGGCGAGCAGGGTGCGCACCCCCTCGACCAGGCCGTGCAGGTCGGCGGTCCGCGCCGGCAGGTCATGCGCCACGATCAGCGCCGGGGGCGGGCCGATCGCCCGCAGGCGTCGCGCTTGCGCCGCCCCGAAGGAGGCCGGCAGCAGCCTCGTTCGTTGCTGGTCGGGCTCCAGGGATTCCGCCGCCGTCAGCGAAAGTCCCAACCGGCGCAGCCCCTCCCCCAGCGCCCCTTCGGCCGCGCCGAGCTCGATGATCGGCGCGTCGGCGCCGAGTCGGAGCACGCAGACCAGCCGCTCCGCCCAGGCCTGCCCCTGGGCCGCTACCCTCCCGGCGCCGGGACGCGGCGGGGCGGCAGGGCGCCCGGCGGGCGGCTCCCCGGCCCCGGCCCGCTGCACCAGGCGGCAATCGGAGCAGACCAGCACGCGCAGCGGCCGGCAGCGCTCCAGCCCGGCATCGGCGCCGGGAGGCAGGAGGTCACCGTCGAGGGGGATCAGGCCGAGCTCCGCCACGCGCTCGCTCAGCGACGCGCCGCAGAAGCGACAGGCGGCGGCGAGGCTGGGCGCTTCCCGGTCGCGCGGCGCCGTGTCCCAGGCGCTGACCTCGGGCATGTGCCCGGCGATCGGCCGGGGGAGACGGTCGAAGGCACCGCCGAGGCGTTCATCGAACAGGGGCATGGTTGGCGAACTCCCGGGCGGGGCAGGCGGTCGACGGCGGCGGCGTGCCTCGACCGGGCGAGGCGACAGGCCCGGCCCGACCGCCTGGACCGTGAGACGGAAGGGGCGGCGTGACCAACCCGGCCGGTGGTGCCGCGCTGTCCTTAGCTTGGGAGCCGCGGCAGGCGTGGTCCCGAACGGTTTTTCTCGCGGGAGTTTGAGAGGCGAAGGCACCGGCTTTGACGCAGCTTGCGCCGCATTGGGACGATGGGGTCGGCGACGTGGATGTGTGGCCTCGGCAAGCGCCTGCGCGGGGCCTCCGCGACCCCGTGGGCGGACTTGCCCCGGACCCGGTGACCGGCACGAGGCCATGGAGAACCCACCATCATGCATCCTGGGCGAAGCGAGGGCCGCGTCCACTGACCTGCAGGAAGAGCCTTTGGCTGACGCCGGATCCCGGGCGGATGGAGGCGTTGAAGCGTCATCTCATCGAGGGGCTGCCGATCCGGATCCACGGCGCGCATGGCCTGCGCCGGGGCAGCCTCGTCCTGGTCTGCGGCCTGCCGGCACCGCGCGACCTGGATGGCCAGTTGCGCCTCGAGGGCGTCGCCACGCTTCTCGCCGCGCTCGGCCTGCGGATGGTGCTCGCACCGGCCGGCGCCTCGCCACGCCCGATCCCGGCGCCGATCGCCCTGGGGCCGATCGAGGCCGGCATCTGGCTGGGTGCCGCGCCGCTCCGGACCAGCGAGACGGCACGGCTGGCGCCGGGCGCCACCATGCTTCGATGGTCGACGGAGGAGGGCCCTGCGGCGGCGGCCGCGGACGGTGGCACCTTGCCCGATCCGATTCATGCTCTCTGGGGATTGCTCGACCACCACCCGCCAGGCGCGGGCATCCTCGACCTGCGGACCGGGCCGGGCGTCGGCGATGGCTGGACCGGCCTGCTGACGCCCGGACATGTCGCGCTGCTGGAGCATGCGGGGCGGTTGCACCGGGCGACCGGCGTCGCCGGCCCGCTGCACCGGGTGCGCGCCAGGCTGGTCGAGGCGATGCGGCAGGTCGTGGCCGGCGGCGCGGCGGTGCGGACCGATCGCCTTGCCCCGAGCCTGCTGGCGGCCCTTCTCGGACGTCACGTGCTGGACCAGGGCGGCAAGGTTTCGGCCTATTGGCAGCGCTGGGACTTGCTGCGCCCGCAGGGGGGCCGGTCCCGATCCGGCCCAAGGCGGGCGCCCGGGGCGGCGGCGCCATCGGTCGTGTTCCACGCTTGAACGCGCCCCCGCACGGCCAGCAGCGGCGGACCCAGGATCGCACGCTCGATCGGCGTCCCGGACCTGCCGAGGCGCTGCCTGCATGGCCTGCCATGCCCGGGGGCGATGGAGGGGAGCCGATCGCCGAAGGGGTTGAGGGGCCCGGCCGCGCGCCGCCGCCCCTCGCCCGGCCGGATCTCCCGCTGCGGGGCCTGGCGGCACTGGTCCTCGCGCATGAGAACGCGGCGCAGCTCGGCCGGCTGCTCGGCTGGCTGAGTGGCGCGGGCGCGACGGCCTTCCTCCATCTCGACCCGCGCGCCGGGGCCGTGCGGCGCGCGATCGCCCCGGCGCTGCCGGAGGGCGCGCGCCTGCTGCCCGAGGCCGCCTGCCGGCGCATTGCCTGGGGTGGCTACGCGATGATCGAGGCGACGCTGACCCTCATGCGTGCCGCCCTGGCCGACCCGACCACGCAGCATCTCTGCCTGCTCTCCGGGTCGCACCTGCCCGTCCAGCCCCCGCAGCGCATCGCCGAGTTCCTGTTCGACGGGCGCGAGCACATGGATCTCCGGCTGGCCGCCGCGGAGCCGCCGGAGCGCGAGAGCCTGCGTCGCTTCTGGCACCGCGGCCTGCCCGGGCGGGAGGGCGAGCAGCCCGTCCTGCGATGGGCGAACCACAACGCCTGGCGGCTCGGGCGGCGGGACGTCGCGCGCGGCCTGCGCGGACTGACGCCGATGGTGGGCAGCCAGTGGTGGCACATGACCGCCGCCTGCGCGCGCGACCTGCTGGCGTTCCTCGATGCGAATCCCTGGTACGCCGCCTTCTTCCGCGCCGGCGCCCGGATCCCGGATGAGAGCTTCTTCCAGACCCTCCTCGCCGCCTCCCCGCACGGATCAAGGCTGGGCGAGCCGCCATCGTGGCAGTGGATCGAGGCGTTCAGCCCGAGGATCGTCGGGGCCACCGAGCTTGCCGCTGCACGCGCCAGCGGCCGTCCCTTCGCCCGGAAATTCGACTCATCGCGGGAGCCGCTTGCCGTGACCGACGCCCTGGACGCCGCCACCGCCCCCAGCCCGCGCCGGGCACCGCCCATCGCGCGCGGGCCGGGCTTGCCCGACGGGCTGCGGCCGATCGGCCCGGAGCCTGCCCCCCGCCCCGGCGAGATCCTCGCCGTGATGGTCGTGCGCAACGAGGCGTTGCGGCTGCCCTGCGTGCTGCGCGACCTCCGCGCACTCGGCGTCGACTGCGTGATGCTGCTCGACAACCGCTCGGAGGACGGCACGCGGACGGTGGCCGCGGCCGAGCCGGGCGTGCACCTGTTCGATGCGCCTGGCAGCTACGCCGGGTCGAATTTCGGCCTGGCGTGGATGAACCCGGTGCTCGACCGCTATGCGCGGGGGCATTGGACGCTGGTCTGGGATGCCGACCAGATCCTGGTGTTTCCCGGCCGCGGGCCCGCCGGGCTCCGGGCGCTTTGCGCGCATCTCGATGCGCTGGGTTCGGAAGCGATGACGGCCATGCTGCTGGATTGCTTCCCCGAGGGGCCGCTCTCCGCGGTCGGCTTCCGCCCCGGCGACGACCTGCTGGACGCGGCGCCCTGGTTCGAGCCCGGGCCCTTCCGCCGCGAGCCGGCCGACCAGTTTCCCCATTTCCAGACTTATGGCGGGCTGCGCGAGCGGCTGTTCTTCCCCGAGGCCGATCCGCGCCGCCCCGGGCGGTGGCTGCGCCAGCGGCTCTACAATCTCGGCTGGCGCGTCCCCGGGCTGCGGTCGCAGGGCTGGTACCGGGCGATGGCGCCAAGGCGCTCGCCCAACCTGACGATCGTGCCGCTGCTGCGCTGGCGGGAGGGCGCGCGGCTGCTGGCCGCGACCCATCTGACGGCCCCCATGACGCTGGCCGCGGAGCAGCCGAGCGGCGTCGCGTTGCATTTCAAGTTCCTGCAGGATTTCCAGGCGCGGGCCGAGGATGCGGTCGCGCGCGACGCGCATTTCGACGGGTCGCGCGAATATCGCCGCTATCTCGAGGCGCTGCGGGCCGATCCCGGCTTCCGCCTGCATTCGTCGCGGGCGGTGCGCTATGCGGGGCCGGAGCAGCTCGTCTCGCTCGGCCTGATGCACGACAGCGCGGCCTGGCGGGCGGCGCGCGCGCGGTCCTGAGACCCACCGCCAGGATCACGCCGCCGCGGCGGGATCCTCGCGCGCGCACCAATCGGCCCAGGCATGGCGCAACGCCGCCGCCAGTCCACGCCCGAAGCGCGGCGCGTCGCAGAGCGGCGAGGCGCGCGTGCGGTCGCGCAGCCCGGCGCGCAAGGCGGCCAGCCCCGGCAGGTCCCGCGCCCGCTCGAGCGCGAGGCGGACATAGCCCTCGATATCCTGGGTGGCCCAGTCGGCGAGGCCGACATTGCTGAGATGGCTCAGCGCGTGCCGCGCGGCGAAGCCCTCCCCGGCCAGGGTCACGGTCGGCACGCCCATCCACAGCGCCTCGCACACCGTCAGCCCGCCGGTGTAGGGGAAGGGGTCGAGCGCGATGTCGATGGCGTTGTAGGTCTCGAGGAAGGCGCGGTGCGGGCTGCCGGGCAGGAGCTCGACCCGCCCCGGCGGGATGCCGGATCCGGCGAGGCGGGCGGCGAAATCGGCCCGCGTCGCGGCCTCGGTCAGGGCCTGGGTGCGGAGCAGGATGCGCGACCCCGGCAACGCCTCCAGGATCCGGGCCCAGGCGGCGAGCAGCGGCGGGGTCAGCTTGGCCAGGTTGTTCAGGCAGCCGAAGGTGATCCGGCCGGTCCCGAGCGCCGGCAGGGTCCCGACCTCCGGCGCGTAGCTGGGCGGGGCGAAACAGACATAGCCGTCGGGCAGGCGCAGCAGCCGCTCGGTGTAGAAGCGTTCGAACCCCTCGGGCGTCTCCCAGCGGTCCGTCAGCATCCAGTCGATCGCGGACAGGCCCATGGTGCCGAATTGCGAGCCGACCCACTTCACCTGCACCGGGGCGGGGCGGCGGTGCAGCACCAGGGGCCGCCCGCCCTCCCCATAGCCGCCGAGGTCGAGGAGGATGTCGATCCCGTCCGCGGCGATCCGCCGGGCGATCGCCTCGTCATCGGCCGCGCCGACCTCGCGCCAGGCGGCGCAGCGCGCGCGAAAGCGGGCGGCGACGGCGTCGTCGCGCCGCTTCAGGGAATAGGCGACCAGGCTGAACCCGTCTTCCGGCAAGGCCTCCAGCCCGGCAACCGTCAACCAGCCGACCGGGTGCTTGGCGAGGCTGCCGGAGAGCAGGCCGATGCGCAGCGGCCGGTCGGGATCGGCGCTGCGCGCAGGGTGCAGCGCGCGGTACAGTGGCAGCCCGGGTGGCGGGCCGAGCGCGGCGGCCACCGCCGCGGCCGCCGCACGCAACGTGGCCGCGTCGCCGCCCGCCGGGTGATAGGGCAGGACGCAGAGGCGGCCGATGCGGGTGTCGAGGGCGCCGGGCGTGCCGATGCCGGCGGCGGCGACGGCCTGCCCGGCGGCGGCCAGCGCTTCCGCCTGCGCGCCCTGGACGTTGCGCATCAGCGCGCGGTTCGCCAGCAGCAGCGGGTCCGGCCCGAAATCGGCGATCGCGGCATCGAGCAGGGCGACGGCCTCGGAGATGCGGTGGGATTTCCACAGCACCGTCGCCAGGCGTGAGCGCAGGGCGAGGTCCTGCGGCAGGGCGGCAACCGCCGCCCTGAGGGCCGCCTCGGCCTCCCCCGACCGGCCAGCCGCGGCGAGCGCGCGGCCGAGCTCGGCCTGCACCTCCGGCACCTCGGGGGCGAGGGTCTCGGCCAGCCGCAGCTCGGCGATCGCGCCGTCGAGATCGCCGGACGTGGCACGCAGCAGCGCGGCGGCAAGCGGCCAGGCGGCGGCGAGCGGATCCTCCGCGGCCCGCGCCTCGATGGCGCGCAAGGCGGCCTCGGGCGGATGCAGCGTGAGGAGGGCGTAGGCGGCGGTCCGCGCCGCGGCCGCATGGTGCGGCCGGCGCACCAGCACCGCATCGGCTTCCGCCAGGGCCGTGGCCGTCGCCCCGCGTGCCAGGGCGAGCCTGGCGGCCCAGGCGCCCAGCTCAGGCTCGACCGGATCGATCGCCCGCGCCTCGGCGAGGATTGCGGCGGCCTGCGCGAAGCGACCCCGGGACTCTTCCAGCGCCGCCAGGGCGGCGAGCGCGGGCACATGCCGCGGATCGCGCACCAGGGCGGCGCGGAAGGCGGCCTCCGCCGCGGCGCGATCACCGCGCAGGCCGGCGATCTGGCCCAGGCGGAGATGCGGCTCCGCGCGTTCGGGCAATGCCGCGGCGGCCCGCTCCAGCGGCGGGACCGCCTCGGCGAAGCGGCCCAGCCGCGTCAGGGCGAGGCCGAGATTCAGCCAGGCCCAGGCGCCGCCATCCCCCCCCGCCGCGGCCTCCTCGAGCCAGGGCAGCGCTGCCGCCGGTGTGTTGGCGGCAAGCGCATCAAGCCCCCTGCGGTAGGGACCCTCCGACCGCGTCTCCCCATCCAGGGGCGCCATGATGTCGTGCCCCCTCAGGCCGCGCGCGCAACGATCAGCAGCCCGGGCACGGCGCCGCCGCGATCGCGGCGCAGATCCTCCTCATGCATCTCCAGGGTCACGAGGCCGGCCTCGGCCAGCACGGCGGCGACGTAGTCCGGAGCATGGGCGAAGCGCCCCTGCGCGCCCAGGCGGAAGCCCGTGCCGGGCGTGCCGCGCTCCACCGTGCAGACCAGCAGCCCGCCCGGCCGGGCGAGCCGGGCACGGCAGAGCGCCAGCACGCCGTCCAGCCGCCCCGCATAGCAGAACACGTCGGCCGCCACGATCACCGCGTAGCGCGCCGGGTCGCGTGCCATGTCCTCCGAGATCTCGGCATGGCGCAGCGCCGAGTAGAGGCCCTTGGCCCGCGCCTGGACCAGCATCCCGGCCGAGAGGTCGACGCCCACCAGTGGACTGCCCTCGAGCAGGTGATGCAGGGCGACGCCGACCAGGCCGGTCCCGCAGCCGAGGTCGAGGACGGGCCCGAGCGGCGCCTGGCCCGCCACCGCATCCGGCCGCAGCCTTTCGATCGTCCGGCGCACAAGGCCCGGCACCCGGTAGCCGAGGGCGATCAGCGAATCCTCGAAGCGCGGGGCGTAGCTGTCGAACAGCTTCGCGACATAGCCCGCCGCCGCCGCATCCGGCGTCTCGCCGGACATGGTCGCCGCCAGATGGGCCAGGTAGGGATCGGCCGGCGCGAGCCGCGCGGCGGCGCGGAAGGCGGGCGCGGATTCCTCGCGCCGCCCCGCCGCTTCGAGCGCATGCGCCAGCACGCTGGCCAGGCCGGCATCCGGCCCCTGCCGGTCGATCGCGGCGCGGGCGAGCGCCACCGCCTCGTCCGCCCGGCCGGCGGCAAGGGCGTTCATCGCGCGGAGCGCGGCCAGCCCCTGCAGATCCGGCGCGACCGCGGCGCAATGCGCGAGCAACTCCGCCGCCGCCTCGTGCCGGTTGTCGCGCATGAAGGCCTGGGCGAGGCGCAGCTGGATCATGGGGTTGCCGGGATCGCCCTGGAAGGCGAGGCCGAGGAAGTAGATCGCCTCCTCGAGCACCCCTTCCTCCATCAGGGCCAGGCCGAGCAGGGCCTTGGCGGAGGCGTCGGCGGGATCGGCCATGACCGCGTCGGCGGCGCTGGCGATGCCTTCGCGTCGCAGGCCACGGCCCAGCTGGGCGCGGGCTCGGAGCTGCAGGCGGGGCGAGGAATGCGGGGCGGAGAGCAGCGAGGCCGCGGCCGCGACATCGGCCTCCTCGAAGCGGGAAAGCTGGAGCAGCGCCTCGGCGCGCATCGCCTCGGCCTGTCCTTCCTCACCGGGCAGGACGCGCAGGCGGTCGAGCGGGGGCAAGGCCTCGGCCGGGCGACGCCGGCGCATGGCGGCGTGGGCGCTCTCGGTCAGCCGCGCCGCGAGGCTGGCGGCCTGGGCCGCCGGCAAGGACGCGGCGGGGACGGGCTGGGTCGGGACGATATCCATGGTGCGGTTCCTCCCGGGCTCAGCGCCAAAGGCCGGCGGCGAAGCTCTCATTCACCTCGGCGATGAAGCCGAGATCCGGCTCCGAGGCGTCGCATTCGCGCAGCACCGCGAGGGCCACCTCGGCGATCCGCGCACGCAGCTCGGTCGGCAGGGCGTTGGTAGGATCCATGACGGCGCCGTGCACGGCCTCCCACAGGCGGCGGTTGTCGGCGGCGGCGCGGACCCGGTCGAGCGGTCCCCCGCCCTCCGCGGCACGGATGATCCGGTTGGCGCGCGCGAACACCTCCGCTTCCATCTGCTTGGGCGTCAGGCCGCGCCGGCGGTAGGCGGCCGCGGCGGCGGGACCGGCGGACGCGTTCGGATCGGGCTGGGGCATGGTCATGCGGGCTGGCCTTGCTGGCGGTGGGTGCGTCGACGGCGGCTGGGTCGGGGCTCGGAGGCCGGCGGTCCGCGGTGGAGGGGTTGGGCTTTCGGGCGGATGGGGCGGCGGCGCTCAGGCCGGCATCCTGCCGGCCGCGGCAATCCGGAGGATCAGCGGAAGAGGCTGAGCAGGGACTGCGGCGCCTGGTTGGCGATGCTGAGCGACTGCGTGCCGAGCTGCTGGCGGATCTGCAGCGCCTGCAGGCGCGCCGATTCCTTGGCCAGGTCGGCGTCGATCAGCGCGCCGAGGCCCGCTTCCTGGGCGTCGATCTTCGACTTGTTGAAGCCGATCTGATTGTCGACGTAGCGCTGGTAGTTGCCGAAATTGTTGAGCTGCGTGAGCGTCGCGGTCACCGCGTTGCCAAGCGAGCCGGTCGCCGTCACCGCCGCGGCCGCCGAGCTGGCGGTGAAGCCGTTGAAGCCGGAGACCACGTCGTAGATGCTCGCCATCGCATCGAACGGGTTGAAGGAGTAGAGATCTCCCTGCCCGTTGCGCACGATGTTCTGCGTCGCGGTGACGGAGCCGTCGAGGATGTTCTTGCCGTTGTAGGCGGCGTCCTCGATGAAGGCCTTGATGTTGAGGGCGAGCTCCTTGGCCTGGGCCTGGTACTGGGTCTGGCTCTCGCTGGTGATGGTGCCGTCGGCGAGCTTCGTGGTCACCTCCTGCAGCTTGATCAGCGTGGAGGAGATGTTCTCGAGCGCCTTCTGCGTGACGTTCAGCAGGCCCTTCACGCCACCCAGCTGCTCATTGGCGGAGGTCGTGCCGGCGACCTCGCCCCGCACCCGCTCGGCCACCGCGAAGGCGGCGCCATCGTCGCGCGCATCGGCCACGCGAAAGCCGGTCGAGATGCGCTTCTGCGTGGTCGACAGCTCATCGTTCGTGCGGTTCAGCGACTGCAGCGCGACCATCGCGCCGATGTTGGTGTTCACGGAATTCAGCGACATGGTGGCTTTTCCCTCTGGCCGGAACCGGCTTCGTCCGGTTTCCCGACCACACGATCCGCGATGCGGGTGAAAAGAGGGTTAAGCGCGCGCGCCTGCACGGATCCTTCATGCTTCGCGGGCAGGTTCCACACCGGCAGGCGCCCAGGCGCGGTTCCGCGGCGCCACACGGCAGGAGGCCGCATACGCATGCCCCGCGACACTCATGAGGACAGGACCGCGCCGCGGCCGCCGCGCCTCGCTTTTCTCACCCTGCCCGGCCTCGGCCATTTCGCCCCGGACCTGCTGGCCGCGCTGCCCTGCCCCGGCACCCTCGAGGTGCGCGCCTTCGAGATCCGGCGGCACGCCGATCTCGCCGCGGCGCTGGAATGGACCGACGATCCGGCGCGGGACGCCCTCTGGTTCGAGTTCTGCTGGCCGCCCTTCCCTGCGATGATCGCCCGCACCGAATTCGGGGGGCGGCGCGTCCTGGTCCGCGTCCACCGGATCGAGGCCTATGGCACCGACCACGCCGCCGGCGCGCCCTGGCACAAGGTGGACGAGGCGGTCGTCGTCGCCGAGGACATGGCCGGGCGGCTGCGCGCCGCCGTGCCGGGGATCGAGGCGGGCGGCACGCGCATCACCGTCCTGCACAACGGCGTCGACCTCGACCGCTTCCGTCCCGCCGCCACGCCGGCCGACCCGCACCGCATCGGCTGGTGCGGCTGGCTCAGCCTGCACAAGAACCCGAACCTCGCCCTCGAGATCCTGCATCGGCTGCGCACCGGGTCGGAGGCCGCGCCCTGGACGCTGCACCTGGCGACGCGCGGCGCGGAGGCGGTGGCCGCCGACAGCTTCGTCCACCTCGCCCGACGCATGGGCCTCGAGGACGCGGTGCACATCATCGAAGGCATCCCGCAGGCACGGATGCCCGAATGGCACGCGGCCAATGCCGTGCTGCTTTCGACCAGCGTCTATGAGAGCTTCGGCTACGCCATCGCCGAGGCCGCCGCCATCGGCTGCGACCTGGCGGTGCTCGACAATCCGGGCGCCGGGGAATTCTGGCCGGAGGCGGTACGCTTCGCGACCGTCGACGCGGCGGTGGCGCGGATCCGTGCCGCACGGCCGCATCGCTGGCGCGGGTTGATCGAGTCGCGCTTCTCCCTCGCCGCGCAGGCGGAGGCCGTGCGATGCCTGCTCCGCGCGGCCCCGCCGCGCCGGCGGGAGGCCGGTGGCGGCAACGCGGTGGTCGTCCCGATCCGCCACGCCCCCGCATCCTGGCAGGGCCGCTTCCTGGTGCGTGACCGGACCGATCCGCGGCAGCGCCGGATCGCCGAGACCGGGGGCTTCGATGACGCGGAGCTGCTCGAGGATCTGCGCGGACGCCTGGCTCCGGGCGATCTCTTCCTCGATATCGGCGCGCAGGCCGGCGAACGCGCGCTCTTCGCCACCGGAGTCTGCGGGGCCCGGGCGGTCGCCTGGGTGCCGAGCGAGACGCTCGCCCGCCATGGACGCGACAACCTCGCGTTGAACGGGCTTGAAGCTCGGGCCGAGATGCGCGTGGCGGATCCCGCCGCGATGCCCGCGCCGCGCGACCCGCCGGGCGGGCGGGTCCCGGACGATGCCGAGGAGAATGGCGGAGCGTTCCCCTGCTTCGACGCCGACCCCGCCTGGGCGCCCACCGCGATGAGGGTCGATGCCGAAGGGAGGGAGGCCGCGTTCCTGCGCGGGGCGCGGGCGATGCTGCGACGCCACCGTCCCGCCCTCTACGTCGCGGCGCGGACGCCGGACGCGTTCCTCGCGCTCCGCGACGTGCTCGATCCGCTGGGCTATGCGCCGGCGGAGAATTTCGGCGCCGCGCCGACCTGGTTGTTCCTGCCAGGCGAGGCGACGGACGCCGATGCGGCGGCCGCTCAGCCGTTCGGGCGCAGCAGGTAGGGTGCGCCGCAGCGCTCGCAGATCGCGCGGATCAGCGCGTCGAGGCTGGCGGGCACCGGCACGCCCTCCGCCAGACGCTTCGCCTTCATCGCGTCCTCGGGCTCGCCCGCCACCAGCACCGGCAGCGCCGGGTCGGCGGGCGGGGTCGCGTGCAGGATGTCGATGACGTCGTCGAGGTCGCCCTCGAAGGCGCCCTCCTCGCGGAAGGCCTTCGGGTCGATCGCCAGGAAGAAGTGGCCGATGTTGTGCGGCTGGTCGTCGCGGCCGCTGCGCAGCCGGATGGGCGAGAAGCTGCTGCCCACCAGCGCGCCGCCCAGGATGTGCACCAGCATCGCCAGGCCATAGCCCTTGGCCCCGCCCGTGTCCTCGGCGCCGCCTACGGGCGTGATGCCGCCCTCCTTGCGTTGGAAGACGAAGGCGTTGGCCTCGTGCGGGTCGGTGATCGGCGTGCCCTTCTCGTCCACCACCCAGCCCGGCGGCAGGGGCGCGTCGTTCAGGTGGTGCACCTTCACCTTGCCCGCCGCGACCGTCGTCGTCGCCATATCCAGCACGAAGGGCGCGTTGCGCTTCGCGGGGGCGGCGAAGGCCAGCGGGTTGGTGCCGAGCACCGGCGCCGCGCCGCGCGTCGGCACCATCGTCACGCCGCGCGTGGAGCTCGTGACCATCCCGATCACCCCGCGCGCCGAGGCCATGCGCGCGTAGGCCCCCGCCGCGCCGAAATGGTGGCTGTTCATCACGCCGACGACGCCGACACCCATCGCCAGCGCCTTGTCCACGGCGAGGTTCATGCCCATCGCCGCCACGGGATGCCCGAGCCCGTCGCCGGCGTCGATCAGCGCCGTCGGCCCCGTGTCCCGCACCACCCGCGGCCGCGCGGCCAGCTTGATGCGGCCCGCCTTCACGCCGTCCTCGTAGGTCATCAGCATCGAGAGGCCGTGGCTGTCCACGCCCATCAGGTCGGTCTCGACCATGATGCCGGCGGTGGTCGCCGCCATGTCCTCCGGCATGCCCCAGGCCGTCAGGATGCCGTGGATCTGCCGGCGGACGGTCTCGGCCGGCACGGGCGTGCCGGTGGTGACGTTCCTCGCCATGTCGTTTCCCCCTTCTTGTCCCGTCGCCGGCGGCGTTCAGCCGCCCATGCGGATCCCGCTCTTCTCGATCAGCGGCTGCCAGGCGCGGCGCAGCGCCTGGATCTCCTGCCCGTAGGCCTCCGGCGAGCCGAAGGCGTCCACCCAGTGGAGTTGCGCGGCACGCTCCCGGATCAGGGGCTGCCGCATCGCCTCGCCCAGCATGCGGTTCCAGAACGCGACCCAGTCCGGCGCGGTGCCGGCGGCGACCACGATCCCGTAGCTGACATCGCTGACGAAGCCCGGGAAGCGGTCCTTCATCAGCGGCACCTCGGGCAGCGCCGCCAGCGGCGCCGGCGCGGCCGCGGCGATCGGCACCAGCTTGCCCGCCCGGATATGCGGCAGGGATTCGCCGAGCAGGCTGAAGTAGAGGTCGGCCGTGCCGCTCATCACGTCCATCAGCGCCGGCGTGCCGCCGCGGTACTGCACCTGCACCATGGAGAGCCCGGCCTCGAGCGCGAAGCGCTCCGCCAGCAGGTGCGTCAGGCCGCCGGAGCCCGCCTGGCCGATGTTCAGCCGGCCCGGATTCGCCTTGCCATAGGCGATGAGCTGCTCGAGCGTGCGGTAGGGCGCCTGCGGGTTGCCCACCAGCACGATCGGCACGCGGACCATGTTGGCGACGGGCCGCAGCGCCGTGTCGGGGTCGATCGGCATGGTCATGCCGGGCAGCACCGGCGCGGTCGCGAGCGTCTGGGTCGAGGCGAAGGCGAGGGTGTGGCCATCCGCCGGCGCGTTCGCCACCGCCTGCATGGCGATGAAGGTGCCGGCGCCGCTACGGTTCTCGACGACGACCGCCTTGCCGCCGAGCATCGGCGTCAGCGCCTCCGCCACCAGCCGGCCGAGCAGGTCGACCGTGCCGCCCGGGGCGAAGGGCACGATCAGGCGGATGTTCTGCGTCACCACGGTCTGGGCCTGGGCGGGCCAGGCGGCGAGCAGCAGGCAGGCGAGGAGAAATCGGCGGATCATCGCGGCGGCTCCCTGTTCCGGTGCGGACCGGCCATCCTACGCAAGGATGATGCCGCTCCGCGCCGGATCCGTCACGCCGCCCTGATCAGTCCACCTTGGCCCCGCTCGCCTTCACCACCGGCGTCCATCGTTCGATCTCGGACGCGATGAAGGCGCGGGTGCGGTCGGGGTCCATGCCGTCGGGGATGGTGTTGCCGAGGCCGACCAGCCGCTCGCGGATCTCGGGATCCTTCAGCGCGGCGGCGATCTGCTCGTAGAGGAACTGGCGGATCGGCATCGGCGCGCCGAGCGTCGTGCTCCAGGGCGTCCAGGTTGTGACCTGATAGGCGGGCAGCCCGGCCTCGGCCGCGGTCGGCACGGCGGGCGCCATGGGGGAGCGTTCGGGCGTGGCGATCATCAGCCCGATCACCGCGCCCGACTGGAACTGCTTCGAGAGAAAGGAGATGGTGTCGGCCTGGAAGGCGGTGCGCCCGGCCAGCAGGTCCTGGAAGGCCGCGGCCGAGCCGCGGTAGGGCACGTGCTGCGCCTCCACCCCCATGAGCTGGGTCAGCAGCACGCCCGCGATGTGGCCCGTGGTGCCGGTGCCGGAGGAACCGAAATCGTACTTCCCCGGATTGGCCTTCAGCAGCGCGTGGAATTCCGCGAAGCTCTTCACGCCGAGCGAGGGCGGCACCGCGATGGCGATCGGGGAGTGGCTGCTGATGGTGATGTGGTCGACGCCGGTCAGCGGGTGCACGCGCAGCCGGTCGCCGTAGAGCCCGACATTCAGCGTGTGCGAGCCCATCGCACCCACCAGCAGCGTGTAGCCGTCGGGCGCGGTCTGGGCGACGGTCTCGAAGGCGACCGTGCCGCCGCCGGAGGGGCGGTTCTCCACCACGAATTGCTGGCCGAGCCGCTGCGACAGCGCGCCGGCGACCAGGCGTGCGTTGATGTCCGCGTTGCCGCCGGGCGCCAGCGCCACCACCACGCGCACGGGGCGGTTCGGGTAGTCGGTGCCGGGCGCCCTGGGCTGCGCCTGCGCCGCCGTGCCGATGCCGAGCGCCAGCAGCGCCGCCGCGCCCCAGGCCGCGATCCTGTTCATGGTGTCCTCCCGGTCTTCTGGTTCAGGCGATGGAGTGTTCCAGCACGCCGACGCGCTCGACCTCCAGCCGCAGCCGGTCGCCGGGCCTGAGGTAGCGCGGCGGGTCGCGGAAATGGCCGACGCCGGCCGGCGTGCCGGTGGCGATGACGTCGCCCGGCTGCAGGGTGACGAAGCGCGACAGCCAGGCGATCAGCGTGGCGACGGGGAAGATCAGGTCGTGGGTGTTCCCCTCCTGCACCTTCTCGTCGTTCAGCCAGCAGCGCAGGTCGAGGCGCCAGGGCTCGCCCACCTCCTCCGGCGTCGCGATCCAGGGGCCCATGGGGCAGAAATCGTCGAGGCCCTTGCCGAAGCTCGTCATGCCGACGGGATGGTCGAATTGCAGCGCGCGGTCGGTCAGGTCGTTCAGCACGGTGTAGCCGGCGACGTGGTCGAGCGCCCGGCTCTCATGCACCTCGCGCGCGGGGCGGCCGATGACGACCGCCAGCTCCACCTCCCAATCCGGCTTCAGCGCGGCCTCCGGGATGCGCACCGCCGTGCCGGGGCCGCAGACGGAGGAGGTGGGCTTGAGGAAGATGCGCGGCGCGGCGAGCTTCGGCCCGCCCACCTCCTTCGCATGGTCCCCGTAGTTGCGCCCGACGCCGAGAATCTTTCCCGGCCGCAGCGGCGCCAGCAGCCGCACGGCGCCGCGCGGCCGCCGCAGCGCGCCGTTCTCCGGCCGCGCGGCGAAGGCCAGCGCACGGGCGGCCGCGACCATCGCGGCCTCGCCGGCCGCAAGCAGCGAAGTCATGTCGGCGGGGATCGCGGCATCGGCCGTGTCCGCCTCACCGGCGGCTTCCATCGCCGCGCGCAGCGCCGGGCGGAAGGCGACGACGTCCTCGCCCACCATGCCGCCGATCTCGGGGCCGCGCCCGGCCTCGAAGGTGACGAGCCGCATCTCAGGCCGCCAGCGCCGCGTAGTCGAGCGTCGCCATCACCTGCACGCGCAGGATGTAGCGCGGCGTGTCCTCGCCGTAGTCGGCGACCGCGTTGTGCGTCGTGCCGATGTTGTCCCACATCAGCACGTCGCCCGGCGTCCAGGCGTGGGAATAGAGGTACTTCTCCTGCGCCTGGTGGCGGAACAGGTATTCCAGCATCGCGTCGCTCTCGGCGGGCGCGAGGCCATCGATGCGCATCGCATAGCCCGGGTTGCAGTAGAGCACGCGGCGGCCGGTGATCGGATGCGTCCGGAAGACCGGCTGCGGCACCGGCGGCTTCTTCGCGCGCTGCTCCGGCGTGAGCGGGCCGCGGATGCTGCCGGGGCGGATCCGCATCATGTCCCAGAACTTCTCGAAGTCGTGGATCGCCACGCGCCCCTCGAGGCGCGCCTTCACCTCCGCCGGAAGATCCTCGTAGGCGGCGTGCATGTTGCGGAACTGCGTGTCGCCGATCGGCCGGCCGCCGCGCAGCGGGACCTCCTTCGCGTGCAGCACGTTGGCCAGCGCGATGTCCTTCGAATAGGACATGTCCGTGTGCCAGCCCTGGCCTGCATCGCCGAGCCCGACCGCCTTCCCCGCCGCGTCGCGTTTGTTGGAGAGGATCATCACCTCCGGATGGCCGGGGGCGTGGAAGAGGTTGGCGACGTTCACCTCCAGCGTGCCAAAGCGGCTCCCGAAGGCGGCGAGCCGCGTGGCGTCGAGGTCCTGGTTCGGGAAGCACAGCACGCCGTACTGGCCGAGCGCGCGAAGGATGGTGCGGTGCTCCACCGCGGCGAGATCGCGCGTGAGATCCAGCCCCTCGACGCTGGCGCCGAGCCCGGCATTGTTCGGCGTGATGCGCATGGCACGTTCCTCCTGACAGGGAGACGGTCCGACAGCGGCGCGCGGCCGTCAACCTCGCGCTCGCCCCGGACCGCCTGCCCACAGTCGCGGAACATGCCACCCCGTCCGAAGGCGGAGGAGACGTGCCGGTTCGATCCTCCCCCGCGCCAAGCCAGGCGCCCCGTGCATCGCGCAGGACAGCCAGTCCTTCGCGCCCTTCAGGCGAAGATCGCATCGCCGGACAGCGTGGCGGCCGGCGCCGGATCATCGTCGGCGATCGTGCCGATGCCCGTGCCATCCGCGATCGTCGCGCCGACCGGGCTGCGAAGCACGACGCCGAAGGCCTCATCCGGCTCGCCCGTCGTGTCGCCCAGGATGGCGATGCGCACCCGCTTCGACTGCTCGCCCGGGGCGAAGCTCACGGTGCCGGCGCTTGCGACGAAGTCGGCCTCCGATGCGGTTGCGGCGACCGTCTCATAGGCCACGGTGACTGTCGTCGCGGCCGGGGCGGACAGCACCACTGTGAACTCGGCATAGGAAGCCGCGGCGCCATCCGTCCCGGGCAGGTCAAACATGATCGGCTGCAGATAGGCCAGCTTGTCTTCGTTCACCGTGCGCCAGTCATCCTGCAGGATCCCGCCGGTATCGCCGGAATTCGGGTTCCACGACCAGTAGGTCCAGCCGATCCCTTCCTCCCCGGAGGCGAGGTCGCTGTCGCCATCCAGGTCGAAATCGCCGCCGAGATAGGCGGTGATGGCCTCGAACCAGGCGACGTCCTTCGGGTCCGTCAGCTTCGTCCCGAACTCGCCGACCAGAACCGGGGCGATCTCCTCGCGGTGGATGTATCCCCACATGCCGTCGAAGGTCTCTGGCAGATTGCCCGGGAAATCCGGCCCCTGGAACCAGGGCTGCGGGTAGATCGAGTTCGGGTAGTCATGCGCGGAGTAGACGAGCTTGTCCTCGACATCGAGCACGATCGGGCGATCGCGCACGCCCATCAGGTTGCCGCCCCACCAGTAATTCTCGCCTCCGTAGCTGGCGATCCCCTCGACGAAGATCAGCCAGTTCGGGTTGGCCTCGCCGATGGCATTGCCGGCGGCCTCGGCGGCCCGCGCCCAGTCATTCGCACCACCGCCGCCCCAGCTGCCATTGTAGGGTTCGTTGTGCAGATCGGCGCCGATCACCGCGGGCTGGTCGGCGTAGCGCGCGGCCAGCATCTGCCAGTCGGCGATCCACTGCGCCTCCGTGTGCTGCGCATCGTACCAGAGGCCGTTCGCGGAGGTGCCGGCGCCGGCATCGCTGCGATGGTGGTCGAGGATGATGCGCAGCCCGATCTCGGCGGCATAGGCGACGATGCGGTCCATCACCTCGATCGGCGTCAGGCCCACCAGGTCCGGATTCTTCGCGGCGTCGATGCCGAGCGCGGGTGTCGTCGCGTGCAGCATGTCGCTCGAGAAGGGCAGGCGGATGGTGTTGAACCCCTCCGCCAGCATCTGGTCCATCATCTCCTGGTAGCCGCGGGTCCAGAGGCCGTTCGGGCACATGTTCGTGCCCTCGAAGCCGAACCAGTTGACACCGGCGATCTTCACCGGCGCGCCGGCATCGTCGACGATCTGGTTGCCCGCGGTGCTGAACCAGCCAGCCCCCGCAGGCGCGTCGCCCTCGATCACCGCGGCATCGTGGATCGAGAGGGCGGGCAGCGGCCTGGCGTCGTCGTTCTGGATCAGGCCGAAGCCCGTCCCCGTGCCGATCGCCGCACCGGAGGGCGAGGACAGCGTCAGCGTCACCCATTCATCCGCCTCGAAGCCCGCGTCGCCACGGACCGCGACGGTCACGACCTTGCTGGTCTCGCCGGGGGCGAAGGTCAGCGTGCCGCTCCGCGCCGTGTAGTCGGCGCCGGCCCGCGCCGTCGCGTCCGCGGTCGAATAGCCGACGGTGACCGGGGTCGCGGCGGCCGAGGAGAGCGACACGGTGAAGGCCAGGCCGGTGCTGCCCGCATCGCCCTCGGTCACCCTGGCATTGCCGACCGAGAGGGTCGGACCCGCGGGCGGGACGTCGTCGTTGCGGATGGTCCCGAGGGCCACGCCATCGCCGATCGCGGCACCGGTCGCCGAGGAGAGGGTGAGGCGCAGCGTCTCGTCGGCCTCGGGCGTGGAATCGCCGGCGACCAGGATCCGGACGAGCCGCGTCGTCTCTCCGGCCGCGAAGGTCACGGCTCCGCTTTGCGGCAGGTAGTCGGACCAGGCGGTGGCGCTGCCATCCCCCGTGGCGTAGCCGATGGTGACGGGCGCATCGCTCGGCGCGGAAAGCGACAGGCGGAAGAGCAGCCCGGCGGGACCGGCGACGCCCTCGAGCACCGCGGCGTCGGCGACCGAGACACTCGGCACCGGCGTCGCGCCGGCATCGTTCAGGGTCAGGCCGGTGACCGCATCGCTTGCGCCGCCGCTCGTCTGGAAGCCGAAGCTGGTCGCGCCGCCGGGCGCGACGGTGCCGTTGTAGGCAGCGTTCCGGATCACGTAGTGCGTGCCGGTGTGCGACACGATCTCGGCATTCCAGATGCCGGTGATGGCGAAGGGCGCATCGAAGGCGACGGTCCAGCCATCGAGGCCCGTGGCGCCCGCCATCACGGTCATGTCGGCGACGAAGCCGGCGCCCCAGTCATCGGTGACCGCGTAGGAGACCGCACCGCCGGCCCCGCCCGGGGCGGCGTCGTCATTCGTGATCGTCGCCGTCGCTTCGCCGTCGGCGATCGTCGCGCCGGTCGGATCCTTCAGCCGGACCGCGAAGGTCTCGTCGGCCTCGACCTGCGTATCTCCCAGCAGCGGCACCTCGATGGTCGCGGTGGTCTCGCCGGCGGCGAAGCGGAGCGTCCCGCCCCGGCCCGCATAGTCCGACCCCACGGTCGCGGTGCCGTTGGCGGTGGCGAAGTCGACGGTGACGGTCCCCGTCGCCGCGCGCGACAGCGTCACCGTCAGGCGCATCAGCCGGCTGCCGGCATCGCCCTCGACGACCGAGGCATCGGCGATGGAGAGTGTCGGCGGCGGCAATGCGCGGTCGTCATCGATGACCGTCACCACCGCGACCCCATCGGCGATGCTGGCGCCGACGGGATCGGACAGCCGGATCCGATAGCCCTCGGTCGGTTCGCCCAGGGTGTCGCCGAAGATGTGGGCGTGGATCGTCTGGCTGGTCTCGCCGGGCGCGAAGGTCACGGTGCCGCCCAGCCGCTCGTAATCCGCATCGCCGGTCGCCGACCCGTCCTCCGTGACGTAGCGCACCGTCACCGGCTGGGCAGACGCCTTCGAGAGCGTGAGCACGATCCGCATATGCGTCAGCCCGGCATCGCCTTCCTCCGTCGCGTAGTCGAGGATGGCGATCGAGGGCGGTACGCCCGGCGCGGGATCGGCATCATCGTCGATGATCGTGCCGATGGCCGTACCGTCGAGGATGGTGGCGCCGCTCGGCGCGGAGAGCTGGACGGTCAGCGTCTCGGTCAGCTCCGTCAGCCGGTCGCCGAGCACCGGGATGGCGAATGTCGCCTCCGTCTCGCCGATGGCGAAGCCGAGGGTGCCGACCGTCGCGGCGAAATCCTCGCCCGCGCGGGCGCTGCCGTTGCGCGTCGTGTAGCCGACGCTGAGCGGCGCCGTCGCGGCGGCGGAGAGGCTGGCGGTGAAGACGAGGCTGCGCGCGCCGTCATCGCCCTCCACCACCTGCGCATCGCGCAGCGAGATGGCGGGCTGCGCGGGCGGCGGTGGCGCGGCGTCGAGCACCGCCTGCCATTCCGCCCGCGCGCCGGGATCGAGGGCAAGGATGTTGCCCATCTCGAGCTCGCCGAGCCCGACGCCACCGAGCGTGTAGGTCTGGCGATTGCCCGCGATGCTGATGACGGTGGAGCCGCCGGTCTCGGCGACCGAGAACTCGGGCGCCTTGAACCAGCCGAAATCGAGCCGGTCCACCGCGGGATCGAAGTCAAGGACCGTGTCCGTGCCGTATTGCCACGCGATCGCGTAGGTGGTGCCCGTCGCGCCGGAGGGCGGGTCGCCCGCGCCGATGCCGCTCGGCCAGGCATCGGTGCCCACGATCGGCACCCCCTGGTCCAGGATCTGGCTGTCCGGGACGGTCGCGAAGCCGAGCTGGAGGTGGACGCGATCCTCGCGCACCTGGGCCGGGTAGAAGACGAAGTTCCGCACCGTCAGCTCGGCCAGGGTGACGCCGAGGAGGATCAGCGCCTGGCCCGTCCCGGCGTTCGAGATCACCACCCCTTCCGCGCCATCGGCCATGGCGATCTGCTCGCGCGAGGCGTAGTAGCGGAAATCGACGACATCGGTGGCGGGGTCGAAGGCGACCCTGTCGATGCGCCCGAGCTCATGCGAGCGCGCATAGACCGTGTCCGGCTCGGGCGTGATCCCCTGCTCCCAGGCGAGCGCGCCGCTCAGGCACTGGCGCAGATGGTCATTGGTCACGGGCAGGAAGCTGTCGACGGTGAGCTGGCCGAGCGAGACGCCCACGACCACCTGCGTCTCCCCGGACCACGGGTCGAGGAAGCCGATCCCGGTCGGCGTGTCGACCGAGATGAAATTGTGCACGGAGACATCGCCGAGATCGAGCTTGTCGTGCGCCGGGTCGAATCCCTGGATGTCGGCGCCGGCGGAATCGGCGGCGAAGATGCGTCCGGCATGGGTGGAATCGGCCACGGGGTGGGTCCCTCTGCTGTGCGCGGCGAGCGCGTCCCGCCCGGCCCTACCACGCGTCCCGGCGGGGCCGGACCGGGGAGGCGGCATGGAATCGGTGAACCGGGCCGGAAACTCGGCGGGGCGGGCAGCCCGGTTGCCGCCCCGAGCGACGCTCGCTAGCTTCCGCCGCGGGCTGCGAGGTCCCCGGATGGGGCGGGACCGGCGGAAGCGGAGGCAACGCCGATGCCGGGCTCGGCGGGACACGCGGCGTCGGCGGGATCATGGGCGGTCGACGGGCGCGTGCAGACGGCGGCATGGGCGGTCTTCGCCCTCGTCGACGCGCTGTCCCTGCTGACGGTCTATGCGAGCCCCGGCGCTGCGCTGGTCATGGCGCTGGTCCTGGCGCCGCTCATCGTCCTGCTGGCCGCTGCGCTGCGCGCGGGCTTCGCCCGGCTCGGCCTGCCGGACCGGATCAGCCTGCCGGTCCTTGGCTGGGTCGTCGGGCCGAGCCTCGCCGCCGCCTCGGTCGTGGTGGCGGCGGGCGCCGCGCTCCGCGCGATGCTCGGGCTCGACCTCGATGCCGGGTCGCGCTTCGGCGGGGCCATGCTGTCGCTCGTCTATTATTTCATGATCTTCACCATCTGGAGCCTTGCCTGCTTCTGGACGACGGCGGAGGGAGCGCGCCGGGCGGCGCAGCGCCGCGCGGCGGAGGCCGAGGCGCAGCAGCTCCGGACCGAGGTGCAGAGGCTCCGGCTGCAGCTCAATCCGCATTTCGTGCTGAACGCGCTGAACGCGATCGGCGAAGAGATTCCGGAGCATCCCGACGCGGCGCTCGCCATGCTGCGCGACCTGGCTGTGTTCCTGCGCCAGACCCTGGCCGGGGTGGATCTGACGATCGTCACGGTCGGGGCCGAGGCGGAGGCGCTGGCCTCCTATCTGCGCGTGCAGGAGGCACGCTTCGGCCCCCGCCTGCGGGTTCGGCTGGAGATCGACGCGGCCGCCGCCGCGCGCTCCATCCCGAGCTTCCTGCTGCAGCCGCTCGTCGAGAACGCGATCGAGCACGGGCAGCGCGCACCGTCGCTCGAGGTCGTGGTCGCGCTTCGCGCGGAAGGCGAAGGGCTCGAGGTCTGCGTGACGAACACGGGACGCCTGGGCGATCCCGGCGGGGGGACGAAGGCCCGCGGGCGCGGCGGCGTGGGCCTGGCCAATCTGCGCCGGCGCCTCGCCCTGCACTATCCGGGGCGCCACCGCTTCGAGCTGTCGCAGCGGGAAGGCATGGTGCTGGCGCGGCTGGTCCTGGCGGGCAAGCCTTGCGCCGCCGCCTGACGGGGCCGCCGCCCCGCCGCGCTTCCTGCCCCCGGACCCGGGTGACATGCTGCGCGTCGTGATCGTGGACGATGAGCCGCTGGCGGTGCGCGCGGTGCGGCGCCTGCTGGCCGCCCATGCCGAGGTCGAGGTCGTCGGCACGGCCGACTCGCTCGAGGCTGCCATCGATGTCGTCACCGCGCAGCATCCCGACCTGGTCTTCCTCGACATCGACCTCGGCGCGGGCACTGGCTTCGATCTCATCGCCCGGATCTCGCCGCGGCCCCGGATCGTCTTCGTCACCGCGCATCCGCAGCACGCGGTCGAGGCCTTCGCGGTGGAAGCGGTGGACTACCTGCTGAAGCCGATCCTGCCGGAGCGGATGGCCGCGACCCTGTCCCGCGCGGCGCGGCTCCTCGGCGCGGTCGCCGGGCCCGACGCCGCCCGCGCCCCGATCGCGCTGCGGACACCGCGGCGCACCCTGCTGGCCGACCCCGCCGAGATCGTGGCGCTCCGTGCCGAGGGCGACTTCACCCGCGTGCACCTGGCGGGTCGGCCGGGGCTTCTGCTCCTGCGCACCCTGTCGCGCTTCGAGGCGCTGCTGCCCGAGGGCCGCTTCCTGCGCGTCGACCGCTCCGCGATCCTCAACCTCGACCGCGTGCGCGGCCTGCACGGGCGGGGACGCAACCTCTCGCAGGTGGCGCTCGACGGGCTCGACGCGCCGCTGACCCTGGGCCGGACCGCGACGGCGCGCCTGAAGGCGGCGCTCCGGGGCCGAACGCGCAGGGCGGGGGCGGAGCGCTGAGGCACAGGCGCGTCCGCCTCAGGGCCCGGAGGCGGCCCGGCGGCAGGTCGATCGAGCTCGGGATCCCTCCGGCGGGCGTCTCCGCGATCGGCGTGAAAAGCGCGGCGAGGCGTTGCGTGACGCGCGCATGCAGGGGTGCGCAGGAGGTCCGAGCACCGCCCGGGTCGGTCCTCATTCGACGATGCGGCCGAGATGCATCAGCGCGATGTGCCGGCGGAGATGGCTGGCCACGGCGAAGTCCTGCGTGATGGACAGCAGGGTTGAGACCCATCTCCCGTTGCAGGCGGCGCAGCAGGTTCAGGAGCTGCGCCCGGGTCGAGACGTCGAGGCCGAAGACCGCCTCGTCGGCGACGATGACCTTGGGCTGAGAGGCCAGCCCGCGGGCGATGGCGACACGCCGGATCTGCCCGCCGGAAAGCTGGCTCGGGTCGCGTTCCAGCGTGTCGGGCGGCATGCCGACGCGGTCGAGCAGGGCGAGGACGCGCCCCCTCACCTCCCAGGGCCGGCAGAGGCGGTGCCGGTGCAGCGGCCAGGCTTGGGACGCCCGGCACAATCGACGGAAGGTTGGGGCAATGCCCGGCGGGACGATCCGTGCCTAGTATCGATCTCGCCGGCGCGACGCGCATCGCGCGCCCGCACCCGCCCCGAGGCGGCGGTGCGGCCGCTGCGATGGCGTGGGTCCGGCCAGGAGAGACCGAGCATGCGACCGCACCGCGCCCAAGGAGATGTCCGCTTCCACGCCAGACGGGCCACCGCGATCCTCGGCCTGCTCGTCGCGGCGGCTTCCTGGCCCGCCGCGGCCCAGACCCCGCCGACACCCTCGCCGGTCGGCGTCACCGCGGGCACGCTGGCCGAGATGTGCGCCTCGGGCGCGGGCACGGACATGATCAGTGCGGCCTCGGTCGGCTATTGCCGTGGCTTCCTGATCGCCACCGGCCAGTACCATGCGGAGCTGACGGCCGGCCCGGCCGGGCGCCCGCCGGTCTTCTGCCTGCCCACCCCCTCCCCGACCATCGAGGCGGCCCAGGACGCCTTCGTCGCCTGGGTGCGCGACCACCCGGAGGCGGCGGGCGAGAAGGCCCTGATCGGCGTGATGCGCTGGGCGGCCACCGCCTACCCCTGCCCTGCCCGACCCGCGTCGGGCAGCAGCCGCGGCAGCCGGCGCTGAGACGGAGGACGCCCATGAACCGCATTCGGAAAACCCCCAAGGCCATCCTCCTCGCCGCCACCCTCGCGACGCTCGCGGGCTGCGCGGATCTCAGCCCGACGGCCCAGCGCGCCGGCACCGGCGCCCTGGGCGGCGCCGCCGGCGGCGCCTTGATCGGCGCCATCGCCGGCAATGCCGGGCTCGGCGCCGCCATCGGCGCCGGTGTCGGCGCCGCCGGTGGCCTGGCCTGGGACCAGCATGTCCAGAGCCGTGACCGCGCCTTCCAGCAGGGCGTCGCCGCCGGCCGCGCCTCGGCCGCGCAAAGCCCGAGGTGAACGACCGCCCAGCGCGTCGGCGGCGGGATGGCCGGGCCGCGGCGGCGCTGATCCTGGCCTGCCTCGCGGTCCTGCCTGCCGGATCGCGTGCCCAGGCCCAGGGCAGCGGGGACGCGGCGACGATCGCCGAGTTGCGGCGTCAGCTCGAATCGCTCCAGCGGCGGCTGGACGCGCTCGAGGCTCGGGCCGCGCAGCCCCCCCGCTCCGCCGCGCCCCGTGCGCCGGCGTCCGAGCCGCGGCGGCCGGCGACCGCCTCCGCGACGCCGCCCGCACGGACCAGGCCAGCCGGCGCGGAACTCCGGGCCGCGCAGCAGGCGGCCGAGGAAGCGCGCCAGGCCGCGGCCGAGGCGCGCGCCGCGCAGCGCGAGGCCGCCGCCCTGCGCCAGGTCGCCGAGGCCGCCACGGCGCCGATTCCCGGCCTCGATCCGCCCGATCCCATGGGCCGCGACTTCGCCACCGAGGAGGCGCTGCGCTCCGACCTGCCGGGCATCGCGCTGCGCGTGGCCGGGACCGAGACACAGGTCCGGCTCTACGGCTTCGCCAAGGTCACCAGTTGGGTCGACCTGAATGGGCGCAACCCGTCCGACGCCCCGCCGCCATCGACCATCCCGCTGACCGGCAGCGCCGCCGACGCGCAGGGCGGCGATTTCGGGATGAGCGCGCGCTTCAGCCGCATCGGCGTGGACAGCCGGACCCTGACCCGCTGGGGCACGCTGGAGACGCGGCTGGAGGGCGATTTCGGCGGCGGCGCGCCGCTCAGCAACAACGCCGTCTTCCGCCTTCGCCAGGCCTGGGCGGAGATCGGCTCGGAGCGGTTCCGGGTGCTCTTCGGCTTCGCCAACAGCCTCTGGAACGAAGGGCTGTATGAGACCCTGATCGATGCGACGAACCTCAACCAGTCCTTCGTGCGCCAGGCGCAGTTCCGGGTGACGGGGCGGCTGCTGCCGGGGCTTACCGGCCAGTTCTCACTGGAGACGCCGGAGACCAACTACGCCTCGGCCGATGGGGTGGTGAATCCGAGTTCGACGCTCGCCGGCGGGGCGAGCCCGGCGATCAACACCATGCCCGATGTGCTCGGCCGGCTGACCTGGCGCGAGGCGGGGTGGGAGGCCGGGCTGCGCAGCCTGTTGCGCAACCTGCGGGTCGAGACGGCGGGCACGAACGCGCCGGGCGCGGGCCCGGGAGTGAACACGACGGCATGGGGCTTCGCCGGGCATCTGCGCGTGCCGATGCGCGCGCTGTCGGACGCCTTCGGGCCCGACGAGATCGTCGGCGCGGCCTATTACGGCGAGGGCATCGGCCGCTACTTCTTCGGCTCGAGCGCCGGCATCGACGCGGTCAGCAATCTCGGCCTGCCGGGCAGCCTCGGCGCGCTGTCGCTCGACCCGGTGCCGACCTGGGGGCTGACGGCGGCCTATCGGCGCTTCTGGTCGCCGCAATGGCGGACCAATGTCTCCTATTCCTGGTCGCGGCAGGACTTCCCCTCCTACGCGCTGCAATTCGCGCCGGGCTCGCCGAGCGCCACGGCGCTGAACCGTGAGCTGCAGCAGGTCTTCGTCAACCTGATCTGGAGCCCCTTCGCCGAGGAGCGGGGCGGGCGGGTGGACACGGGCTGGCTCGATATCGGCTTCGAATACCTGTTCACCCGGCGCGACCTGTATGGCGGCGCGATCGCCGCGGGTTCGGCGGGGGTCGGGCACGGCATCGCCAACCGCATCCTCTTCGCCGCCATCGGGCGGTTCTGAGGCGAGCGGTGGCGCGGCGGAATGACGCTTCCGCCCGGACGCTTCCGGGCGCTAGCCTTGGCTGCAACGGGACGGATGGGGGCGCGGCGCCCGTCGCCGCCGCCACCGCCGCAGGGGAGGTCGCATGACGGACAGGCTGGACGCGGTCCTCGCGCATATCGACGCCAATCTGGACGCGGCGCTGGAGCGCCTGTTCGCGCTGTTGCGGCTGAAGTCGATCTCGACCGATCCGGCCTATGCCGCCGAGTGCAAGGCCTGCGCCGAGTGGCATGCCGAGGACCTGCGGAGCATCGGCTTCGACGCGGTCGCGCACGCGACGCCCGGCCACCCGATCGTCGTCGGCCATGCGCGGCAGGGCGCTGGCAAGTCCGCGCTGTTCTACGGGCACTACGACGTGCAGCCGGTCGATCCGCTGAACCTCTGGGACCACGACCCCTTCGACCCGCACATCGAGACCCGGCCCGACGGCACGCGGTTCCTGCGTGCGCGCGGCGCCTCCGACGACAAGGGCCAGGTGATGACCTTCGTCGAGGCCTGCCGCGCCTGGAAGGCGGTGACCGGCAGCCTGCCCGTCCCGATCACCATCCTACTCGAGGGCGAGGAGGAATCGGGCGGCGCCAACCTGCCGCCCTTCCTCAAGTCCCACGCGGCGGAGCTGAAGGCCGATATCGGCCTGATCTGCGACACCGGGATGTGGGACCCGAACACGCCCGCCATCGTCACCATGCTGCGCGGCCTGTGCGGCGAGGAGGTGACGATCCACGCGGCCGCCATGGACCTGCATTCCGGCCTGTTCGGCTCGGCCGCGGCCAACCCGAACCGCGTGCTGGCGCGGATCCTGGCCGACCTGCACGACCCGGACGGACGGGTGACGCTCGAGGGCTTCTACGACGGCGTGCCGGAGCTGCCGAACTCGCTCCGCACCCAATGGGACAGCCTCGGCTTCGACGAGAAGGCCTTCCTCGGCGCCATCGGCCTCTCCCACCCGGCGGGCGAGCGTGGACGCACGGCGCTCGAGATGGTCTGGTCGCGCCCGACCTGCGAGATCAACGGCATGGGCGGCGGCTACCAGGGCGAGGGCTTCAAGACCGTCATCCCGGCGGAGGCCTCCGCCAAGGTCTCCTTCCGCCTCGTCTTCGACCAGGATCCGCACAAGGTCCGCGCCGCCTTCCGCAAGCACGTGCAGGACCGGCTGCCGCCCGACTGCCGCGCCGTCTTCAAGGAGCACGGTTCCGGCACCGCCATCGCCTTCCCGGTCGAGGACCCGGCCTTCGCCAAGGCGCGCCAGGCGCTGTCCGAGGAATGGGGCAAGCCGGCCGTCTTCATCGGCGGCGGCGGCTCCATCCCCGTCACGTCCCAGCTGAAGAACGCCCTCGACATGGACGTGGTGCTGGCCGGCTTCGCACTGGAGGACGACCGCTTCCACAGCCCGAACGAGAAGTACGAGCTGAAGAGCTTCCACAAGGGCATGCGGTGCTGGGCGCGGATCCTGGCCGCGCTCGCCGCGTGATGGACACCGCCGGGGGCGCCGCCGCGCCGACCAGGATGCAGCGCATCCTCGACTGGGTGGAGCGGGTGGGCAACCAGGTGCCGCACCCTGTGATGATCTTCGTCTACCTGATCGGCATCATCATCGTCCTCTCGACCCTGCTCTCGGTCCTCGGGGCGCAGGTGAGCTACCAGGCCTACAACCCTGCCACCGGCGACATCGAGCCCGCCACCACCGCGGCGCGGAGCCTCCTGACCATCGAGGGCATCCGCTTCATGTACACCGGCGTGGTGGCCAACTTCATGGGCTTCACCGCGGTCGGCGTGATCATCATCGCGATGGTGGGCGTCGGCGTCGCCGAGGAATCGGGCCTGGTGAAGGTGCTGATCCGCAAGCTGGTCATCGTCTCGCCGCGCTGGGCGCTCACCTGGCTTCTGACCTTCGCGGGCATCGTCTCCTCGGTCGCGGCGGATGCCGGCTACCTTGTGCTGATCCCGCTGGCCGCGGCCGCCTTCCTCTCCGTCGGGCGGCATCCGCTGGCCGGGCTGGCGGTGGGCTTTGCCTCGGTCGCGGCGGCGTTCCTCGTGAACATCCTGATCGTGCCGGTGGACGGCATCCTCACCGAGATCACCAACGACGCCATCCGCCTGGTCAACCCGAACCAGTCGATCGGCCTCGCCTCGAACGTCTGGTTCTCCCTGGGCTCGGTGGTCATGCTCACCGTGCTCATCGTGCTGGTCACCGAGCGGGTGATCGAGCCCCGCCTCGGCGCCTACACCGGCGACTACCAGGTGCCGGGCGAGAACGTGCTGAGCGAGGCGGAGTATCGCGGGCTGCGCTACGCCGGCTACGCCTTCCTCGGCGTGCTGGCCTTCATCGCCCTGCTGCTGCTGCCCCCCGGCGCGCCACTCCGGAACCCGACGACGGGCGCGATCATCGAGGGCTCGCCCTTCATGAACAGCCTGA